>NZ_VFTK01000020.1:0-126735 GCF_006439495.1 Mesorhizobium sp. B3-1-8
CCAAATTAACGAACTCCTGCCCTGGACCTACATCGCCAAGCCGGAAATCAAGGCCGTGGCCTGAGAACGACGCTTACCCTTCTGGAGAGCTATCGTGGCTGCAGATTGGTCGCGGTCGTGCTGTCAATGGTCACACCCAAGAGGCGGTTGAATTGCCGTAACGGCCACAGTGCTGTCGTCGCACGGGTGTGCAAACCGCTTGCCGTCCGTCGGAAGTCAAGTTCGGACACTCGAACCACGCCCGTGACATCGCAATGCCGGTCGCTCTCCAGGAAATGCAGTCACGTTTTCGGGCGATAGCGTTCTAGCCTGCTAGGCCTAGGCGCAATTCGGCGGAACACGGGGTCGGGGACACCCATGGGCTCTGAGACGGTCAGCCACTGCAGATATTGCGTAAGCGCATCGACTTGGTCGTTATTTGACCCATGTGGAAACGCGGTGAGTTCGTCCAAGAAGTCTTCAATTCCGGGCATACCCGCAACGATATGAACGTACTGTCCGGCGATTTTGCCCATCACCACGTCGAGCCGCGCCTCTTTCGAAAATCCACCTGTATTGATGTCAATGACGTTTGCTCCACGAGCTCTGAGCTCGCTCGCTAGCGAAATGCCGGTCGAGGTGGCCTCGATTAAGTGTCGGGTGGGCTGATATCGGTCTTCCAGCGCAAGGGCTAGCTCCTTCAGTGCGACATAACCCAGGCGAACGCGACTTATGTGTTTGAGATAACTTACGGTCCCATGCTTCTGAAACACCAAACTGACCGAGAACGATGAACCGGGGTTGGTGCTTGAGGCGCAATCCCAAGAAAAGATGGTCTCGCCACCTGGTGGAAGGCTTTGGGCGATAGGAAAGTACGCGGCCTTGAGTACTCCGGACTCTCGGGCCGTCGGGCGTTGCTGGAACTGCGTGGCGAAGATATGCGGCGCCAGCGTGTCAAATTCCTTGGCAATGATCTCTGGCGTGTGCCGGCTAGGTTGCAGGACCTCGCCTTTTTCCCGATGAAACTGGATACGTCCGCGGGTAACATGTTCATCCTGCTCTGCCTTGAATGGGAGATTGAGGTGCTCAAAGCCGCGAGCTAGGAGATGGCCTTGTAGATCGTCTGGATGGACCCGGTGACCGATCGATATCACTGATTTGGTTGCCGGATTATTTCCTCGGGTGGAGAACACCGACTCGAAGGCGTTGATCACGCTCTCGCGCGCTGCTTTCGATTCTGCTTCATGCGGCGACAACGCGTCGTCCATAATAAGCAGGTCTGCGCCGCGCCCTTGCATTCTCGTTCCAAACCCGCCGGCCTTGAGGCCGCCACCAGCTTTGGTCCGAAAGTCCATTAGGGCCTGCCGGTCATCACGGATCTGCAAACCTGGAAAAATCTGATGGTATTCCTCGCTGCGCATCATTGAGGCGGCCTTCGCGGCCAAGTCTCTGGAGAGGCTTTCGGAATGGGTGACGAGCATCACTTCTCGGTCCGGGAATGTCCCCAAGTACCAAGCTATCGTCGACATTCCGGTGTATGATTTGAGATGGCGAGGGGGCAGAGTTATCACAAGGTTGCCATCAGTGCGTCGCAAGGCGGCGTCTTCGATGGCTTGCGCCATAAGAGTTATGTAAGGAAAACGTTCGTAGCCCGAGACCAAAGCTTTCAGCATGCGTTCGTTGAATGCCCAAAGATATTTTCGGCAAAGCGCGAGCGCTGTTTCGTGGTAATCTGGCGGCGTGCCGCCACTATTTCTTCCATGCATGGTAAAACGTCCAATTGACGGATTGAAATCTCGCTTCGATGTCGCTCGCTCGGGCGAGCGGGATTGGTCTTGCGGCACGTCTGCTGCGGCGGGTACGGTACCGCAGCAGACGTCTAGCTGCTTAAACCTTCTGCGATCCTCCGAAGTTGGGTCTCGTAGCCAGGTAGCTTCTCAGATCAACGAGTTTGGTCGGATCGACTTCGAGCACTTCCACAGTTCCGTGATACTTGCCCCACCCTTCATCCTTCGGGATCAGGGAAGGTCGCGGTTTCACGGAATGTTCGAAAATTATGGTCGAACGGATCCATATGAGGTCGTAAGTTGCGAACGGCATTATCTGGAAAGCCTTGACGAAGGGCTCCGTAGTTACAACCCACCCTGCCAACAGCGGAGCCCACACAACGCCTCTTATTCGGGGCGGCATGGTCTGATCCATGAGGTCGTCAAAGTCCTCTAGTACGAACTCTGGCGGAATACCGAAAATTTCTCGTGCGACTCGATCGATGAGAAACTTCGAAGTCGTTGCGTCCCACGTCCATCTGCCGCTCATCGTCAGCCTCCATTTGCAAAAACGTTGATTTGTGCTGCCTCTGGCGGAAAGTTCTCGGCGTGGGCGGCCGCTTTCCGCGCTTTCAATGCGGCCCGTGAGGCGCACTGGCCAAACGCTAAGATCTTGATGGAGGGTCGATGCAATCCGATCCAAGGCATTTGGCGTTTGCGCCGGGCCCTCGTTCTCGCGGTGTCACTCGGCATTGCCCGGCTCCTTCGTTGTTGAAGAGCCCTGCGGCTCCTGTGGGGGCCTTTCTGTACCTCCTCCGAACAGCCCCAAGAACTGATCGAGCAGTTGAGCATCATCATCGCTAGACGCACTGGTGCGCTTTGCATCGGCGTGGAGCTGGAACAGCTTTGGCAGCAATTCCCTGATCTCTCTCCAAGCGCGAACGTCGCCCTTCATGGCTTTGCCAACGAGCGTCTTGACGATAACCGCACCTTTCGTGAGTTGGATCTCGCGTCCGTTTTCGCGAACGACGACTTTGAGATCGAGTTCGGACTGGACTTCATTCGCGAAGTTTTTCTCGGGTTTTTTTGGCCGGCCCTTGGGGTTCCCCGACTGCCCCGGTTTGAACCGAGAGTGCTTTGGGGGTTTGCCGTAGCCGACTTCTTGCTCGTCATCGAAGCCGCTCATTGAAGCACCTCCTGCCTGGTGGCACTTTGGATTGCCGAAGAACTGAGTGTCTCGATAGGCGAGGACCCAGCTTTCGATTGATGGTGGTCTAAGAGGCGTTGCATGGTCGCTGCTCCTTCGGCGCGCCCCATGACAACCCTGCGAGAGGAGGGACGGGCGCCCGTTTGCTCGCGCCCTTGTGGTTCCATCAGATAAGTTTCAGAGGTGAAGGCCCGAGTTTTGATCACGTTCCCGTGATCCGCTAAACTTTTTTCAGCTAGCCACCCGGCTTTATCGATCGAACATTTCATCACATTGTCTCCCTTCAAGGCACGTGAGGAGAGCACAGCCTCAGCTCTGTTGCTGGAATGCAAAGGGTTGGATATTTGGCTGCAGGCCGGCACTATGCCGGCCTGCTGCCTATCTCCCCAACGCCCGTCGGCTTGAACCGATCGGGTCTTGCCTGTGCTATGAGCGGTGGGACAGCTTTGGCGCTTTTGGGCCGTCGAGAAGCAGGGGAGGTGATGGCCTTTGAGGCTCCGCCTCTGCTTCTGTTGCCGCCTCGGCTTCGCTGAAGGTTAGGCCGTCGCTTGCGCGGACCGCATCCTTCCCGGTCTCGGCCTGCCAACGCCGAATTGCCAGGTCGACGAAAGTAGGCTCGATCTCAATTCCGTAACATCGCCTGTCGGTCCGTTCCGCGGCGATAAGGGTCGTGCCAGAACCCAAAAACGGGTCAAAGATGATGTCGCCGGGAACGCTTACATCACGGACGGCATCGCAAACCATCGCGGATGGCTTCACTGTGGGATGTTCGGCAAGCAGGTGTCGCTCTGGTCCCATGACATTGACACCGCGATAATGCCAAACGTTCGATCTGGATCTGCCATGCTTGCCGAGTTCGATATTATTGCGATGCGACGCACCGGCCCTTTTAAATATGGCAACCAGTTCGTGTTGAGAGCGCAGGAAGCTTCCCATGCCCGGGTTGGTTTTCACCCAGACGGCGAGATTCAGGAGCTCAAGCCCGACGAAAGATCCGGCGTCAACAAGCGCAGCGATGGAACGCCAATCCATACAAACGTAAGCGACTGCGGTCGCGGCCAATCTGTCGAAAATCCGCTCTAACATCGCAGTGAGAAACGATTGGAACTCAGCCCTGCTCATTTCCCCAGAGGCCATCGCGAATTCTCTGTGAGATGTCTGGCCCAAGCCAGACACGTGGCCCTGAATAGGAACGTTGTAGGGTGGGTCGGTAAAGCAGACCTCAGCCGTCTGACCCTGAAATACCCGGTCCAGCACCGATTGATCGCGAAAGTCGCCACAGGCGATCCTGTGACCGCTTACTGGATCACCCAGGACCCAAATGTCGGCTGGTCGGGAGACTGCGATGGAGGACATCATCCTGGCATCAAGATGCTCCTCACTACCAGGCGCATCATCAAGAACGTCGATGGCAGTTTCGATTTCGACTGTCTCGAAGCCTGTAAGGTCTAAATCGTAACCGACTTCAATCAGATGTCTGAGTTCGGACCCGAGAGCCTTTCGGTCCCACTTGCCATCCTCGGCAAGGCGATTAATCGACAAGCGAAGGGCGCGTCTATCCACCTCCGCAAGATGTGAGACATCGATGGTTAGGAGATGGCTGAGTCCGAGCTCGCGAGCAACTTCAAGGCGCAGATGCCCGTCGACAATGAAGCCCCCGCTCTCTATAAGCAGCGGAAGCAGTTGGCCGTACTTCCGCATGTGGGCGGCCAATTTGCGGCTTTTTTCGCGCGGATGGTTGCGAACGGCAAACGGTGATGCACGAAGTTCCGCAATTGCGGTGAGTTGCATTTCGAGGCGATTTGACATGGGAATTCTCCGACCCATGGAAAAGCCCATGGTTGGAGGGTATAGTGAGCAGCCGGAAAAATGACCGCGGCTTTTCGCAAATCGTGATCAAATGTTACAGTCGATTTTTCGATGAGTTGCACAAATGCAACTAAATCGCCAGTTGTGCCACTTAGCCGCGGTCCATGCCGCGTTTTGATCACACCTGAAAGCATCCGCTGTCGCAATTGGGCTCCCGCAAGCACTGTTGATCGGATCTCAGCCATCGCAAGGCCGAGCGGCACTAGCCGCCTGGGTTTTTGGGCGAATTCAGGAGGATCGCTCGTGTCCGCGGGGTGGTCACAGCAAGCAGGTGCTTTTCCGATAGTTTCCGCTGTCCGTCTCCTAGAGAGACGGGACGCGCGATAGCACCCCGCCTGAATTGTAGCCTCGTAGGTCGCGTACCAAGGTTCCAAATGCAGGATTTCATCTCC
This sequence comes from Mesorhizobium sp. B3-1-8, assembly GCF_006439495.1. NCBI lineage: Bacteria > Pseudomonadati > Pseudomonadota > Alphaproteobacteria > Hyphomicrobiales > Phyllobacteriaceae > Mesorhizobium > Mesorhizobium sp. B3-1-8. The sequence goes on from NZ_VFTK01000020.1 coordinate 5,214, forward strand.
GACCCCCCGCAACGGTCATCAGTGCTGCAAACAGCGCGTTTTGAGCCCCGCCGAATACCGTGATGCCGCTCTTAGCCCTTGCAAAGGCGGTTTCGCAACAATCACGAGCCTGTAGAATCTCCCCTGTCTCATACGACGAGTGATGATTGGTCAACTGGGCACATGTGCCTGATGATGTGACCAACTCAAGTTCAGATGCGGAGACATAAAATGAAGTCTGGCAAAGTCGCGTTCGTCACGGCTGGTGGCAGTGGAATGGGAGCAGCTGTTGCAAAAAAGCTTGCGGCGAACGGCTACGCCGTGGCGATTTGTCCTCATCGGGTAAGGGCGAGGCGCTGGCCCAAGAACTTGGTGGCGTCGGTGTCACGGGCTCAAATCTGTCAACGGATGATCTCCAGAACCTTGTCGACCGTGTCATGCAAAAATGGGGCAGGATCGATGTTCTCGTCAACAGCGCTGGGCATGGCCCGCGCGGTCCGGTGCTGGAGATCAGCGATGATGACTGGCACAATGGCATGGGGGTTTATTTCCTCAGTGCAGTTCGTCCGAGCCGGTTGGTGGCGCCGATCATGCAGAAGCAACGCTCTGGAGCAATCGTCAACATTTCGACTTTTGCTGCTTTCGAGCCAGACCCGGTGTTTCCAACCTCCGGCGTTTTTCGTGCAGGCTTGGCCGCTTTCACAAAGCTGTTCTCCGATAAATATGCGGCCGACAACGTCCGCATGAACAATGTGCTGCCGGGATTCATAAACAGCCTGCCTGAAAAGGAGGAATTTCGTAGCCGAATTCCGATGCAGCGTTACGGCAATGTGGAAGAGATAGCAGGAACGATTGCTTTCCTTGTGTCAGACGAAGGCGGATATATTACCGGGCAAAACATTGGCGTTGATGTGGGAATAACTCGTTGTGTGTAGTGGACGCTACGCAGCCGAAGTATAAGTGTATTAGATGGTCTTCGGTCGGGTGGAGCCCTATCGACAAGACTTCGAGGGTAAACCCGGCGGATCGGTGCTCAAAATCAACGGAGAGAGCAATGAAGCTACTTGTCGAACTGCCAGATTACAACATTACTGCAAAAGCTATTCCGTACCCAGATCGTGCGCCAAGGCGGTGCGCTGCGATCTGGGAGTCGCTCAAGGTTCCGTTCGTGACAAAAACCAGGCACGCAATCTTTGAGGGCTATGAGATCTACGCGTTTCTACCCCCATTCAAAGAAATACCTCCGATGGAAAATCAGACAATGCGTCCCAAACCGGGCGATATCACGAACTTCGTCCTCGGCAAAAAAGGACTACGCCTGTATGGCTTGGGGCATGTTCGATGACAACGAAAGCCACATCTACGAGTTGAACTTCATCTATGGCGAAGCCGACTTCCGCTACTTTTATGAGGAGGGGCAGAGGGCTGGTAGGGCGAATCGTTGAAGGCTACGAGGAGTTCGCAAAGGGTTGCGGGCGCACCCTTATCGAGGGCCAAACCACCCTGCGCATCAGCCGAGATGAATCGTAACCATCCTCCCGCGCCTTTGTAGGCGCGCTGGTCTGTCGCATTTCATGTACGCATGCGGCACGCGTCCACATGGGCGGACAGACCAGCAAGTTTATGACGGTGAAAGCGCCAGGCACGTTCGGCCCAGACGGTGCGTGCCGCGCGCTTGCGGCGCCATAGAAATAGCGCTCGCATTGCACTCGTTCCTGCGACGCTCAGCATAAACTCTCACACGGTATGCCGTCGTTGTCACGATCGAGCTTCCCACCCGGAGTTGACTTAAATTGTGAAAATATTCCTAAAATCCGAGCAAAGGCATTCCGACGCGCCATCGCGGCCTGTGTGCAATCGTTGGTAGTATTCGGTGGGAATGTCTAGGCTTTGAAAATGAAAGTCGCATAAAGGCAGTCCGGAATTTGACCTCGGTTGATCGCCAGCACCGCCCCTGCTTTTCTGTCTGCCAACCCGGTGGAACAGCGGCCGCGCGCCGTGCTTCGACGGAACGGTTTTGCCGCTGTCAACATATTGCCATTTTGGACCACTCGTTTCACGGCCTGCGCGTGGTATGCGGCGGCGCCTAGCTGCCTTTCGGGGGCCGGACCTCGCCGGTCATCACATTCATGATACTCTCCCCAATCGATCAGGCGATGCTCGCTCCCCAAGTGGGGAGCGAGTCTGCCGGCGCTCAGAAATCCATTCCGCCGCCGCCCGGCATCGCCGGGACCGGTGCTTCCTTCTTAGGCTTTTCGGCCACCATGGCTTCCGTGGTGACGAGCAGGCCCGCGACCGAGGCGGCGTCCTGCAGCGCGGTGCGCACGACCTTCGCCGGGTCGATAACGCCCTGCGTATAGAGATCGCCGAACTCGTTGGTCTGGGCATTCCAGCCCCAGCCGAACTCCGCCTTCTCGCGCAGCTTGCCGACGATGATCGAGCCCTCGGCTCCCGCGTTCTCGGCGATCTGGCGCACCGGGGTTTCGATCGCGCGGCGAACGATTTCGACCCCGGTCTTCTGGTCGGCATTGTCGACAGCCACGTTATCGAGCGCCTTTGCAGCCCTGAGCAGTGCGACGCCGCCGCCGGGCAGCACGCCTTCCTCGACAGCCGCGCGGGTCGCATGAAGCGCGTCGTCGACACGGTCCTTGCGTTCCTTGACCTCGACCTCGGTCGAGCCGCCGACGCGGATCACCGCGACGCCGCCGGCGAGCTTAGCCAACCGCTCCTGCAGCTTCTCGCGGTCGTAGTCCGAGGTGGTCTCCTCGACCTGCGCCTTGATCTGGGCGATGCGGCCCTGGATCTCTTCCTTGCGGCCGACGCCGTCGACGATCGTGGTGTTTTCCTTCTCGATCGCTACCTTCTTGGCGCGGCCCAGCATCTGGATCGTAACATTCTCCAGCTTGATGCCGAGGTCTTCCGAAATCGCGGTGCCGCCGGTGAGGATGGCGATGTCCTCGAGCATGGCCTTGCGACGGTCGCCGAAGCCCGGAGCCTTGACGGCCGCGACCTTCAGACCGCCGCGCAGCTTGTTGACGACCAGCGTGGCCAGCGCTTCGCCCTCGACGTCCTCGGCGATGATCAGCAGCGGCTTGCCTGACTGCACCACCGCTTCAAGCACCGGGAGCATGGCCTGCAGGTTGGAGAGCTTCTTCTCATGAATGAGCACGTAGGGCTCCTCGAGCTCGACGCGCATCTTGTCCTGGTTGTTGATGAAGTAGGGGCTGAGATAGCCGCGGTCGAACTGCATGCCTTCGACGACTTCGAGCTCGGTCTCGGCGGTCTTGGCTTCCTCGACCGTGATGACGCCTTCATTGCCGACCTTCTCCATGGCCTCAGCCAGGAAGCGGCCGATCTCGGCATCGCCATTGGCCGATATGGTGCCGACCTGCGCGATTTCGTCGTTCTTCGTCACCTTACGGGCGTTGGCCTTCAGCTCCGCGACCACTGCGTCGACGGCCTTGTCGATGCCGCGCTTCAGGTCCATGGGATTCATGCCCGAGGCCACGGCTTTGGCCCCCTCCTTGACGATCGCTTGCGCAAGAACCGTTGCCGTGGTCGTGCCGTCGCCGGCGATGTCGTTGGTCTTCGATGCCACTTCGCGCACCATCTGCGCGCCCATATTCTCGAACTTGTCCTCGAGCTCGATCTCCTTGGCGACGGTGACGCCGTCCTTGGTGATGCGCGGCGCGCCGAACGATTTATCGATGACGACGTTGCGGCCCTTTGGTCCCAGCGTCACTTTCACGGCGTTGGCGAGAATGTCGACGCCCCGCAACATCTTCTCGCGGGCTTCGGTATGGAATTTCACCTCTTTGGCAGCCATTGGATAACTCCTCTTTAGGCAGCTTTCATTGACTGGTTGACTGTTTGAAATAGCCCTCAGGCGGCCTTCTTCATTGTGGCAGTCTGCTCGATCACGCCCATCACGTCGCTCTCCTTCATGATGAGCAGGTCCTCACCGTTCAGCTTGATCTCGGTGCCGGACCATTTTCCGAACAGGATTCGGTCGCCGACCTTCACGTCGAGTTCGACCAGCTTGCCGCCGTCGTCACGAACGCCAGAGCCGACGGCGATGACTTCGCCTTCGCTCGGCTTTTCTTTGGCGGTATCGGGGATGATGATGCCACCCGCCGTTTTTTCGTCGGCTTCGATGCGGCGGACCAGGATACGGTCATGCAATGGACGGAACGCCATGTCGTTCTCCTTCAAGGACAAACAGGTTTTGAGGTTCCCCCGCACCGGACCGGCAATATCGGCCGGTGCGGGGCGACGCGACCCTCTCGGGCATCGCGCGCATATCGAGCTAGTTTTGGGATTTTCGGGTTTCAAGGGGCCTATGCAAAAAAATTGGCACTCGGCATATGAGAGTGCCAACAGACTGTTATCGTGCAGCTATTTCGTTCGAACGGGAGATTTTGCCGCTTGAATTTTCGCGACTCGCAGACAAAATTATCGCTGCTGCTGCCCATGGGACGGCAGCCTGGAACACGAACGCTATTCGAGGAGTTTTTGCAGACGGAGGACATCGATGAACCACCAGACGTTTTCGCCGATAATTTCCTCTCTTGCCCCCGAAACATCCGACTATTCGCTCGATCGCCTGCTGGCCCCGGCCAGGCATTTCAAGCATCCTGACGAGGTCTTGAAGGACGAGACGCTCGATCGTCAGGAAAAGCGGGCGATTCTGTCGTCCCGGGCTTCGGATGCCTGCGCTGTGGAATCCATGCCAGCGCTGCGTCAGCCGCCGGGTACCGAGCGGCCGGTAACCTTGGACCAGATTATGGATGCCTTGTGCAAACTCGATGTCGAGGCTGCGACGCCATATCCGGCAACCGATCGTCGGCACATGTTTGACCGACTGGACGCATGAAATCGTAAGGAGAAGCATATGGTCAACGCGGTCAGCAGGGAGTGCCGACTGCAGATGGTTGGCTACGGGCTGACCACCGCCGAGATCCATTACCATCTTCCCGATCACCCGAGCCTGCTGCAGCTCTACGTCTGGCAAGAATATGACCTGGCGCCGGAGTTTCCGGAGCTGCAAGAATTCCTGGGCTATTGGGAGCGTGAACTGGTGGGCGCGCTGCATTCCGTGCGAGTCGCCCACCATCGCCTCATCCAACCTTCGGAATTGCGCGCCGTCGACGGGATCATTGCCATCCACTGAGCGTGGCGTCAGATCGCAAGCCTCCGGTCGTCCTCCTCGGACGGCATTTGCGGAGCGCGGAATGGCCATCTGCCGGTATCAGGCCGGCCCGTTTCGCCGCTTTCTTGAAAGCGTTATAAGCCTCACGGCCGCTGCGCCAGCCATCCAGCGCGTCGCGGCAGGCCCGCTCTGCGGCGCGCCAGCTGCGTCCCTGCGCCCATTCAGGCCATTGCTGATCCAGGCATTCCAATGCCTCGAAGCTGCTGGCGACCTTGCGCGAAGTGGCGGGAAATTCGAGCTTGACCGGTTCGGGAAACCGAACGTCGTTCATCACTTCCTCCGTTTGTTGTTCCAGTCTTTTTGCGAGCAAGCAATCGGGCGGCGCCATCGGCGAACGCCCCTTGTCGAGATGGTTGGCCGCCCATGCCGTGTCAAGGTTGCCGCATGGCCGGCGTCAAAACCGTTGAACCTCCCCATCGGCAGCCAGCAGCCCGATCGGCCCGGCGATGCCTTCGGGCGCCATGATGATTGCCGCTCTGCCTCTTGACGCGGTGGAATTGAATTCCCAGATCGATTTTGCTGGCGCCTGAAAGGGCCAGCGAAGGTCAAGGAGCGCCGCATCCTTGGCGCTCCTCGTATCTATATTGCTCAATGGAGGATGTAGCTATGAGAACGACATTCGACTTTACCCCTCTGTTCAGGTCGAGCATCGGCTTCGACCGCATGCTGAACGCGCTCGAGGCTGCGAGCAGAGGCGAGCCGATCGACAACTGGCCGCCCTATGACATCGCCAAGACCGATGAGGACGACTACCGCATCACCATGGCGGTCGCCGGATTCAGCCAAGACGAACTGACCGTCACGCAGGAGCAGAACATGCTCATGGTGTCTGGCCAGAAGGTCGGCGAGGACAACAGCCATTACCTGCATCGCGGCATTGCCGGCCGAGCCTTCCAACGCCGTTTTGAACTGGCCGATCACGTCAAGGTTGTCGGCGCCGGTCTCGTCAATGGTTTGCTGACGATCGATCTCAAGCGCGAGATTCCCGAAGAGATGAAGCCGCGCAGGATCGAAATCGCATCCGACAAGACGATGCCGAAGGTCGCGGCGAACCGGAAGATCGAAGCTGAGAGGCAGGTCGCCTGAGAGCTCGCTGATGGTCTTGCGCGCGCGGCATCGGGCCTCGCCCGGTGCCGTCGCGAAACGATTGGTCAAATCCAATCAACAGAAAGGAGAACAACAATGAGTGTACGTGATCTGATCCCTTGGAGACGGGAAAATAGCCGGCTTCCGAGCTTGTTTCGCGATGACGAGCGCGACCCCTTTCTCTCGTTGCATCGCGAGGTGAACCGCCTGTTCGACGACGCTTTCCGCGGCTTCGGCCCTGCGGTACCGGCCTTCGGTACGCCATCTTCATTCGGCAGCGGCTGGCCGAGCGTCGAGATTTCCGACGGCGAGAAGGAGATCAAGGTGACGGCCGAGGTTCCCGGTCTGGAGGAAAGGGACATCGAAGTGCTGCTCGATGACAGCGTGCTGACGCTGAAGGGCGAGAAGCGCTCCGAAACGGAGGACAGGGACCGGCAGTTCTCGGAGCGCTACTACGGCCGCTTCGAGCGGCGCATCCCCCTCGGTTACGAAGTCGAGGAGGGCGAGGTCGACGCCCGCTTCAAAAACGGTGTGTTGACGGTGAGGCTGCCGAAGACCGCGAAAGCGCAATCACAGGCAAAGCGCATCGAAATCAAGAGCTGACATGTGGCGCGGAAGGTCGCCGACAGGCCGGGCCTCCCGCGCCACACCTGCTCTACCAGGAAGAGAAATGCCTCTCAGCGACGAGCCGCATTCCGGCAAAGCCCGAACGAAACACGCGGGCGCCGTCGAGAACGATCGAGGCTGCCGCTAAAGAGGAACGCATGCTGCTCGATTGAGCGCGGCCTAATGGCGCGGTTCAGATATCGGTATGATGCCAGCGGCCAAGCTCTCCTCTTCGAGAGTATCTGTGACATCACCGACGCTGGCCCCCGCGTTGGGGTGAGTCCTCGCCAGTTCTTCTGCCTTGGATTTCACATCAAAGGAAGCTCGCTGCCGCTTTTTTGCTGCTGCTACCGCATCCGCAATCTCGACTGCCAGGGTGAGTGCCGGTATTAGACTTCTCCCGGATGCCCAGCCTCTACTCCCAAACATTGCAGACGTTCGGCCAACCCGACAGCTGTGCCGGCGACAGCGTCACCGAGCCGCCAGCTCGGCCACATGAACTGTCCGTGGTTCATGCGCTTGGTGAACAGACAAAGACCGGTGACATCCCAGAACAGGATCTTCAGCAGCCAGGCATTCTTGCCGCGGAACACGAACAGATGCCTCGAGAACGGCTCCTTCTTCAGATGTTCCTGGATCAGCGTCGCGAGCCCATCGAGCCTTTGCGCATGTCGGTGTGACCCAAAGCCAGATGCACTTTCACGCCGGCCGGAACGACGATCATAACGCCTTCTCCGTGGCCGCCAGCTGCCGCTTCACCGCGGCCGCAGTGCTGCCAGTCGGCGCAAACACGCGTCGCCCATCATAAAGACCCCGCGCCAAGGCGCTAGGTGCCAAGGGCGGAAAGAAGCGCGCCGAGAACATGACGCCAGAGCGGCGCCGAGATCGTTAAGAAGGCAGCAGCGAAACACCGGGAAAATAGCAAGCACGTTCACTTTTGTGGTCGATGGAAGACCTTTGCGAGAAAATGGACGCCGTTGCGCCGAAGCCGGGCACGCGGTCCATGTAAGAAGCGCGCTGCGGACAACTCCTAACAACCGCAGGTCGATTAGATGACGCTACGGAAGAACGATTGCAGGAGATCCAGGGAACGAAAAGCCCGCCGCTACCCAGTCGAGCGGCGGGCTTCCTGCGATTTCGTAAGCGGCTACACCCCTGAAAGGAGCGACCGCTTCCCCGGTTAATGCGGCGACCGCGCAACGGTCCCGACAATTTTAACCAACGTCAAAATTTCAAACTGAGACACTACCGATACGAGCGCGCGTTGCAAAGCGGCAGCTGGCCGAGAGGCTGGCAAAAGAGACCGGGATCACGGAGCAGCGGGCCGCTGAGCTAATACATCTGATTGGGACGGACTGGACCGCTTTGCTCCGCGAAGCGCAATCCTGAAAAATCGGCATTGACAGTCCCCAGGCACTTGCGGATCTGGAACCGCCCGCTTGTCTCGATGTTATGCAACAGAAGGGACGTTGCAGCTTCCAAGGAGATGAGAACAATGAGGCAGATACTTTTAGCATCAGCGATAATGGCCATGTCCACGGGGCTGGGCTTGGCCCAGACCAACAGCACTACCACGAGTGGATCTTCTTCAAACACGACGACAATGCCCAGCGCTCAAGGCACCGACTCCACCACCACTAGCGGCACCAATTCCAATTCGGCAAAGGATTGTGCACCTGGCCAACAGACCGGCAGCGCAAAACAGGCGGCTCCGGGCCAGCAAGATACCAGCGCGAAATCAGCAGCCCCGGGCCAGATGAAAACAACCACCGAAGGGTGTTAGTCAACTCAAGCGAGCGGCGGCTTTTTCGTTTGATTTGTCTGCAACCAAATCCGCGCATCTGAGTCGGCAAGTGGTCAATCTCTACGGGGTGTAGCCGCTCACCACCCATCGCAGAAAAGCCGGTTGCTTACGCTTATTAGCTGCGACGGGCTTTGCAGATCACCCGGATTGGACGGCCCGCTTATTTATCCTGATGCGCGACTGTCACTGTCCTTTCGCTACAGCATCTGGCGCACCGCCCGCGCTGTCGGGTGAAATCCGAAGTGGTCCCCAACGCCTCGGTGGTCTGGGCGGCATGCGCATGAGAGCTGAGACGCAGGGCTTCGGCAATGCACCTATCGCAAATGGCTCCCGGATACCTGCACCGTGACGAAGTCGTTTATCATCTGAGCAACGATCACGGCGGGCCGCCCCTCCCTTGCATTGCGCTAAGCATAAAGGCCGAGATTGACTGTCACTTTGCCCTCATCGACGCGGGTGACATCGCCTATCAGCTCGATTGGCTGGCCGTGCTTCACCTTCGACGTCCTGTCCATTACCGAATGGGGAAAGTCGTAGCTGGGGTCGACACGCTGATCCGGTCTTCGGTCACATACGCCCGCGCAGCGTCGCTGTGATGGCGACTTCGTCGCCGATGTTGAAAGAGCCCTTCGCCATTCTGGGATTCTGGGGCGGCCGGCGTCTTAGTCAAGCAGTTGCTAATATATGTAACGCATATTGACAGTGGATAAGCCGACTGCGGCCGAAAAACGTGAGTTGCGAAAACCGCAAGCAATTGCGTCGACGCGGCGGCCCAATGCCCTCTATTTGCGGAGCTCCTGAGCCAAGGCGTTAAGCGCCTTGGTCATGACGGCGACGGCTTCAAGGTTGATTGCAATTTCGACATCCTCGCCGATCGTCTGCAGCGTTAAGACCCCGACCTTGGTTATGCCGTCGTCCATCATTGCGATAGAGACACCAGTTGGCATGTGAGGCGGCTTGCGCAGCGGTTTATGCAGCATCTCGGGCTCCTTTCGTCGCAATTGAGAGACAGTGAACGAAAAGAGAACAAAATGTCAAGGGATCCCTTGACCACACAGGATTGCGTTCCGCATTTCACTCCTATGCCTGAGCAACCCGAGAAGTGGCCGAGAGGTGCTCCCTGGACCTTGTCGCATGCCCACGACGCAGGGCAGGTGGCGGGGATCCGCTGCGCCCGCTGCAACATCACGCGCTACTACAAGCCGATCGAGTTGCGAGAGGTCATCGGCAACGTCACGATCGACGAGGTGAGGGGCAAAGCCCGCTGTCAGAAGTGCGGCGGCCGCGAGTGGATGAGCGCGCAGCTATTTCACGCGACCGGCGAGCAGGCCCACACGATCCGCTTTCGGCGGCTTGTCGAAATCCGGTGGGAGAAGCGGGTGATCTGGCGCGATGAGCAAAGGACAGCAGGAGCGGCCCGGCAGGCTGGCAGCTGCCAGCAAACGCCGGGCCTAGCCGATGGGTCTCGGGGGCGAGACACGGCACCGGCTAACGACAACCAGCGCGCTAATTCCCGCGCCGTCTGGCTCTTGATCCTGGCACGGTTTCACACGGATTTTCGGCCAATCTGGCGAGCCGCCGATCTCTCAGCCACAGGGATTTCTTGCTTTCCCGTCTCTCATGGCGAGCATCAAAAGCGGCCGATTGGCCTTGCATCGATGCGATGGCATAGTCGGCTCTGTTGGTTCGATAGTCTTCCTTTTGGATGGTCATTGGTATTCCTCCCGCGCGGCTTTTCCCTCCTAAATGACGGCCAGAACCAATAGCCGCCAATCGCAGGAGTCTACAAATTGAGGATTGTATTAAAATGATACACACCCGCGCGGAGCAGCAACGTTTCAGCGGGTGGCTGACGCGGGCGTAGCGGAACGGCGATTCCAGCTTCTAACAGTGTTCAATTCGTCGATGCAGACCGGGCCGGATGCGCCGCAGTCGCCCACGCAACGACGACCCGTACAATCACCGGCCCGAGCGCTTTTTACCGGCGATCCCCCTGGCTTGGCCCCAGGCTTGCGACGAGTCCGCTCGCCTTCGCCAGTGCCGACCGCTGCGCGGCATAATTTGGCGCTACCATCGGATAGTAACAAGCCAGGGCCCCATTTCTCGCGGTAGTCGTCGGGCGTCAGGCCGTGCAACGCAAGATGCCGCTTCAGCGATTTGAACTTCTTCCCGTCCTCGAGGCAGATGATGTAGTCGGGGAGCACCGATCGCTTCGGATTGACCGTGGGCGCCAACGCAGGTTGCTCTGGTGCCTTGGCTGGCGAATGCCGGACAGCGAGGTATCGAGAGAAGCAATGAGGTCGGGCAGCCCCGATACGGGGAGGGGATTGTTGCCGACATATGCGGAGACGATGTCTGCGGTTAAGTTGATTAGCTCGTTGTTTGGGTCTGGTCGGCCAAGTCGTTTTCTATCCTGCTAGTCACCGGCCGGCCAATCGGAAGCTTCGCCCGCACAATCAGAGATACGTGGCCGGGTTGCCTTCGAGGAACAGAACATGACGGCGCGCGCCCCAGGCAAAGCAGATGGCCCAACTCAACCAATCCTCTAATGCCGAAGGTTCTTCCAATCTGAGCGACAGCGATCCCGCCGCCTGATCAGCTACTTTGTGCGCATTTTGGAGCGGAGCGATTTGGCTGACTAGCAACCCAAGCTGGTCGAGCGGCGTATGCGATTTACATTATCTGAAGCCTTTCGCCGTAGCCGCGAGCGGATTCAGAAGACGCCTTAGACTCCGGCCGCTACTTCAGCCCATGACTCTAATAGCTTGCAACTTCATGGAACAATATCTTCCTCTGCGGGTAAGGTCTCCATGTCATCGGGTCGTTGTCTATGCGGGTCTGTGCGTTACGAAATAGCGGGCGAGCTTGCACAGCCTATAGCCTGTCACTGCACCCAATGCGCCCGCACAAGCGGCAACTTCGCGGCTATGGCGGCCTGTCGCTCGGAGGATCTCCGACTGCAAGCGTCGTCGACTCTCAGTTGGTACCGGTCGTCAGATGACGTCGAGCGGGGCTTCTGCTCGCGCTGCGGTGGTAATCTATTCTGGAAGGCGGCTCCGGGCATCGAAACCTTCGTCGCTGCTGGAACCCTTGACCGACCGACCGGCCTGCGCCTTGCCAAGCATATTTTCGTCGGCTCGAAGTCCGATTTCTACGATCTAACCGACGGCCTACCGCAGGAGCAGGATGGCTAGGTTCAGCCGGCAGGCGCTCGAATGGGGGCGCCTCAAACGGCCGCCGTCGGTTGCCAGTTTTTTTGGCCTGCACGCTTCGGCTGCCAGCTACAATTCGTCGCTTATGGCAAGTGAGGCGCCTCACCATCGATGATCAGCCGCCGATGCTCCGAGAAAGAGTGCCAGACCACCTGCCGCGCGTCCCGCTCATCCACCATCTGACCGCACCGGGGGCAGCGGTAGAAATACTCACTTTCGTGCTCGCAAATCCTTCCGTTGAGGTGAGCTTCGAATGGGCCGAGCTCCGAAAGCTTCGTCATGTCGCCTTGTCCATCAGAGGAGTCTTCCGCTTCGGCGGGACGTTGCGCATGACCAGCCTTACCGTATCGGCGTTGACCGTAACGGGAATGCCCAGGTTGACCGTGACCTTCGCTTCGTCGACATGGGTGACGTCGCCGGTCAGTTCGATCTCCTGGCCATGCGTGATCTTTGTCGTTCGGTCGATAATCGAGTGGGGAAAGTCGTATGAGGGGATCGTCACGCTGACGCGATCTCCGTCACGCGACCCCGCACCTTAGCGGTGATGGCGACCTCGTCGCCGACTTTGATGCCGCCCTTCGCCATAAAGGGAGTCTGGAGCGGGCAGCGGTTTAGTCAAGCAATCGCTAATGGAACGTTCAATCAGCCACCAAGTTGGGTGAATGCCGGGCGTGGAATCGTCCGCGCCGCTTTGTTGGGAGGTCTCCGGCCGCGCCCGCGCCGCGAGAGGCGTTGGAGAACTCGAGCCGAGAGTCTCGGCCACTTTGGATGAGTAGCGCTATGCCCCGTATGGTTGGTCGGCGATCCACAGCAACTGCACGCGATCGAGGCGGGTGCTGCGTTCCGTTCGATCCACGAACGTCACTGCGGCGTCGAAATCGGCCAGGTGCGCAAGCAGCGCGAGGACTGGCAGCGTGATGCCACCTGCGATTTGGCAACCGGCAGGATCGGCGCAGCGATCGACGCCTATGAGGCGCAAGGCATGGTGCGTCAGGCGGCGACTCGGGACGACGCGCGCAGCGGTCTGGTCGAACGCTGGGATCGCGACAGGCAGACGCAGCCTGAGGCAAGCCGGATCATTCTCACCCACACAACGACGAGGTGCGCGCGCTCAACCAGGCAGCACGCGAGCGCATGCGCGCTGCAGGCGATCTCGACGAAGATATTTCAAGTGGAAGTGGAACGCGGCGCGAGAGCTTTCGCCAGCGGCGACCGCATCATGTTCCTGCGAGAGGAAAATCAATAACCATGCAAAGGGAAGACAATCGAACGAACAGAGCCCATTTTCCCATGCATTGCTCGCCAAGAGACGTGGGAAAGAAATCCCCGTGAGTAAGAGACGTCGCCGCCATCAGGGCGATGGGCGGCAAGGGTCCGATCGGAATCAAACTTGGCGCTGGTGATCTGACCGGGACTGTCTTGCCTGGCCAATACCAAACGCAACGCTTCCCGGCTGTGAGCCCTTGGGTGGACGTGAACGAAGAGCTGGAGATTTGGACGCCGGATGAACGGCGCGCGCTCCTGCTGCGATTCTGGAATGCTCTGCTGGACGCCTACGGTCGGCCGCCTGCGTGCTCCATTACAGAGTTCGAGCGAGCAGCTGCGGTAGCGCCGCTTTCGAAATAGGCGATGCATGATTAACGCTTCTGGGGCTAAGCCAACGTCAGCAGTTCGATGCCGGACTGACCGGTTCCCAGTCGAAAGACCGACGGGTCAGCAACCCACCGAGCGCGTTGAAGCGGCCGTCCGCGCTACGTCGGATAGGCGCTCAAGTTCTTGCCGCATTCAACGCGGCTCGCCCTCGGCTAACATCATCGAAATGAGAATGGCCCATATGAGTTTCCGCTGCCTTGATCGGCCAGGCGAGGAGCGGTGTCGGCAGCACCATGGCTTGGGCCCGCAAGCCGTCTGGCGGTTGCGGACGCGAGGCGCAAAACGGCAGGCCTTCGAACTGGCCTGCCGAGATTGGCAACTGGCGGCCAACCCCGTCCGCTTCGAGCTTGGGAACTGGAATACGAGTTTGCCGGCGTCAGCCGCATTGAGAGCGCTCGCTGCGCTTGAAGCGCCCCTATATAATCCCCGCCGCCGCGTCACCTTGGGCGAATACAGCTTGAGAACGAAAAGAATATTCGCCACTTCTTGTGCGAAGGTGGAATAGCGCACAATGCCGTTTAACGAAGACCGCTTTGTCCTGAATCTGACCGACAGCGAACTGGAAGATTTAATCAAAAAGTGGTTCGCACGCCTCGAAAGCAGCTATATCGGATTTGAGCGTCCCACGCGATCAGCGGACATGGGTCGCGCCGCCGTCGGATTCCTGTCCAACAACGCTACGACGGCGAATGGCACAATTATCAGTGTAAGCACCTGAAATCGCCCTTGGGCAAGGCGGAGTTCGTCACCGAGCTCGGGAAATTTTCTACCATGCGGGCCAGGGCGAATTCACGCTGCCCACCAGCTACATTTTCGTCTGCCCCAACTCGGCGGTTCGCGATGTGAAAAAGGTGATTGACCGGCCGTCGTTCATCGCCGACTTCCTGATCGACAATTGGGCTGACTATTGCATCGCGCCGTCGACAGGACGATGACGCTGTTGAAGTAGACGTTCTATTTCCCGTATCGCTGCTCCAGCGCTTCGGCAATGTGTTCGCAAAGCAACTCCCCGGTGACGATGGTGACGTGGAGACGGATGCGTGCGCCCTGCGGATCGACCATCGTGATCACCGCGCCGCGGTCGGAGTATTCCAACGTATCCAGAACCTTGTGAATGACGAAGTCAGCTACGTTGGGCAGCGAGCCGGCGCGATCTTCCACGGCCTTTCTCCATCCCGAAATCAGCGGATCATCCCTTTGGTCGGCAGTCGTGTGCCTAGAAGGTCTCCGACAGCTGCCCGATCGTTAAATATGTAGCGGCTTGTACTAGCGTCCAGAAGAATATTAACGCTCCGCAGCATCCGTTGCGCATGTCCTTGGAGCGGGCGGCTTCTCGGCAAAGCCAAGCCGGGAACCGGATCTTTGACTGGCTGCTTTCCGCATAGGTCTGGATAAGCGTCAGGTCGCGGTGCCGTGCAAGCGTGCTGCGACGGCTCGAAAAATAGCGGCATCATCGAGTCGCCGGATTTGCTGGTCCGGCGCCCGCGAACGCCTTCCAGCATAACACCTGCCGTTAATGGCCGGGTGAATTGTGCAGCCCGTTGGAACCTCTTGTGAAATCGAGTGTTAAGCTGCGTTTAGGGGAATTCAATCTTTCATGGAACAACGAGCTTTGCCCTCCAGCATTTCTGGCGCGAAATCCTTCGCCGATGAAAGGGACGTCGAAGGGCCCCGTGCGGTCCTGCTCCCCGGCAGCGATATGGAAGATTTCTTCGAGAATGCAGCCGTGGCTCTCCACCTGGTCGCGAATGATGGCACGATTTTGCGCGCCAATAGAGCCGAACTGGACTTGCTCGGCTATGCCGCAGAGGAATACATCGGCCGGAACATCCGCGAATTCCACGCCGATCCCGCCGCGATCGAAGACATTTTGCACCGCCTTTCTCGGGATGAGCAGCTTCGACATTATCGTGCGAGGTTGCGCGCCAAAGAAGGCTCCATGCGTTGGGTCGAGATAACATCGAATGTGCGTTCGGTTGGTGGTCAGTTCCTCAATACGCGCTGCATCACCATCGACGTGACTGAGAAGGTCGAAGCGGAAGAGTTGTTGCGCGAACAGGAGC
This sequence comes from Mesorhizobium sp. B3-1-8, assembly GCF_006439495.1. Taxonomy (NCBI): domain Bacteria; kingdom Pseudomonadati; phylum Pseudomonadota; class Alphaproteobacteria; order Hyphomicrobiales; family Phyllobacteriaceae; genus Mesorhizobium; species Mesorhizobium sp. B3-1-8. Next base: position 20,826 of record NZ_VFTK01000020.1, read on the forward strand.
AGCGGCTTGCCCTGACCTATCACAGCGCTGGTGTGGGAATCGTGGAAGCTGACGCCGAAGGCCGGCTGCTGCGGGTGAACGGACATTTGTGCCGTCTTTTGGCCTGTACGCAGGAGGAGCTTGTTGGCCGATCTATTTTCGATCGGACCTTTCCTCCCGACGTCGAGGCGGATCGCATGAAATATCGCCAACAGGTCGCCGGCGAGATCAAAAGCTACACGATCGAGAAGCGGTTCGTGCGCAAGGACGGGTCGCTTTTTTGGGCTGTCGTGACGTCTTCCAGCGTCTACGACGGCAGTGGGCGGTTTCACTACGCGGTACGGGTGCAGCACGATATCACCGAGCGGAAAGAGATTGAGGCGACGCTCGCCCAAAGGGCCGAGGAGCAGGCTGCGCTGCATCAATTAACGGAAATGCTACAGCACGCCCGTACCCGCGAAGACGTCTACGAGGCGGCGCTCGACGCGATCCAGCGCGGGCTAAGATGTCAGCGTGCTTCTGTTCTGCTCTTGGAAGGCGGGATCATGAAGTTTGTCGCCTGGCGGGGCTTGTCGAAGGCATATCGAGGCGCCGTGGAAGGCCATTCGCCCTGGTCTGCGGCAGACCGCGATCCGCAGCCGATTTGCATGCGCGATGTGGAACAGGCCGAACTCCCCGACGGCTTGAGACAGGCAATCCGAACAGAAGGCATCGGCGCGGTCTGCTTCATTCCGATAACCGAAGGTGGGCGTGTGTTGGGCAAGTTCATGGCCTATTTCGACGAGCCGCACGAATGCTCGGCCGAAGAGGTTGAAGTCGCCCGGACAATTGCACGCCAGCTCGGCTTCGGCATTGAGCGTGTCAAGACACAGAATGCGACCCGGCAATTGGCGGCAATCGTGGAGTCGTCCCATGACGCCATCGTAAGCAAGGATCTCAGAGGCGTCGTCTCGACCTGGAATCGCGGCGCCGAGCGGTTGTTCGGCTATACGGCCGCGGAGATGGTCGGTAAGCCCATCACCACTATCATTCCCGAGGGTCGGCAGCACGAGGAGCCGCTGATATTAGGCCGCATCCGCAACGGCGAACTCGTCGATCATTTCGAAACGGTTCGCCGCCGCAAAGACGGAACGCTGGTAGATATCTCTCTCACAATATCGCCGGTGCGGGATGCGTCAGGCCATATCGTCGGAGCATCCAAAATCGCCCGGAACATAACCGACAAAAAGGTAGCGGAAGCGAAGATACAAGACAGCGAGCGCCACCTTCAAGACCTGCTCGCGGCCATTCCTGCCGCGATCTACACCACGGATGGCGACGGCAAGATCACCTACTTCAATGAAGCGGCGGTGCAACTCGCCGGCCGAACGCCCGTCATTGGCACCGACGAATGGTGCGTGACATGGAAGCTCTACTGGCCGGATGGAACGCCGCTCCCCCACGATCAGTGTCCCATGGCCATCTCACTGCGCGAAGGGCGGCCCATCCGGGGATATGAAGCGGTGGCTGAGCGGCCGGATGGCACCCGGGTTCCATTCATTCCCTATCCCACACCGATGCGCGATGCCGCGGGAAACATCACCGGCGCCATAAACATGCTGGTCGATGTGAGCGAGCGTAAGCAGGCAGAAAGCCAGCAACGGATCTTGCTCGACGAGCTCAATCATCGCGTGAAGAACAACATGATGATGCTGAAGTCCCTGCTTTCCATGGCGGCAAGGACCAGCAAGAGTTCGGAGGCTCAAACCGTTCTGCATGAGGCCAGCAAGCGGGTGGCCGCCATGGCTGCCGCTCAGCGGGTCCTCTATGACACGCCCGATGCCATCAACTTCGGTGCCGAACCTTTCCTGGGAGCTGTTTGCGAGACAGCAAAACAGATGTTTCCCGCAGCCGTTCAATTGGTCTGCGAGGCAGATCCGATCCAACTGCCGAACGACGTTGCGATGCCGCTGGCGCTTATTATCAACGAGCTTTTGATCAATGCCGTGAAGTATGGCTTGCCCGGAAATGAGCATGGAACCATTCGCGTTTGCATCAGACAGAACGGCCGAGCGATTAGCCTTGTGGTCGAGGATGAGGGCCCGGGCTTCGAACTGAGTTCGGTGCGCTCGTCGTCGTCGGGCCTGCGACTTGTCGAAGGCCTGGTGCGACAGATCGGCGCGACGTTCGAAGTCAGCCGGAGCCCGTCCAGATGCACCATTATTTTTTCTCAGATGCCTCAGGAGATTGGCCTTGCGACCAAAAGCAGCGATACCTGAGTTGAGCCGTGCGGGGGACATCAATCGGCCCTTCAAGCCGCAGGTAGTCTTCTCCCGAGATGATGTGAGCGGAGGACACCCCGAAACCGCTCTGAACCAGCCGATTCTGATCGTCGAAGACGACTACCTGATCGCGCTGGATGTAGAGGCGGGGCTGCTGGCCGAAGGCTTCTCGCTGGCGGGCCTCGCGACCAGCGCCGATGAGGCGATAAGTATGGCGCTCTCGACCAAGCCGGTGCTTGCCCTGATGGATATCCGCTTGCTCGGCAAGCGGGACGGCATCGACGCGGCCGTGGAATTGTACCGCGAGTTGGGCATACGATGCGTCTTTACGACGGCCCATAGCGATCGCGACGTGCGGCTTCGAGCCGAAGCGGCCAGACCGCTGGGCTGGGTGCAGAAACCCTATTCGATAGCGACGCTAGTCGCAGCCATTCGAAATGCTCTTCAGGAGCTCGAGAAGGAGAGCTGAACGCGCGGGGAGGGTCATTTAAGCAGTCGGACGTGCCGAGCGCCACGTCAGTGCTTGATTTTGGGTGTGATTTGAACCTATGGACCAGGTCTTGAGGGCGAGGCGATGGAGACTTTCGGTGGTACCTCGCTGGTTGCTCGCGGAAGCATAGGGAACGACACGCGAAGCTTCGTGATTTTGGCCTACAAAAAACGCGGGTCGTGTCCCCGCAGGTGGTTTAGCTCGGCGATAGCGCAGCCGTTCGCGAGCGCGCCCTCAACAGCGCCGTTTTATGGCAGGAATTGCATGCCTCCGTGAAAGGGACATGCAGACTTGCAGACTAATTCTTGGGCGGATTTCTGCGGGCAGTTATCGCGAGATCTCGAAACCTGCGGCGACCTGAAGCATGGTCGGTTTCTTTCAGGTCTTCTTCATCGTGTTCCTCGGCGATCACGTAGGTCGACCAGCGACTCGGCCTCGCCGATCTCGACCCCGTTCCTCGCGAACAGCGGCTCACTTCAAAGCGACCGCAGTTCCCAATGTTCGACGAACCAGCCTTAGCTGACAACGACTCTTGCTTTGACACAAGCCACGGGCAAGCGTTTCGTGACCATCCGCGGGCGGGAGGGCAGCCAGTCAGTCTTTCGCGTGAGCGGTCCTGTGGCCGGCAGGACCGCTGCAACTCCGTCGTGGCGCTAGGCCGCCTGCAGAGCACGTCGATTGGCATCGTTCTCGCCGAGAGCGTTGAGCGCCTCGTCGGTGTCGGACTCTTCTTTTAAGGTCTGACGGAGCAGCGGGAGAGCATCCTTGAGTCTGAGCTCCTCGGCCCATGCAATCAGCGTACCGTAGCGCGCGATTTCGTAATGCTCGACCGCTTGTGCGGCGCCCACCAGACCCGCGTCGAGCGCCGGTTCGTCCTTGTACTCCTCGAGGATTTCCGAGCCCTCCTCGATGATTCCATCAATGGCCGGGCAGGTCTTGCCCCGGGCCGGCTTGCCGAGTATGTCGAAGACTTGCTCCAGGCGATCGACCTGGGCTTCAGTTTCCTTCAGGTGCTTTTCGAAGGCAGCGCTTATCTTTTCGGACTGTGCTGCTTTCGCCAGCTTTGGCAATATCTTCAAGATTTTCTTTTCCGCATAGTAGATGTCTTTGAGTCCGTCCAGGAAGAGGCTTTCCAAGCCCTTCGAGGTCGCGGACGAAGCTTTCTTCGGCATTTTTACGCTCCTTTGCGGTTGCGATCGTGCGCCTGCAGCGCTCTTTCCTAATCCGCCCGGGGACCTGAAGTTCCGACAAGACCGTCGTGTTGAAACATCGCGTTCCAGACAACCGAACAAGCTGACCGTTTCACTATCAATCACGCCGTTGATGGAGATGGTGGGCGGCTGGAAAAGGAGTGTTGCCTGGTTCGGGCCGTCCTGCTGCCGTGAAGCGCTGTCGTGTCGGAAGTCATCTGAATGCCTCGCCGGGTCTTGGATCTGCAACCTTCCACCCGTCCGTTCGTTCCCCGTGCTTCGAGTTTGTGGGAACATCGGCGTCACGGCCCGGTTAAGTCGATGCGAGGAGGTGCTCCATGAACGCTCCAACGCGTGCTCGACAGAGCCGCCGAGGAAGATGCGGAGACGGAACCGAATCCCGATGAGGAGAGTTCGCTGGCGCCGATGCGCTGGAAGCCGTTGAGCCCGAGACGCACGGCGCTTGCCGCAAGAAGATCCCGCGGAAGGTTCACGCAAGACTGTGGATCGAAGCCATCGGCCAGCGAAGTCCGACAATTAGCCCCAGCGGGATCAGGTCGGCCTCGGCCAGGGAGCCGCGCACGCCCCTGTCAAAGCGTCAGGACGGTGGCGAGATTTTCCAGCTCGCCATGGTCGCGCATCGCACCCGTGTCGCAATGCCGGCCTCTCCAGGCCGGACTCGATCGCCAGATATTCCACATGACGGAAGGCTGGATCCTCCCGCAACTACGCTGCCGGCCATCGACCGAACGCAGCACCGCCCTGCCTGCCGGTGACGCTTTTCTGTTAAGTGAGCGAGATTGCGCGGGCTCTGGCGCGCTCAAGCCATGTCTTGGCTATGTCGCGTTCACGATCGTCCCGATAAAGCTGAAACATTGCGAGCTCAGTCGGACATGGAACCGGCCAGCCTCGATGCCGCAAATCCCGAACACGGAGGAACTTTCGCGTGGCTGCGGCTTTATCTTCGGGATTTGAAGCGATTGCAGCGAGGGGAAGATGTTGCGCACCGTTGCCCGGCCGAGCCGGGCCTTCCTGCCCCTGCTGGCGCTGGCGCTTGCCTCTTGTTCCTCGTCTGAAACCGTTGACCAGCAATCGAAGCTTGCGGCCTCGACGGCACAGGCGGCAGTGCTGGTGAGCGACGCCTGGCTCTCCGGCGCAGCGCCGTCCCATTATGCGTCCTCAGCATTGCAGTCCTTTGCCGAGACACTCGCCGACGCTGGCCGGCAAGTGGAATCGGCGTCTCCGTCCGACCGGGGAAAGCGAGATGCGTTGGCGGCCGCTGTTAGCCGGCTGTCGAATGCGGCAAGGCGGGCCAAGGACGCGGTCGAGGCCGGACAGGATGCGCAGGTCGGTCAGGCGCAACAGGAGCTTCGGGCCGCGCAAGGCGATCTCGCAACAGCCTATCGAAACTATTTCTCGCCGAAACGATGAAGAAGCTGCTGGAGATTTCGCTTGGTGTCGTCACCAGCGTCGGCGGCTTCCTGGAGGTCGGATCGATGGCGACGGCGGCGCAGGCCGGCGCACTGTTCGGTTTCCGGCTCATCTGGGCGGTGGTGCTCGGTACCATCTGCATCATCTTCCTGGTCGAGATGGCCGGTCGCTTCGCCGCGGTCAGCCATCACACCATTGCCGACGGCATCCGCGAACGGTTCGGCTTCAATGCGTTCATCTGGCCGCTCCTTGCCACCCTGCTGGTCAACTTCCTGGTGCTTTCCGCCGAGATCGGCGGGGTGGCTATCGCCGCCGAGCTTGCCACGGGGATCAGCTTTCAATGGTGGGCCTTGCCGGTCGCTTTCCTGGCTTGGCTGCTGTTGTGGAAAGGCACATTCGGGCTCATCGAGAAGGGGGTGTCGATGCTTGGTCTGGTAACGCTCTGCTTCGTCGTCGCAGCCGTGATGCTCCGCCCCGAATGGAAAGAGGTGGCGGTGGGGGCCGTGCCCAGCCTGCCGCAGCACGACACGGCAAAATACTGGTTCATGGCCGTCAGCATTCTCGGCGCCTCGATATCGCCTTACCTTTTCATGTTCTATTCCTCTGGCGCGATCGAAGATCAGTGGGACAAGAGCTATCTCGGCGCCAATCGGGCGATAGCCGGGCTCGGTATGAGTTTCGGCGGCACGATCTCGGTGGGCGTTCTGATCGTGGCGGCGCTGGTTCTTGGTGCTCATGGCGTTACCGAAGTGGAAGACTACAACCAGCTTCCGTTGATGTTGATTCCGATGTTCGGCTTCTGGGGCTTCGTCCTTTTCGTCGCGTCGCTGGCCATCGCCTGCTTCGGCGCTGCGCTCGAAGTGGCCTTGCAGCAGGCCTATCTCGTCGCGCAGGGATTCGGCTGGACCTGGGGCGAGGATCTGAAGCCGCGCGACGATCCCGGATTCAGCCTCATCTACACATTGACGCTCTTCCTCGCCGCGGTCCCGATAGCGCTCGGTCTAGACCCGTTGAAGCTCACTATCTTCTCGATGGCGCTGACAGCGGCCAGCCTCCCGCTGACGGTTGTGCCGTTCCTCTTCCTGCTGAACGACGACCGCTATGTAGGCAAGCATCGCAACGGCGTCATCTCGAACGCGGCCGTGATTTTCGTCATCGCGCTCGGCTTCGTGCTGGCGCTCGTGACGATTCCGCTGCAGATATTCGGAGGCACGTGATGCAGCTGCTGCGCGATATCCTGGACAAACAGGTCGTCGATCGCGAGCAGGTCAAGATCGGCAAGGTTGATGGCCTGGTCGCCGAGCTGAGGCCGGGTAAGCCGCCCAGGCTCATTGCGATCGAGCTTGGCTCGATCGCGCTGGCACGTCGGCTTGGCGCGCGGCCCGGCCGATGGACCGCGCGGCTCGCGGCAAAGCTTGGCGGCAAGCGCCAGGCACGGCCGCACCGGATCGCGTGGCACAAGGTGCGCGACATCGGTGTCGACATCGAATTCGACATCGACGTGCGACGCACCAAGATCTTCGCCTGGCAGGACTGGCTGCGCGAACATGTCGTCGGCCGAATCCCGGGAGCCTGAGGATGGCGACTGTAAATCTCGAGCATCTTGCCGGCAGGCCCGTATTCTCCGAGCGCGGCAAGAGCATCGGCTATATCGAAGAGATCGTCGCCGAGCGGGACGGCGACGACCTCGTCGCCACCGAATTTCATGTCGGCATCTTCGCCGCGTTCGAGCGCTTGTCCGCTTCGACTATCGGCGCTGCATTGCTCGACTTCTTCGCGCTGAGGCGCCATGAGGGCCTTTATCGCATTCCCTGGGACAAGATCGATATTTCCGATCCGACACGCCCCCGGCTGCTTTGCCCGGACCAGGAGCTTGCCGCTTTCAGGGCAAAGCCCGAGAGCAAATGAGAATTTGCTAAAAAGCCGCTCGTCCAGGGGAACATCGCAGCCGGCGGGAAGTTCGGACTGCATCGAGGAGGCTGCATCATGAACAGTGTCATCTATCTCATTGGTCTGATCGTCGTTGTGCTCGCAGTGTTTTCCTTCCTCGGCTTTCACTAGGAGGCACCATGCAGCGCGAGGATGATCGGGATCCCCAGTCCGCCGACTTTGCCAAAGCGAAGGACGACATTTCCGACCGGATCCGGCAAGAAGCGCAGAGCGCCGGCGAAGCTCTCCACGATGCCCGCGACGAGGTTGCCCGCAGGGCTGGAGCGTATGCCGCCGAAGCCCAGCAGGCCGTCTCCGAAAAGGCCGAGCAGACGCAGCGCGATATCGGATCGAGCCTTTCGGCTTTCGGCGGCGCCCTGCGCGCCGCGAGCAATCACTTGGCTAACAGCGACCAGACTGCGGCCTCGAAGTTCATGCAGGAGGCCGCAAGCGGGCTCGAGCGGCTGTCCTCCTCGTTGAAAGAGAAGCCGTTCGGACAGGTGCTGGAAGACGTCCAGTCTTTTGGCCGCCAGAATCCTGGGGCGCTTCTTGCCGGTTCGGTTCTGGCGGGATTGGCACTTGGCCGCTTCATGAAGGCTTCGCCGCCCGGCACGCGCCGCCCGACGCAGGGCGCGGCAACGTCCGATCACCCCCGACAAACCGGCATGGGAACGAGCGCGCGCCGGCATAACGCTCCAGCAAATTGGGGTTCCGATGGCGGCATACCCGGGAAGGCAGCGGAGCTGAAGAAATGAGCACTGAGGACAATCCAAGTCTCGGCACATTGGTCGCCGATCTGGCGCAGCAGGTGAGCACGCTCGTGCAAACGGAGGCGAGGCTCCTAAGAGCGGAGATATCGGAGAACGCGACCAAGACCGGCGCAGGCGCCGTGGAGGTGCTGGGCGGCGCGATATGTCTGCTCGCCGCGCTGCTGGTTTTGTTGCAGGCACTCGTCATCGCCCTGGCTCGCCTTGGTCTGGGCGCCGGGTGGTCCGCCTTGCTCGTCGGCGTGGTCGTTGCCGTGCTCGGCGTCATCCTGTTGCGGACCGGCATGGCGAGCATGGCGCCTTCCGAGCTCGCGCCGGACCGCACACAGGAACAGCTCAAGCGAGACGTGAGCGTGATCAAGGAACAAGCGAGATGACCGAGAGATCCGCAGCCGAGCTCGAACGCGAGGCGGAAGCCACACGCGCAAGGGTGGTGGCGACCGCCGACTCCATTCGCGACAAGATGACCCTCGGGCAGCTCTTCGACGAGTTCACCGGGCTTTTCAGAGGCGGCGCGGGCTCCGACATGCTTCACAACCTGAAGGCCCAGGTACGGGACAATCCGTTGCCGCTGACCGTGATCGGCGCGGGCCTGGCCTGGCTGATGTTGGGCAGCGGCGCCTCCGCCACCCCGGCTGGTACCAATGGTGTGACGCGGCGCGGTCCTGGCCTCGATCATGGCGCATTCGGCGCTGGAATGGCTTCGAGCGCGTCGGATGCGGCAGGCTCTGTTGCCGAAGCCGCCAGCGGAGCGGCCGGAACTGTTTCGGGAATGGCAAGCGAAGCAGCCGGCACGGTGTCGAACCTGGCAAGCAGCGCAGCCGACACACTGGCGAACTCGGCGGCGGCTGCGGCCGATATGGCGACGAGCGCCAGCCGATCGGCGCATGGTCTGCTTCAGGACCAGCCTCTCGCAGCAGCCGCCATCGGCCTCGCCGTCGGAGCTGCGATCGGCGCCATGCTGCCCCACACCGAGGTCGAGGATGAGCGATTGGGTGCCTATCGCGAGAGGCTTCGGGACAGTGCCGAAGACACTTTGAAAGAAGGCCTCGACACTGCAAAGCAAGTCGCGGCCGAAGCCTACCAGACGGCGAGCGACGAAGCCGGACGTCAGGCCTCGAGCGAGGGCACGCTGGCCGACAAGGCCGGCGGCGTTGTCAAAGCCGCGGCCGACAAGACCGACGAATCGATGCGGGAGAAACTCTCCGGTTCCGACCCGTCCTCGTCCCGGAAATCGTAGACGCTTTTCATCACGTTCAAGGAACAATGCGGGCCACCCTCGGTTCGGGCGGCGTCAAACTGATGGAGACACCGCAATGGCTGAATCGCGCGAATGGCTTGTTCAATGGTTGAGGGACGCTCACGCAATGGAGGAACAGGCCGAGACGATGCTGTCGGGCCAATTGAGTCGGATAGACAATTACCCCGAACTCAACGAGCGAATCCGTAGCCATCTGGAAGAAACGAAAGAGCAGGCCAGACGGCTGAAGACCTCCCTGGATGGCCTCGACGAAGGATCGTCCATGCTGAAGGACGCAGGCGGCAAGCTGACCGCCACCGCGCAGTCGATCAGCGGCGTCTTCGCCGGTGACGAAGTGATGAAGGGCTCTCTGGCGAGTTACACATTCGAGCATATGGAAATCGCGTCCTGTACGATCCTCATCGCCGCGGCCAATGCCGTGGGCGAAGCCGAGATTGCCCGCGTGTGCGAACAGAACCTGCGCGAAGAGGAAGCCATGGCCGAGTGGCTGAAGGACCACCTTCCGCAGGTCACCCAGACGTTCCTGACGCGTGCGGACGCAGATAGCGACAGCGCCAAGCGCTGAGACGGCGGTTAGATCAATTCCAGGAAAAGTGTGAGCGGTTTTCCGCCCGGAATTGCGTCAAAACAAGGAGGTGGAGCATTTCACCGTTTCCGCGAAACGGTGAAATGCTCCAGAGGGATTCACTGTTTCACGGAAACGGCGAACCGCCTCATCTTCTTGTTTTGACCCAATTCCGGACGGAACCGCGGACGAGCGGCCTGCCTGTCTGCCTATTCGTCATTCTCATCCTGGAACCGCGGTGATCTTGCACGCGGCTTGCGATCTCGGTTCCCTTGCTGATCATCTCAGCCCGTATAGATAGGCCGCGATATCGCGCGCCTGCTGCTCGGTAATCCTCGTCGATGGCATGGCGGTGTGCCGGTTGATTTCCCTTGCCGAGCGGATCCAGCGGATCAGATTCTCCGGATTGTTCGCCAGCACCCCGCCGATATAGACGCGGCCGGCGAGGCTGCCGTCGAGGCGCGGCCCGACCTGGCCTTGCGCTCCCGGCACGCCGGGAATCGAATGGCAGCCGGAACAGCCATTCGCGGTCATGATCGGAATGGCGCGTGCGCCCACGCCGCCGGTCGCGGCATCCGACTCGTGCCGGACGCGATCGCGCCGGTCGGTCCATACGGCCGCCAGGCCGACCGCGGCGAGCAGCAGGCTCACGGCCAGGGCGCCGCCGATGAGCCTAGCCAGGTCGGAGCGCATGCGTTGCCTCCCTGGTTCCGCTGTTGCTTATCCAAAGGCCGGCGATCAGCAAGGCCGCTCCGCCATAGATGAGCCCGGCCGGAACCCACATCACCAGCCCGGCGAGCTGCTGGTCCTCGATGGGACTCAGACCCCAGAGCGCGGCGCCGGAGGCATTCTCCGGATACCAGAGTTTGGGCGATACCAGCAGCAGGACGCCGAGCAGGCCGGTATGCAGCGACGTGAAGAAGAGATGCATGATGGAGCTACCATAGGTTTGCTGTCGGCCAGAGCGCGGCAGAAGCACCCACCAGAACAGCAAGGCAGTGCCGAGGAAGCTCGCATGTTGCGCATAATGCACCACGCCCTGCTGTAGCGCTGCCTCGAACAGCGCTGGAATATGCCAGATCCAGATCGCTATCCCGTGAAGGATCGTCGCGTTGAGCGGGCGAGCGGCGAACGCCCAGACCGCCTGGAGCATCTTGCCATGGGTGAGTTTTCCTGTCCCCCGCCGAAGTGTGGCCGGCAACGCCCACATCAAGGCCGCGCTCGGGCAGGCGGCGACAAGAAGCGGCGCCGCCACGGCCATCAGCAACTCATGCTCGATCATGTGGGCTGAAAACACCCGCTCGCCGAGCGCATGGATCGGGCTCACCAGCGCTCCCGTCAACACGCCCCAGCCGGCGGCGAACAAAAGAGCCTGGCGAAGCCGCTCGGGTCGGCCTCGGCCGCTGCGGCGCCACAGCCGGCCTGCGCCGATCCCATAGATGAGCGCGATTGCAGCCAAGGGAAGCGTAATAGGAAACGCCAACGTCCATCCGGCCTCGGGCGCGCCGGCGCCGTAGCATATCGAGGTCGAGAAGAACGCATCGAAGCTCATCGCAGGCACTCGTCGAGGATAAGCGCCGCGCTGCCCTGCATGACGATGACGAGGGCAAACAACAGAGCCGCGAGCATGCCGAGATCGGCGACGAAACGTTCGGTGCTGCGCGTGCGCTCCGGCTTGAACGCGGCGCCGCCCTGCCGCTTCGCCCGCCATGACAGCGCGCCGCCGAGCAGCGAAAACACGGCGAGCAACAGCGCCGCCGGGAGCACGACCTGCACCTGACGATTGCACTGCCAGTGCACAAGCGCGTAGTTCAGCTGCGTCGAGATTGCCCAGGCCAAAGGCCCCGACAACAAACCACCCCAGGACGTGCCTAGCCGCAGCGCACGCATGTCAGCCCCACCTCGGCAGCCAGTAGATGAGCAGGTAGATCGGGATCCAGGTGAGGACCACGAAGTCCCAGTAGAAAACATTGTCGCCGACATCGCCGAAGCGCCGGCCGTTATAGCCATGGTGCGTGAACATCAGCACCGTCAGAACGATCGTGTCGCCGACGTCGGTGATGAGATGCGTGGTGTGGAGACCAAGCAGCACCCACAGCATCGAGCCATAGGCGTTCGTGTCCCAATAAATATTCAGTGCCGGAAACTCGAACCAGCGCACAATGAGTGGCGCAATGCCGAGCAACGACATCACCACCATGCCGATCCGCACCGGCCCGATCGCGCATTCCTTGGCGTAGCGGTTGAGCATGTGGTTCGGCACCAGGCTGACGATGAGAAGCAGCGTCACGATCGTTCCCGGCCAGTGGTTGGGTTCCGGAGCGCTCAGACGCCAGTTGGGCCACAAGGTCGCCAGATAGAGGTAAGCGCCGGCCGCCAGTGCAAAGCCCGTCCCTTCCAGCGCCATGAAGCCAAGCGTGCCCCACCAGGTGGGACTGCCCGGACCATGTCCAAAGGTCGGGAGGCCGGAAAGATCTGCGGCGGGACGCTTGTTCATTCCTCGTCCTCCGGATCGTCCTTGGGCCAGAACCAGCCGATCAGGGTGATGGCGATCGGGCCCACGCCCCAGACGATGGCCCAGGGCGTGAAGATCGAATAAAGGAAGGTGCCGCCGACCGCGATCGCAGCCAGCAGCGGCCAGATCGACGGCGTCGCCGATTTCTCGCGGATGTCTGGATGGGCTTCCGCCACCGTCGAGATGACCAACTCGCGCACGTCGACGCGAAGCCCGGTCGCGACCGGGAGCGCCTCGCGTTCGGCCCACAGCGGCTCGACATTTGTCACGACCGGAATGCGCGCGAAATTGTAGCTGGGTGGCGGAGAGGAGGTTGCCCATTCGAGCGTGCCGGCGTCCCATGGATTGTCGCCGGCGGGCGCGCCGCGCAATGCACCATGCACGAGATTGAAGGTGAACAGCACGAAGCTCAGGAAGAACAGCACCGCGCCGGCGGTGATGAAAAGATTGATGTTGCCCCAGCCAAGCTCGGCTGGATAAGTGTAGACCCTGCGTGGCATGCCCCACAGGCCGACGATATGCATCGGGAAGAAAGCGGCGTTGAAGCCGATCAGGGCCAGCCAGAAGTGCCAGCGCCCAAGGCGCTCGCTCATCATGCGGCCGGTGATCTTGGGGAACCAGAAATAGGCTGCGGCCAGCAGCGGGAAGACCGAGCCGCCGATCAGCACGTAGTGGAAGTGGGCGACGACGAAATAGGTGTCGTGCACCTGCAGGTCGAGCGGCACCGAGGCGAGCATGACGCCGGTGAGGCCACCAATGACGAAGATGAAGAAGAAGCCGAAGACGAACAGCAGCGGGGTGCGGATCACCGGTCTGCCGTCCCACAATGTCGCCAGCCAGCAGAAGATCTGCACGCCGTTGGGGATGGCGATCATCATGCTGGATGCGGTGAAGAAGCTGGCGCCGAGCTTCGGCAGTCCCGTCGCGAACATGTGGTGGACCCAAAGGCCGAACGACAGGAAACCGACAGCGATCAGCGACAGCACCAGCCCCAAATGACCGAACGCCGGGCGCCGCGCGAAGGCTGGAATGATGGAGGAGACCATGCCGGTCGCCGGCAGGAAGATGATGTAGACCTCCGGATGTCCAAAGAACCAAAACAGATGCTGGAACAGCAGCGCATCGCCGCCCTCCGCCGGGTTGAAGATGTGCGTGCCGACGAGCCGGTCGAGAATGAGGAAGGTCGACGTGATCATCACCGCCGGCATGGCGAAGACGATGACGAAGGAAGTGACCAGCAACGCCCAGACGTAAAGCGGTATCTTCTCCAGCGACATGCCGGGCGCGCGCTGCTTCAGCACCGTCACGATGGTGGCGACGGCGACCGACAGCGAGGACACTTCGGTATAGGTGATCATCTGCGCCCATACATCGGCGCGCTTGCCGGGACTGTATTCCGGCCCGGACAGCGGCACATAGGCGAACCAGCCGACATCGGGCGCCATCGAGAGGGCGAAGGATACCCAGGCGAAGATACCCCCCGAGACATAGACCCAGTAGCTGAACGCGTTGAGGCGCGGAAAGGCAATGTTGCGGGTGCCGACCATCAACGGCACCAGATAAATACCGGTCGCCTGCACGATGGGCACGGCGAACAGGAACATCATGGTGACGCCATGCATCGTGAAAAGCTGGTTGTAGAGATCCGGGCCGATGAGCCCGCGCTGCGGGCCCGAGAGCTGGACGCGCATGACGACGGCGTTGAGCCCACCCAAGCACAGAAATAGGAAGGCGGTGATGAGGTAGCGCTGTGCGATCACCTTGTGATCGACGCTCGAGAGCGCACCGATGATGCCGGGGGGCGTGCGCCACGTCCGCGCCAGCCAGCGATGCAGGCTGGCATCATCCAAGCCGCTGTCGCGCGGCCCATCACGCTCGGGTGCAAGATCGCCTTTGGCGGACACCTCGCGCTCGGGCGGCAGATCGCGTTCGCTGGTGAGATCCGCGCTGCTCATTTCAGCCCCTCGAGATAAGCGACGATGGCGTTGAGCTCGTCGCCGCTCAGATCGACAACCGGCATGTGAGAACCCGGCTTGATGCCTTGCGGATCGGCTATCCAGGCGGCGAGATTGCCGCGGCTCATCGTCAATGTTCCGGCCGCAAGCGTTTGCCGGCTGCCTATATGCGTCAGGTCGGGAGCGACCGTTCCTCCGGCGGGGGTGCCCCCGATCCTATGGCACATCACGCAGGGCCGCTTGAGAAAGAGGTCTTCGCCGGTCTTTGCCTCGTCGCTCGCCGGGCCAGCGGCCGGCTGCAACTGGTCGTTCCACCAGGCGTCGAACTTTGCCCGCGGCTCGGCGATAATGAAGGTACCCATATTGGCGTGCTGCGCGCCGCAGAACTCGGCGCATTGGCCGCGATAGACGCCGGGCTTATCCGCCTTGATGTCGAGCACGTTCATGTGACCGGGAATGAGGTCGAGCTTGCCGGAAAGGCTCGGGACCCAGAAGGAATGGATAACATCGGTCGAGGTGAGGAGAAGCCGAACCGGTTCGCCGGCGGGAATGTGGATCTCGTTCGCCGTCGTCAGGATGCGGCTCGGCGTGGCGTCCTCATAGCGCACCTCCCACCACCATTGATGGCCGGTGACGCGAATGGTCAGCGCGGCGTCCGAGCCGATCGCGGCGAGCGTCCTGTTGGCGAAGAAGCTCAGCAGAGTGAGCCCGATCAGGATGACGGCGGTCAGCCCGACGGCGGCCGTCACCACCCGCAGCTTCCGATTGTCCGCGCCGGCGTCAAGCACAAGCGGCTCCAACCGGTCCCGCGGCCGCATCATCAGCGGCGCGGCAAGAGCGATCATCACCAGCACCCACACCACCGCGCAAAGCCCGGTGAAGAACCAGATCAGCCATGCCAGTTCGCTCGCCGCCGGGCCCTTCGGGTCGAGCGCCGATTGCCAGCCTGCGCATCCCTGAAGAAGCAGGGCGATTGCCGTGGCGAACGCAATCGTGGCGAAGCGTTTCACGGCGACTTCCCCAGCGTGGCGGCGTCCGGCATGCGGTTTTCCGACGGATGCACCATCATATCGTCATTTCGGGAAGGCGCGGCGGAGGAGGGTGCGTTGCCGCTCAGCGAGCGAACAAAAGCTGCGAGCTCCCAGATCTGGTCGTCAGGGATCTTGTCGCGGAAGCTCGGCATGCCGTTCGGACGACCGTCGCGGATCGTGGCGTGAATGCTTTCCATCGAGCTGCCATAGATCCACTTTTCGTCCATCAGCGCAGGGCCCATGCCGCCGCCGCCATTGGCATGGCATCCTGAGCAGTTGAACCAGCCGAACAGGCGCTTGCCTTCGCTCAGATGGAAGGCATTGGCCTCGAAGCTCGCCGCCTTGTTGTCTGTGGGAGAGGGCCGCTGCCCGCCGGGTTCCAGAGTCGTCACCGGTGTCGGCTGCTCGCCGGAGCCGAGCGCCGACTGCGGCCGTGTGTCCCGCTCCTCGCGCTGGCAGGCCGCCAGCGCTAAAATCGCCAAGAGAAGCATGGCGGCGGTCGATCTCATCGCACCGGGCTCCCGGCCACGTCGAGACGAGGCACTCCATATTGCGTCAGAACCGCGTCGATCTCGGCTTTGTGTCTGGCAAGCGCGCTGTTCACATCGCTGCGCAGCGCATCGTCCTCGCGCCGAACGCCCATCGAGATGTCATACATCAGCGGCAATTGCGGCCCGTCGATGCGAGGCGTAACCGGCGTGATCCGGAGCGGCACCTTCTGCTTCTGGGCGAAATAGCCGGCGAGCGGACCCCAGACCACCGCGAGGTCGATATCGCCGCTCGCCACTGCTTCGACGATACGCGCCGGAGGATTGGGAGCGGAGTAGTCGCCATAGACGGGGTAGCCGATTAGATGCCCAATGATGCCGCGGCGGCCAAGCGCCTGGACAGGAGGCGAGTTGGCGCCGTCGTCGCCGATGAGCTGAACGCCGATGCGCAAGTCGCGCAGCCGCGGGTCGTTGAAGGAGGCGACGTCGGGGTCGTCCTGGCGAGTCACGAAGACATAGGAGGAGCGGTAGTAGGGCCTCGTGGTGCGCAGCATTTCGAGATTGGCCGGCGTGCCGGGCACGAGATCGCAGAGACCCGCCTTCAGCGTGTTGCGCACGAAGCCGCGGCGCTGCGCCCACCAGGTGTAGGTCAGCTTCGCGCCGAGATCGGCGGCGATGATTTCGGCGATCCTGTTCTCGAATCCTTGTCCGGCCGCATTGGAAAAGGGCAGGTTGTTCGGGTCGGCGCAGACCCTGAGCTCACGAACGCCGGCTGTCGCCGGCAAGAGCAGCAAGGCGAGTGCGACGGTGCCGAGCGCCATTCGTGGGAACGCCTTCCGTGCCACGCCGTGGATCAAGCCGAACGCATCAGGGCAGCCGGAACACATAGAGCGTGCCTCCCGCCGTGGTCGCGTTCTTCAGGTCCTTCATCGCATTGACGAAACCGAGCGCGGCGCTGGCATCGCGCGGGTCGAGGTCGCCCGACACGATGGCGCCCGCCCAGCCGCCGACGCCGGATAAGACGGCGACATATTGGTGGCCGTCTGGGCCGCGATAGGTGATGGGTTGGCCTATGATGCCGGACGAAGTCTTGAACTGCCAAAGCAGGTCGCCGGTCTTTGCGCTCACTGCCTTGAACCAGCCTTCCATCGTTCCATAGAAGACCACGTCGCCGGCGGTCACGACCGCGCCGCTCCATACCGGGAAGTTCTCCTTGAGGCTCCAGGCGGGTTTCTCAGCCGCGATATCCCACGCGGTGAAAGCGCCGCGATTGCCGCCCGGCCCGGGGATCATGCGCACGTTCATCCCCACATAAGGCGTGCCGGCGATGTAGTTCACCTCGACGCCTTCTTCGTCCATGCACAGATTGTTGTGCGGAATGTAGAGCAGGCCGGTTTTCGGCGAGAAGGCTGAAGGCTGCCAATCCTTGAGGCCCGACGCGGTCGGGCAGATGTCGCGGACGACTTTGCCGGTGCCGGTCTGCTTGTCAGGGTTTTCGATCAGCCGGCCGGTCTTGAGGTCGACGCCCTTGCTGGAATTGACGGGACCATAAGGTTTTGCAGACAGGACCTCGCCGGTGGTGCGATCAAGGACATAAAGGTAGCCGTTGCGTTCCGGACGGACCAGCACCTTGCGCGGCTTGCCCTGCCAGTTCATGTTGAGCAGGACCTGCTCGTTGATGCCGTCATAATCGTGCAGGTCGTGTGGACTCCATTGATAGAACCATTTCGCCGCTCCGGTATCGGGATCGCGGGCGAAAATTCCCGATGTCCACTTGTTGTCGCCGGGCCGCAGATCCGGATTCCAGGGGCCGGGATTGCCAGTGCCGTGGAAGATCAGGTTGAGGTCCGGATCGTAGGAAATCCAGCCCCACATATTGCCGCCGCCGATCTTCCAGGCCTCGGGCGGCCATGAGGTGACGCCGAGGTCCTTGCCCTTGTCCATATCGTAGTGGGGCTTGAAGTCCGGTCCGATCAGCACGTCCTTGTCCGGCCCGGTGCCATAGGCCGTCCAGACGACGTGACCGTCGCCGGCGTCCAACGCCTTGACCCAGCCGCGAACGCCCATCTCGCCGCCGGAATTGCCGACCAGCACTTTGCCTTTCACCACAAGCGGCGCCATGGTGATGGTTTCGCCGATATTGATGTTGCCGATATGGGCGTTCCAGAGCGGCTGGCCGCTGTCCGCATCGAGCGCGATGGTGTGGCCGTCGAGCGTGTTGAAGAAGAGGCGCCCGTCCGCGAAAGCCGCGCCGCGGTTGACGACGTCGCAGCAGGCAACCCCTTGAGCGGCCGGCTCAGGATTGGGCTCGTATTTCCATTTCATCGGCGCGCCGGGCTTGGAAAGGTCGAGCGCGTAGACGATGTTGGGAAACGGGCTCACGATATACATGGTGCTGCCGACCACCAGCGGCGCTGCTTCCTGGCCTTTGTTCACCCCGGTCGAAAAGGTGAAGGCGACCTGCAGGTTCTTGACGTTACCCTCGTTGATTTCCGCGAGTTCGCTATAACGGGTCGAGGCGTAGTTCTTGGCGGGCATCGTCCATTGCCCGTCATCAGGCGGCGCGGCCGCGGGAGGCGGAGATATCGCCGGCGATGGGGGAGCTTCCGAAGCGGCTGTCAGCAAGGGGGCGCAGACCAGCAGCATGGCTGTAAGAACGCCAAAACGTTTTTGAGATGCGGCCGGGCGGTCGGAATATGCGGCATCATCGCAGAATGTTGCAGTTTCGGTTGCTTGCTTCATTTCGGCGGCGAACCTCCGACGCCGGAACCGATTTCCGCCGCAATATCGGCCTCGCGACCGGCACAAAGCGGATGACCCCAGCCGGAGGCGCTTTTCCCCCCGGGATCAAGATCGTAGATGATGGCGTCCTTGCGATTGGGATTGACGCCCGCCGGAACCTTGTCGAGGCCGAGAGCGGCGCGAACGCGCCAGGCGACATTGTGGTCGGCACAGGAGGAATCGCCGCTGATGCCGAGCGCCCCGACGATTGTCTTGCCGTCGTAAAGAGCCAGTCCCCCGCCAAACACGACGACGCCCCCGATCGACTTGCCCATAAGCGGGTCGTTGGCGCTGCCGAAAGTCTTGGGGTCACCGGCATAGGCTGCTGCCTGGTTGACGGGGCTGGTGGCCAGGAGACCGAACAGCGGCCCGCCCGGCTGCACCCCGGCATAGAGATTGGCTGTCGACAGCGCCATGTTGGCCAGGCTGAGCCCGTTGGCCGTATTGGCCTTCTCGGCCGCGATCAGCCGGCTGCCCGGCCACTGCGCATCGGCGGTAGGTCCGCTGAAGGCAACGGCACAGACGGTACCGTCGCGGGCGACTATCGCTGCCCATTCATTGTTCTCGAAGCCGCCATTCGCGGGGCCGCCACTTGCCTTGACATTAGCCTTCAACGCCGAGAGCAGCTTATCGTGATCGGCCGAGCAGGGCGCCTGGGCCTGAGCAGTGCCTTGCTGCATCGAGCCAAACGCCAAGACCAGGAAACCCAGACCCAGTGACGAAAACCGACGATGAGCCATGGCCTCGAAGCACTCTGTTGAGGCTATTCAAACTGGCAACAGGCAGCTTTGTTCCTCCTTCATGAAAGGCGTTTGTAGCCGACCAAGTCCGCTGGCGTGGAAGGACGTCGAGCAACCGATTCAGTATGGATCAGTGGCCGCCTCAGACGTGTCGGCGCCAGGTCGGATCATGGCATTGGGGCAGGGCTTGGCCGTTTTTTGCGACCGCGGCAGGGTTACAAAACTGTCTTTACTCTGTCTGCCACGCGAATTCCCCGAACCGCTCGGCACGCCGATCGAGATGGCGAGAGTGGCTGCGTTGCGCTGTTGCCGATTATCCCAGCCTCGCCATCAGTAAGATTGGTGACCGGAACACGAGTCGGGCTTTGCAATCGAAGGACAGGCTTGCCGGAGGTATCCCGTCCGAAACCACGATGCCGGCGGCTTGGAATGCCTGGCGCATGGCAAGCAGCTTTTCCGGCGGGTGGACGGCCACCACGCTCAAACGCGCGAACACTCGCTTCGCTCAAATCACATTTTGCTCCAAGCCGCACCGGAGGACAGATCAACCGGACACGGGGCGCGTTACCTGTTCTGGCGTTAGAGGAGCCACCAAACGTCTCCACTGCTTTTGGTCCTGCCTCGAACTGGAAGCTCAAGAACATGTTCTATTGCCGGCAAATTCAGAAGGCGTCATGCCCGAGGACTGCCGTCTTGAGCCCCGCTTGGAACAACGATGAGGGGCGCGTCGTTCGATGGCAATGGAACAGCTTCGTTCAGATTTCGCGGCAATGGCGCAGCCGGGCTATTGGATTGCCCTCGCACTCCTCATTATCCCATATGGAGTGGGCGTGTTTTTGCTCGTAAGGACTTGCCACTGTATGTGACCGCGTGCCGTGCTGCGGTCCAAGGCGACGCGATCTGCAGCAAATACAACGGACGGTCGAATGTCACGTCCCGTTACGGGCGGCAACAAGAGCCGCTATCGGGAGCTCGGTCGCTCTCCAGCAACGGGAACTGGTGATTTATAGCGAGCGGCGCATTCCCGCCTGCACTCCGGGTCGGAAGTCGCAGTCGAGGAACATTCTTCTTTCCGCGCTATTCGGGAGGAGTTTCCCGGGACACACAACATGTCGATACTGGGCTGGATTCTCGGTCGCCGGCTGGCCAATCAGGAACAGTCGCAGCGCAAGATCGGTGTTTTCGAAGGCGTGCCAACCATGGGCCTCGATGGGCTGGGTTCGTCGGCCTACGGTCCGGAAGCGGCGCTCACGATCCTGATCCCGCTCGGCGCGGCGGGTCTGGGCTATATCGGTCCGATCATGGGCGCCATAGTCGGTTTGCTCGCGGTCCTTTATCTTTCTTACCGCCAGACTATCGCCGCTTACCCCAGCAATGGGGGCGCTTATATCGTCTCGCGCGAAAATCTTGGCCGCAACGCCAGCCTGCTTGCCGCCGCCGCGCTGATGGTCGACTACGTGCTCAATGTCGCCGTAGGCATCTCTGCCGGCGTCGGCGCACTGGTGTCGGCGCTGCCTTCGCTGCATGCCTACACGCTTTGGATCTGCCTCGGGATCCTGCTTTTGGTGACCGTCGTCAATCTGCGCGGCACGCTCGATGCCGGCCGGCTGTTTGCCTTGCCGACCTATCTGTTCGTCGCGAGCTTCCTGGCGATCCTGGCGATCGGCGTCGCGAAGACGGTCGCCTCCGGCGGTCAACCGGTGCCGGCAATTCCACCGCCGCCCCTGCAGCAGCCGTTCGAAACCGTAAGCCTGCTCCTCTTGATGCACGCCTTTGCCAGCGGCTGCACGGCGATGACCGGCGTAGAGGCGGTCAGCAACGGCATGACCGCTTTCAAGGATCCGGCTGTCAGGCACGGCCGGCGCACGCTGGCGGCGATCTGCCTGATCCTTGGGCTGCTGCTCGGCGGCATCGCGTTCCTGTCGGCACACTACCGTATCGGCGCGATGGATCAGGAGAAGGACGGCTATCAGAGCGTGCTGTCGCAGCTTGCGCATGCCGTCGTTGGCGACGGTGTCTTCTACTACGTCGCCATCGGTAGCCTGCTTTGCGTGCTGGCGCTTTCGGCCAATACAAGCTTCGTCGATTTTCCCCGCCTTTGCCGCATGGTGGCGGAAGACGGGTACCTTCCCAAACCCTTCGCCATGGTTGGCCGGCGGCTCGTTTTCTCGATCGGTATCCTTTATCTCGCCTTGTCGACGGGACTGCTGCTGATCGTGTTCGGCGGCATCACCGACCATCTGATCCCGCTCTTCGCCATCGGCGCCTTTCTGACCTTCACGCTGTCGCAGACCGGGATGGTGATGCACTGGGTAAGGGCGCTTCGCACAACCAAGGACACGAACCGGACGGGCAACCACATGCATCTGGCGATCAACGCGTTCGGCGGCATAGTCACCGCGCTGGCGCTCATCGTGATCGTCGTCGCCAAATTCAGGGAAGGGGCCTGGATCACGGTGATCGTCATCCCGGTGGTGATCCTCCTGCTGCGGCTGGTGCGGCGCTATTACGACCAGCTCGAGGCAAGTCTGCGCGAGCCCGGCAAAGTCGATTTGAGCAGCACCGAGCCCGCTGTCGTTCTTGTCGTGACCCAGCAATGGAACAGGATGGCGGACAAGGCGCTCAGCTTTGCCTTTCACCTGTCCGGAGATGTCATCGCCGTCCATGTGGCGCGGCTGTCGGGCGAAGAGAGCGATGAAGAGCGCGCAATTCGCGGAAGGTGGTCGCAGGATGTGGAAGCGCCGGCGAGAGCGGCGGGCCTGCGCCCGCCGCGTCTTCTTCTCCTCAATGCCGACTACCGGCTGATGTACGAGCCGTTACTGAAGGAGATCAGGACGTTGCGCGGAGAGTTCGATGGCCGTCCCATTGCAGTGCTGCTCCCAGAGGTCGTGCCGCCCAATTGGTGGCAACATATCCTGCATACGCATCGCGCTCGCCGATTGCACGCCAAACTGCTCGAGTTCGGCGGGTCGGACATCGTGATCATTTCAATGCCCTGGTATATCGAAGAACCGAGGATCGAGGGGGCCCATTGAATGTTGCCGCTCCCTTCGATCACGCCACGTCGCCAAAAGTTTTGGCCGAGCGATGGAAAACAGGAACGTTCCTTTTTTTCAAACATTCTCCCTGGTCTGCACCTCGTAATTCCTACTTGCTGGGGCCGGAACATTGTCATCCAGAGAGCATAATTTGCCGAGCCCCAGCACCGAGGAGATCTCCATCGTCGATCTCATTCCTGCCTTACGGGCTTTTGCCCGAACCTTCTGTCGCGTGCCTGACGATGCCGACGATCTTGTGCAGGAAACGTTGGCCAAGGGGCTTGGCAATCTGGACAAATTCGAGCCCGGCACGCGCCTGAAGTCCTGGCTCTTCACCATCATGCGCAACACGCACTACACGCGTATCAAAGCGGCGGCGAGGGAGGCGCCCGGGCTGCTCGACTGCGCCTCCAGCCGTCCGACTTCGGAACCGTCCCAGGACTGGTCCGTGCAAAGCAGGGAAGTGCATCAAGCCATCCAGAAGCTGCCTTCCCATCAGCGTGAGGTTTTGATGCTGATCGGCGTACTGGGCGTAAGCTACGAAGAAACCGCGCAAATATGCGGCTGCGCTGTCGGCACCGTCAAAAGCCGTCTCAACCGCGCCCGTGCCGGCGTTCTGGAGTTCCTCGGGGAAACCTCGCCGCAAGTGCTGATCGAGGCACGAGGTCAATTTTCGGACAACCATTGGGATACTGAGGGCGCAAGGCGCTAAGCGCGGCCAAATCCTACAGGCGCTGAGCTGCTCTCATGACTTTCGCCTCTCTCATCAACGAGGCCCAATTCAGGCCGAGCAGAGCAACAAGTTCGAGCGCTTGCGCTTCGGTGATGCCCGTCTTTGCGACTAGTCGCCGAGCGAGTTCGTCCACTTCCGGAGTTCTGCCAGCCATCGGGATACCCCCCAAACGGCTACAACGATTCACTTATGTTAAGGTTCCACCGATCACGCGACAGCGGGCGATATTGATACCTGCCCGTCTCCGAGTAATGCTGCATCCTTGCCGGTGACATCTTCAACCGCGCTCACCCGTCATGTCGCCTTTGCGCTTTTCGATCAGCGCCTTCTGCAGTTCGAGCGCAAGCCTTGTCAGCCGGTCAGGGACCTCTTCCCGCTCGATAGCATTCAACAGTGATGCGATCTCCTGGTCCAAGCTCAGGATCAACTGGGCGCAAAGATCGCGCTGACTCCTGTGAGGCATCGCATTCTCTTAACAAATAGAGGCCCCTTCAAATCTCACAGGGGCATAGCCGACCAGTCTTTGCAAGGCGCTTGCCGCAGGCTGTGGGATTTCCGGTCCGTTGTCACCGGATTTCGCGGCAAGAGGTGATCTGGGAACATCAGCTCAATCCTCGGGAAGGCGGTTCGCCGCGTGATCCTGATACTGATCGGACTTAATCCGGTTGCCGTCGAGACCGCGTTGCTCGGTGTGCTGCTTCTTGTCCCGGTTGGACAGCACGTCGTTCTCGCCGACCACGTCCTTTGCAAGCGTCGCCTTCGCTCCGCTTCCGGAACCCTTGCCCTGGCTGCCGCGGCCCATCTGCTTCTTACCGCCGGATGCCATTTCCTTCTCCCTGTTCTGCTGGCGTGGAACTGTTCGGTGACCGAACTGCCGCCGGTGCGTTATGTTCCGCCGGCACGGCGGACGAGGAAGACCATGCCGTCCCAACTGCCGAACGGCATTTCACCGTCGACCGCAACGTCCATGCCGCATACATGAGAAAGACGGCTGATGTCGCGGGAATCGATGCCCGGCGATGTGCGATAGGAATAGTTGAGGATCGCTGCCATTCCTCCCCGTCGCAGGACGCGCGCGATCTCGCTGAAATGCCGCTCGGCAACCCCGGCGAGCACCAGGTAAGGAAAACTGTCCAGGGCCAGCACGCCGTCAAAGCTTGCATCGGCGAAATCACCGAGATCAAGGCCCGAGGTCAGGCGAAATTCCACATTGACAAGGCCGGCGCATCGCCGGCGCGCGATTTCGATCATCCGCGACGAGATATCGATGCCGACGACATATCCTGCCTGGGTGCCGAGCGCATGTCCGAGACGCCCGATGCCGCAGCCGATGTCCAGTATGTGCTTATGGGCACCAAGGAAACCCTGCTGTTCCAGCCATGAGACAATCTCGGCGGTCGTAGTCGAAAGCCTGTGCTCGTCGCCAAGCGAGGACAATTGGACGCTGGCCGCGGGAGATATGGCGGCCGCCCGATCGAAGCTGCCGGCCAGCCGTTTGACAGTCATGGCGGTCGGTTCGCTATCCGGCCGGTCATGCGACACGCAGGCAGCCGCTCTTCGGACCTTGTCGAAGGCATCCGCCTTGCCACGAAGCATCGTGGCGATCTCTTCCAGCCAGCATCGCCGGGGAGCATGGCTTGGACGCATATCCAGCGCGATATCCGCCAGTTGCGCCGCGCTGGTCGTCTTGTCAATATAAACAGCCAATCTGCCCAGCGCGTTGTCAACGGAAAGGCTGTCCGTCATGCAATCCTCGAGCAGCGCCTGGCAATCGCGCCTGATTGCTTCGCGATGTTCACGGCGACGCGCTCCTGGTCCACACCTTCTGCGCCGTCCAGCGGTCCTTCGCGCCCCAGCCATATTTGTAACCTTCTCTGCCGCGTAGGAAATCGAACTCCAGCGCGCCCTCGCTGGCGGCTCCGGTGATGGCATGCCCGATCAGAATCGCGCCGGGGCTTTCGTCGGCATAGGCCGGATCGAAACCGCCAAGGTACGCATAGGCCCGGTCGCGGTGATGAAAACCGTAATAGGCACCGACGACGACATCGTCGATCTGGATCGTCAAGCATCGCGCCAGGCCGTTATCGGCAAGCCGCGGCAGGGCCCTGCGATGAAATTCCACAGCCGTGTCGGATAGCACGCCACCGCCATGGCCAGTCCAGCGCGCGCCATGCAGTCGGATGAGCCTGTCGAGAAATGTCTGCGGATCGGACTCGCCGCGGCTGATAATCACGGCTCCTCTTCGCCGGGCAGCTCTCTCGGCACGGCGCAACTGACGCCTTCGTCTCGCCGGAACCGAGCGGGCCAGAGTCCGATCGCCATCGAGCGACAGCACAGGACAGGCCGCGTGGGCCATCGATCTGCGCTCTTCGGCATTCGGCAGTTCAAGGCTCAGCGATATGGCATCGGCCGAGAGGTCGGGCAGGATCCACTGCGACCATTCCAACGACAGCGCCGCCTCGGCTATGGCGGCCTCAGCCTCCGCCTGCAGTTCCGGCGCGCACAAAATGTCGAGATAGTCGCTCAGCGAAATCCCGATGGGGAGCAGGCGCTGACCGCAATTATGCCTATCGATATAGAGCGGCGCCAGCCCGGCGAGATCGTCTCCGCTCCACACGGCAATTGCCGTGAGATCGCCCGGCGCGAATGTACGCCACCAGGGGATGAGCCAGGCAGGAGATTGGAACGGCGTGGCCGAGATGCTTTGCCCCCAGAGCTGCCACCAGCACGGCTCCAGGTCCTCGAACGTTCCGGGTGCGCGAATGATCTCGGTGCGCAGACTGCCCATCAGCCGGTTCCCAGCAAAGCGCGACGGGTGCCAAGCTTCGCCAGCGCTTCGTAAGCATCCATGTAGGATGTGATCATGCGCTCAAGCGAGAAGCGGCGGCGCGCCTCGGCCCGGCATGCCTCGTGGTCCAAGGCTCCGGATGCGACAATGGCCTTCGCCATTTCCTCGACGTCATTGACCAGGAATCCGGTCCTGCCATGCTCGATGACATCGGGAAGGGCGCCGTTCGGGAAAGCGACGACCGGCGTGCCGCAGGCAAGCGCCTCCATCGCGACAAGCGAGCTTGTTTCGGCGGCAAGGCTGGGAACGACGAGGCAGCGGGCGGCGTTGAGCAGGCGCCGCTTGGCACAAAAGCCGAGTGGCCCGAGGAAACGCCGCTGCCGATCGAGCCGAGGGTGCACTTCGTCGGCGAAATAGCGCAGATGGGTCTCGTAAGGATAGACCTGGCCGGCGATCGCCAGGGGAATGCCGGCGCGCTTGGCTGCCTCTATCGCGAGATGGATGGCCTTTTCGGGACAGATGCGGCTGAGCACCAGCACGAAATTGCGCCGCGATCGGGGCTGGTTCAGCGCCTCGATATCAACGCCGTTTGGAATAGGCTTCGCAAGTCTCGACCCTGCCGGCGCCGTCCTGTGCTGCGCCCACGAGACCGCGTGCAGCCACAGGTCCTCGCGTGGCGGGGCAAGCACCTCGGACGAATACCAGCCGAGCGGCAAGTGCAACGTCACCAGGGTTGGGCCCTCGGAAGGCAGATAGGCATCGAAGTCGATCCCGTGGAGATGAACAACGTCGATGTGCCAGCGCGCCCGGGCGGCCGTGATCGCATCGCGATGCGCCTGCTGGGCCCGGTCCTTCGCCGCCTTGTCGAGCACGCCTGCTTCGGCCGGTGTTTCCACCAGGACGCCAGCCGTCTTTGACCCATGGCAGGCGACGACAACCGACCGGTGGCCTTTCTCAACCAGCCCCCGGTCCAGCGCCGACAGCACCTGCTCGGCGCCGCCGACCGCATCCGGCCCGACCGGCGCGAGGGGGTAGGCGACGTTGAGGACGGTCAGTGTCATAGCCGATCGAGCCGGAACTCACCATGCTGCCGACACACGTAGCGTTGGTGCCATGTCATCGCTGATCGCCGGAGCGTAGCGGCGGATCATCGCCGCACAGAACTCGGCGAATTCCTCCGGCACTTGGGGCGGGCTGGTGTGATGGGGCTGCAGACCGCGATGTTGCGGCGTGAAGCAGAAGGTGACCGTGACGTTGAAATCGGCAAGCGCTTCCATCTGACGATCGAACCAGCCCTGCGCATTCGGCCGAAAACTGTCGGCCCAGGATAGGCCTGTGCGCAGATGCGTAACGCCCAGACGGTGCATCCAGGCAACGGCATCATCCAGCCGATGGTCCTCATAGTGGAACCACTGCACTAGGCCCATTTGCGGAGTGTGGCGCGCGAACTCCTCGAGCGCCGGCTTGGGCGTGCCGTCCTCGCGCAGCAGGCCCATGTAGAAGTGCCTGTAATAGGACGAGCCTTCCGCTTCCCGATGGCGCGTCGTCGCCTCCCAGGAACGCGGCAGATCATAGAGGCTGTACCACTGCACGCGTGGCGCGAGGCTGAGCAAAAGGTCCGCGGTCCGGCGCAAGCCCCAAACTTGCACCTCCTCGGCGCCGAAGGTAGACACACCGACTTCGCTGACCCAGACCGGAATATCGGCGACTGTAGCAATCTCACCGAGCTTGTGAGGCCACTCGTGGATCTGCCAGAGGTTCCAGTCGAGCGGGAAGCCATGCACTGCGGCGGCATCGACGTGGTCAAGCACGCCGAACTCCTTCATGCGCGTCATGAAGCCAGCATCGATCGGGGAAATGCCGCCGAGGACCTTGGTGATTGCCGGGTTCTCGCGGCGTATCGCATCGGCAGCCATGATCGCCATCGTGGCAAAACGGCTCCAGTCGGGGTCGAGCTCTGGGTCCCAATGCGATTTGTTGTTGGGCTCGTTCCAGATCATGGCGGCTTCAATCATCGGTCTCTCCTTTCGAAGGATAGACGGCGCCGCTGCCTGTCGGGTCGTCGGACGCGCGGCAGAAATAGACCTCGTCTTCCGGATGCAGCAGGATGTCGAAACCAGCGCTGCGCAGCATCGCTTCGGTGCAGGCGCGGTTCGGGATCCACCAATTGGTCGGGTCGTCGGCGTAACGATGCTCGATGAAATGCAGCTTTGGAAATTCTGGCTGGTCGAACAGATCGCGCGTCCAGAAATGGTAGTTCTGTTCGAGCGGTAAGACTTTGCCGCTGCCGCGCTGCATCGACTGGAAGATCATCAGGTCGCCCGCGACATGCGCTCGGATCAGGTCGAGCGCCAGCAACGGGTGGCGCAGGTGGTAAAGCACGCCCATGAACAGCACGATGTCGAAGCGTTCGCCGAGCGCCCCGACATCGTAGACGGACAATTCTCGGAACTCTATCTCGCAGTCGGCGATCTCGGCGGCGAAGCGGGCCTGGGCGAGATAGGCTTGGTCGAAGTCGATTCCGAGCACGCGAGCGGCGCCGCGTTTCTTCATTTCGATCGAGTAGAAGCCGGCGTTGCAGCCGATATCGAGCACCGACTTGCCCGAAAGATCAGTCGGAATGGCATCCGCGAATTTGCGCCATTTGATCAGCGGGTAGTTGCCGAGGAAATGATCGGGAGCGGTCTCCACGCCCGCGAGCTCCATATTGTGAAACCAGGGCCCCAATGCGTCGATGCGGCGGCGTATCTCCGTGCTGGAATGGGGCATGACTAAGCTCCTTCGCTTGGGAGGAGTGGCACAGGCGAGCGGTCTTGCCGGGCGAACATCGGCGGGACTTCGTCTTCCGCGGCGCCGTTGTTTTCCAGCAGCCTGAGTGCCGTGCGATAGCCGTTGAAAGTACCGACATCGACATAAGCCGTCCCGGCCTTGACGCCGTAAGCCTCGCCTCCGCCGGCGAGATAGGCGTTGACCAGAGTGCCCAAATACTCGTCCAGGCCGTCGCGCTGGCGCCACAGTGCCGCCAGTTGAAGGAAGATACGACCCGGCATCTTGAAGGCGCCCCAGACCCAGTTTGTCGCTGCGTCAGCTTGCTTGACCTGGATCTGCTCGACCCGCCCGTTCCGATCGAGGATCACGGCGTCGAACAGGTCGGGGCGATCGACCGGAAACATCAGGAAAGAAAGCTGGTCGTCGGCCAGGTGGCAGAAGCCGTCTTCAGGAAACCAGATCGTGTCCGGTAGGCCGATCAGGACCGTTTCTTCCGGCGTCACAAGCGGTGTCGCGCGGAAGATCGCGTCGCACAGTCCAACCGGCGAAGGCTGCGCCACGAAGATCGCCGTGGCGTCGTCATAGCCGGCGGCGTAGTATTCGAGGATGTCCGACTTGCCGGAACCGATGATGAAGCAGATGCGGTCGACGCCGTTACGGACCATCCGCCGCACCAGATATTCGCTCACCGCGCAAGGGCGTTCGGTCTGGCCATCCAGTCGGCTGCCGACCGGCAGCAGTTCCTTGGAAAAACCCAGCGGTTGAATGCGGCTGCCGCGACCTGCGGCAGGCACGATGCCCAACATCAGACGACTTCCTCCATTGCTCCACCTGCCGTGGACACGGCGCCGTTCAAGATGCGATCGAGTTCGGCGGCGCGGTGCGCGGATGTGTGCTCGTCGAGAACGCGTTCACGGGCGCGGCGGCCAAGCGCCTCGATTTCGCTATCCGACAGGCCAAGCGCGGCGACGACATCGTCGGTAGTGTGTGCCAACAGAATCTCGCTGCCGGGCGTGAAGAAGCTGTCCAGGCCGGCCCAGTCGTCGGAGATGATCGCGGCGCCGCATGCGGCTGCTTCGAACAGACGCCCTGATGGGCACCAGCCCTTTCGCGCCATCGCTTCACGGGTGACGTTCAGCGTCAGGCGCGAGGAGGAAAAGAAGGCAGGGTGATCGGCGGGCGGCAGGTGCCGGACGAAATAGATGTTGCCGCTCCAGGGGAAGTCCTGCGGGTATTGCGCCCCGCCGATGACGAAACGTCGGTTTGGAAGCCGGGCGGCAGCAGCGACGAGCAGGCTTTCGACGCCTGCCTGCCGATCCTCGGCGTAGGTCCCGAGATAGGATAGGTCGCCGGCAAACTCGGGCCTTGGCTGCGCCGGCTGGTGACGGTCGGGATCGACATGGCCGTAGAGCGGCAGGACATCGCGCACGCCGAGAATGCGCTTCAGCGCATCGATGGCCGGCCCTCCTGTATAGCTGAGGACCAGATCGAAATCGCGCAATCCTTCCGGCTCGAAATAGGCCGGGTAATCACCTCGCTCGATGCTCGCCAGCGTCACCGGTGTATCAAGGTCGTAGAATACTTTCAGGCCGCGACAGCGGTCGTTGGCGAGCCGCGAGGCCTCCACGGCATCTGGACAATAGGAGGTGACGATGACGACGTCGGCCTGCCGTATCGCGGCCTCGGCCTCTTGGCGGATATCTTCCCAATCCGGGTAAAGAACGACACCGCCGCCGCTCAACCGGTCGATGTCCCTGGCGCCGGCATAGTACGGTGTATTGCGCTCGAAGAAGCTGATCGACCAGCCAAGCGGTGCTAGCGCGCTAATCAGTCCCCGCCAGAGCGTGGCATGCCCATTGCCCCACGACGATGTAACGGTCAGACCGAATATGACCATGCGCATGGGCGACCACTCCCTCAGGCAACTTCATTCAAACGGATCAGTTTGGAGCCCCAGTCGCCGTGGACGACTGTTGTGATGGAGGCCGGCGCGATATCGAAGCGAAAGCAGTCGCCAAGCTGCAGGCCGAGGATCGCGCAGACAGCCGCCTTGATCACATCGGCATGACTGACAAGCGCGATGCACTGACCCTGTCCATTCTCGCGCAGCGCGTCCATCAGGCCGATCATCCTGTGCTGCACATCCAGCATGGTCTCGCCGCTCGGCGTGCGGGCGCTCTGGCGCTGGTCGTTCCAAAGCCGCCAGCTTGCATCGCCGCTCAGTTCTTCGAATGTCTTGCCGGACCACTCGCCGAAGTCGATCTCGTCGAGTTCCTTGCAGATCGCGATCTTCTCAATCTCGCAAGCGATGGCGATCGGCTTCGCTGTTTCCAGCGTGCGCTCGCGCGGACTGCTCAAGATCGCCGCGAGCGGCTCTCGCGTCAGTCGCCGCGCGAGGTGCAGTGCCTGCGCCTGGCCGGCTTCGCCGAGGCGAACGCCTTCGAGCCGCCCGGCCAGGTATGAGCCAACATGATCATGCGCCGCGTGGCGGATGAGAAAGAACGTCGTGGTCATTCGGCGGCGTCCAGCATAGGCTTGTCGTTACCGGCGATGAAGGCGAGCGTGCGCAGGCGCGCTTCCGCGTCGGTGAACTGCTCCGGCGGCGACTTCATGAAGTAGCTGCTGGGGCCTGTGAGCGCGCCGGCGATGCCGCGGTCGAGGGCGAGCTTTGCGCAGCGGAGGGCGTCGATGACGACGCCGGCCGAGTTGGGCGAATCCCAGACCTCCAGCTTGAGCTCGGCATTGAGCGGCACGCCTCCAAAAGTAGTGCCTTCGACACGGATATAGGCCCATTTGCGATCGGTCAGCCACGGGACATGGTCACTGGGTCCGACATGGATGTTGCCGGCCTCAAGCGGGACGTCGATCTGGCTGGTGACGGACTGCGTCTTCGAGATCTTCTTCGATTCCAGCCGCTCGCGCTCGAGCATGTTGAGGAAGTCGGTGTTGCCGCCGAAGTTGAGCTGATAGGTGCGATCGATGCGCACGCCGCGCTCACGGAAGAGATTGGCGAGCAGCCGATGCACGATGGTTGCACCGACCTGGCTCTTGATGTCGTCGCCGACCAGGGGAAGGCCACGTTCCTCGAAGCGCTTGCGCCATTCCGGCCGCGAGGCGATGAAGACAGGGATGCAATTGACGAAAGCGCAGCCGGCCTCAAGCGCGCATTCGGCATAGAAGCGCGTCGCCTGTTCGGAGCCGACCGGAAGATAGGATATCAGCACCTCGACCCCGCTCCCGCGGAGCCGGGTGGTTACGTCTGCGGCCGGTTCATCCGACTCTTCGATCTCCTCACGGAGATATTTGCCGATGCCGTCGAGTGTTGGACCGCGCTCCACACGAACGCCGGTCGGCGCGACATCAGCAAAGCGAAAGGTGTTGTTGGGCGCGGTGTAGATCGCTTCCGCCACATCGCGTCCAACCTTGTTTTTCGCGACATCGAAGGCGCAGACGACCTCAATGTCGTCGACATGATAGCCGCCGAGATCGGCATGCATCAGCCCGGGAATCGGCTCGTTGCCGTTGACGTGGCGATAGTAGGAGAGACCTTGCACAAGAGATGACGCGCAATTGCCCACGCCGACGATGCCGATACGAACTTTCTTCGATGTCACGAAACCGCTGCCCCTTTTGGTTGGAGGTAAGTTCCTCGCCGCCGAACCGGGAGCGGCCTCGAATGTTCCGTGGCGCCGCGAAAAATTGCCCGGCGTCCGAAAATTGCTGGGCTGGGTTGCGGATCAAAAGAGACGCGGTTCGCGTTGGCGGCAGACAGCCGGGTAGGAGCCGCATGATCGTCTTCGGCGACCACAAGCGAGCGCACAGCGCACAACAGCTCAGGGAAGCTGTGTTGGCCGCCGCGAGAGCGATCGGCGATCTGCCCGCGGGCATCGAGCGCCACGCTGCCCTGGTCGATCTTTTCGTCGGCGCTTCCGAACTTATACAAGGCCTTGCCGATGCGGAATTCGACATCAAGGGAGGCGATTGGAATTCCTCGAGACAGAAGCTGGGGTCGGAAATTCTCGTCGAGTTGTCGGAGGAAGTGCTGCGATCCTGGCAACAGGGATTTGTCCGGCACGGAGTGCTCGATGCGTCGCTGCTTGCGAAGCTTGCCGGCATGGACTGTGGCAACGAAATAACCACCGGCCCGGCCGAAGGTTACGCGCTTTATGCGCTATATCCGGAAACCTATCTGCTTGCAGCGCTGCGGTCGGGACTCGACGCAAACACATGCGTCATCGGCATCCGCAGCATTGGTCTCGGCTTGGCGGCGATGGTCGCCGCCGCCCTGCATGCGCCGCCGCCTGTTAGCGTGCGACCGATCGGCCGTCCGTTTTCCCGGCACATTTGCGCCGCGCCCGAACTCCTCGGCTCTTGGCGCGACAGACCTCTTGCCAAATTTGCCATCGTTGATGAAGGTCCGGGCCTCTCCGGCAGTTCCTTTCATGCTGTCGTTGCCTGGCTGCGCCGGCAGGACATCGACCAGGAGCGCATTCATCTGTTCCCAAGCCACCGCGGCGGGCCGGGCGTGCAAGCTTCGGCAGACATGCAGGCTATTTGGAGTCACTGCTCGCGCCATGTCGCGGACTTCGAAGCGGCCTTCGATGGATGCGTCGCGCCGAACCTTCGCCGATGGGTGGCGAACCTCCTCGGCAAGGCCGATGTCGAACTCAGCGACATTTCCGGCGGCAAATGGCGCAAGCATATTTCCACGGCGCCGGAGCATTGGCCTCCGGTGTTTGCCGGATTTGAGCGGCGAAAATTCCTGGCACTGGCGGGCACGGAGCGTTGGTTGGTCAAGTTCGCCGGTCTCGGCGGGACCGGGCAGCACAAGCTGCACACGGCAAGGTCGGTGCACAGGGCCGGTTTTGGAACGCAGCCTGCCGGACTCTGCCACGGCTTCCTGATCGAGCGTTGGACAGACGCGGACAGGCTGGATCGGACAGAGCTGGCCAGGGACCTGCTGGTCGAATGGCTTGGACGCTATCTCGGCTGGCGCGCTGCCGAGTTGCAGACGGAAGAGGCCGGCGCGTCGCTGGAGAGGCTTGCAGACATGGCCATGCAAAACTGCAGGGAAGCCTTGGGGGAAGAGCCGGCCCAAGCATTAAAGGGTTGGTTCGCCCGCCACTCCTCACATCCCTTCCTGCGGAGGATCGAGATCGACGGACGCCTGCACCCGTGGGAATTTCTGGTTCGGCCGGAGGGAACCCTGCTCAAGACGGACGCCGTCGACCATTGCCGCTCGCACGACATTGTCGGCTGTCAGGACATAACGTGGGACATTGCAGGCGCGACGGTGGAATATGAGCTTTCCAACGCCGAGCTTTCGCGGCTCATCCAAGGCGTTGAGGCAGAAATGTCGCGTGCCGTCGATCATTCCTTGGTGGACTACATGGAGCCCTGCTATCTCGCCTTCCAGCTTGGGCTGTGGACGATGGCCCGACAGTCGACACACGGCGATGAGCGGATAAGAGCCACGCGCGCCGCCGACCGCTACGAAACCAGGCTTTCGCGTTTTATCGAGCGCGCGAGGACCTGATCAGTCCAGCCTGCGCAGCATGTCCGCTTCCTCCTCCAGAATTGTGGCCACTTCCTCGCGCTGCAGATGTGTCATCATCAGACTGACGCAACATTCGAGATAGGTGATGGAGGCTCGCCGCAGGAACGCGGCGGTTTCGGCCGCCGCCATCTGGTCGATGTCCTTGATTGGTCGCTTCGGCTGCACAGTTCTTCTCCATGACGGTTGTCATGTCCAACCGCAATCCCGGTCGGTTGTTCCGCTACGGTGAAGGAAGCCACCGCCTCAGAGCTGAAGGTTCTGAGCTTTTCCGGCCTCAGTCCTGTTGACCGGTACGATGGCCTCCATCGCAAGGTCGTCGAGCCTCGAGAAAAAGGCGATGGTTTGCAGTAGGCCTTGCCTGAGA
The DNA here is from genome assembly GCF_006439495.1 of Mesorhizobium sp. B3-1-8. Taxonomy (NCBI): domain Bacteria; kingdom Pseudomonadati; phylum Pseudomonadota; class Alphaproteobacteria; order Hyphomicrobiales; family Phyllobacteriaceae; genus Mesorhizobium; species Mesorhizobium sp. B3-1-8. The sequence goes on from NZ_VFTK01000020.1 coordinate 55,458, forward strand.
GGCACCTTCGGTGACCAGCCGAGAAGCGCTCTTGCGCGGCCTATGTCGGGCCGCCGGCGGCGCGGGTCGTCCTGCGGCAAGGGCAGGAATTTCACGGGTGATCTGCTGCCGGTCAGTTCCCGAACCAGCCTTGCCAATTCGAGGATCGAAAACTCGCCGGGATTGCCCAGATTGACCGGCTGTCGCGGATTGGGATCGACATCCATAAGGCGTCGCAATCCTCCGATCATGTCGCTGACATAGCAGAATGAGCGGGTTTGCCGGCCATCGCCGAATATCGTCAGCGGCCGTCTCTCGATCGCTTGCATGACCAGGTTGGACACGATGCGGCCGTCGGCTGGGTCCATTCTGGGACCATAGGTGTTGAAGATGCGGGCGACGCGAATATCGGCCATCTCGGCCCGCAGATAATCGAAGCAGAGCGTCTCCGCGGTGCGCTTGCCCTCATCATAACAGGCGCGCGGTCCTGTGCAGTTGACGTGGCCGACATAGTCCTCGCGCTGTGGGTGCTGTTCTGGATCGCCGTAGACTTCGCTGGTCGAGGCCTGCAGGAAGCGGGCGCCGTTGCTTGCGGCGAGCTCGAGCAGATTGAGCGTTCCGATCACACAGGTGCGCGTTGTGTGGACCGGATCGGCCTGGTAGCGGGGCGGCGATGCCGCGCAGGCCAGGTTGAAAACGCGGTCGACAGCCTCGCCGAGTTCCAGCGGGACGCAAACGTCCTGCTCGATCAGCCGGAACCGGGCTTGGCTGATTAGCGAGCTGACATTCTCCATTCGGCCCGTAAGAAAGTTGTCGACGCATATGACGCGATACCCGTCGTGAAGCAGGGCCTCGCACAAATGCGAACCGAGGAAACCGGCACCGCCGGCGACAAGCGCCGTCCGTGTCTGCTGAACCCTTCTTGATCGCCGCATCTGCAAAGTCTCCTGTCTGCTATTCATGCTGCACTTTCCACGCTCAGATCGATCGCCGCGCGCGTATGGACTGACTGAGTCAAACTCAGAACGAATTCACGCGCCCGAGCGCCGCCGGTGTGGCTTGCAAGCACCGCCTCGCGTGCCGAACGGGCCATATCGAGTCTGGCCCGCTCCGATTTCGCTGTGAGGATTTCCTGCACGTCGCCGGCACTGGCTGCGGTCTCGATCGTCAATTCCGGGAAGAAGCTATCGAGACCGGGCCAGCGGTCGCTGATGATCGGGGTGCCGCAGGCGGCGGCCTCGAAGAGCCGCACGCTGGGCGACCATCCTGCCGCGATCATTGACGCCCGCGTAAGGTTCAGCGTGTAACGCTGGCGGCTGTAGAAGGCGGCATGTTCGGCGGGCGGCAGGTGCTCGATCCGCTGGACGTTGTCCGGCCAGGCGAGGTCGAATGGATATTGTGAGCCGGCGACGACGAAGCGGCGGTCCGGCAGGCACCGCGCCGGCTCCAGCAGCAGCGTTTCGAGGGCGAGCTGCCGGTCGGCGCTGTAGGTTCCAAGATAGCCGAGATCCCATTCGATCGCGTCTCCGGTGCGATGGTGTCGCTTTGGATCGACCGAGCAGTAGAGCGGCTCCGTTCGGAGGGCGCCGAACTCCGATCTGAGGCGCTGCAACGTCGGTCCGCCGGTGAAGGAGAAGTAGACGTCGAAATAGGGGATCTGCCTGCGGGCAAGGTAATCGCAATCGTCCTCGGCAACCCGCGCCAGCGTCACTGGCGTGTCGATGTCGTAAAAGCAGAACTGTCCAGTGCACAGCGAAGCGAGGTCGTCGATGATGACCCTGCCTTCCGGCACGAAGGAGCCTATCACCACCGCGTCGGCCCGCTGCAACTCCTGCCGGTGATTGCGGCGCAGCTCGGAGACCGTCTGGTAGTAGCGCAAGTCGCAGAAATCGGGGTCGCGCAGGTCCCGGTGATGCGCGTACCAGGGCACGTCGCGTTCGAGGAAGGTGACGCGATGGCCGAGCTCGTCGAGCGCGCGCAGCAGCCCCCGGAAAGTCGTCGCGTGGCCGTTGCCCCAGGATGAGGATAACGAAAGTCCGAGGAAAACGATGTCGAGCGGTTTCGTCATTCCGCGGCCTCCATTGCCCGGCGCTCGAAATGCGCCTTGAAGATGTCGTCCACCAGCCGGGCTCTCAACGTGTAGGTATGCTCGGCCAGAACGCGCCGCAGCGCTGCGGCGCCGATCGCCTTCGCCCGTGTCGGCGTCAGCGTGCGCACGATCTCGGCGACGTCGGCACCGTCCCGCGCGACCAGGATCTCTTCGCCGGGGGTCAGGAACAACTCGACGCCGAGCCAGGCATCAGTGATTAGGCATGCACCCGCGCCCGCCGCTTCGAAGACGCGTGTCGCGGGCGAAAACCCGTTGGCCGCCATGCTGTCGCGGCTGATGTTGAGCACCGCCTTCGGCGTAACGTTGAAGGCGTTGTGATCGCGCGTACCGACATGGCCGAGCCACGAAACGTTCGCCGGCAAGGGCTTGTCGCCCCAGCCGGATCCACCGAGCAGGAAGCGTTGGCTGCCAAGCACACGGGCCGGGTCGAAGAAGAAGGCGTCGACGCGCGCCTCGCGGTCGGGCAGCCGATTGCCGAGGAAAGCGAGGTCACAGGCAAAGCCCGGATTTGCGGCGACCGGATGATGTGTCTCGGGATCGAGCGCGTTGTAGATCGGCACGCATTCCGCGGCGCCGAGCGCGCGATAATCCCAAACCACGGGATCGCCGCCGCCATAGGTCAGAACAAGGCCAATCCTCTTCAACGTCTCATGCAGGGGGTGTTCGGCATGATTGCGCAACTCGCTTAGGGTCGCCGGCGCGTCGACGTCCCAGAACACGGTCAGCGCATCCGGGCGAGCGTTGTCGAGAACCGCATGCAGTAGCGCCTCGTCCTCGAAGCCGACGCCGCTTGCCTTGACCACGACGTCTGCCTGCGCGGCGCACGAGGCGACCTGCATCAGCGCATGCGCTGTCGGCTCGTAGACGACGACGCTGCACCAGTCCGGCGCCTTGATATCGCGATGCTTCTGGCGATCGTAGACATCGGGCTCATAGAAGACGATGTCATAGCCGCGCTTCGACAACGCCTTGAGCAAGCCTCGATAATAGGTGGCCGCGCCGTTCCAGTAGGACGACAGAAGGCTCGATCCGTAAAAGGCGATCTTCATGCGACGGCCTCCCTTGCAGGTTTGATTTCCGCGACCTCGCGATTGCCGCATGCGGCGAGAATGTCGAACAACTCGTCGACGCGGTGCCGGCATGTGTGGTGCGCAAGGATGGTTTCCCGGCCGGACGCCGCCAGCGCCTCCGCACGCTGGCTGTCGTTCAGCACGTCGCGAAGGTGACCTCGCATCTCGGCGCCGTTCCGGGCGAAGAGGAAATCCTTGCCGGCACGGAACAGTCCTTCGACATCCGACCATGGCGCCGAGACCAGCGGAATGCCGCAGGCCATCGCCTCGAACATGCGTATGGTCGGAATGCCGGGCAGGCTCTCCCGATAAGGTCGGCGGGGGATGTGCATAGTGACGCGATGCCGGGCGAAGCTCTTCGGCACGTCGGCATTGGCAATCCAGCCATCATAGCGCAGCCCTGCCTCGGCAAGCGCGGCTCGGGCATCGGTCGGATAGCGCACGCCGTGCACGGTTCCCGACAGCGCGAGAGCGCTCGCCGGCTCGATCAGGAACTCGGCAATCTCGGCGCTGCGTTCGTCGTCGCCCCAATTGCCAATCCAGACGAGGTCGGAGACGGGATCGACATCCGGGCACGGCTTGAACAGCCGGTCGTCCGCCGCCTCATGCCAGGTGAAGACCCGTTTGCCCCAGCCGGCGCGAAGATAGCTCTCGCGCAGCACCTCGCCGAAGACCAGCACCCCGTCATAGTGCTCGAGCTGAAGTGCCGCTATCGCCTGCGTCGCCGATACGGCGCGGTGGTGGGTGTCGTGGAACAGGAGCGTGAAATTGCCATAGGCTCGCGCCTGTCCGATGCGCGCGACAAGATCCTTGTCCGTCCATTCGTGGACGATCACGACATCCGCGCCAGCGAGCCAGGCTTCGTGCGCGAAGCCGGGGCCATAGCTCAGCGCCATCAGCTCCGGGAAATCCTTGCGGAAGCGCTCGACAGCGAAAGGGCCTTGCTCGGCAAGCAGATTCGATCGGCTCCAGCCGTCGGCGGGTTCCAGCGCGACCGCCTCATGTCCGCGCGCGACGAGCTCGCGCATGATGCCGCGCTGGAAATGCGCGTTGCCGTGATTCCAGTCGGAAACTGCGGAATGGGTGTAGAACACGAAACGCATGGTCAAAGCCCTGCCATGGCCGTCGCCGCCCGATCGTAGACCTCTCGCATCCGCGCCGTCTGGGCGCTGAGCGAGAATTTGCGCGCCCGTCGGGCGGCGCGCTGACCGAACTGGCGTCGCAAGCTTTCGTCACGCGAGAGCCTGGCGATGCAGCCGGCAAGCGCGTGGGGATCGCGCGCGTCGAAGAACGTCGCTGCTCCGTCCCAGATCTCGCGGTAGGTCGCGATGTCCGCCAACACCAAGGGGGTGCCCGCAGAGGCTGCCTCCAGGGCGGCCAGCCCGAAAGGCTCGTAGATGGACGGCGAGACAAACATGCTGGCCCGCGCCATCAATTGCCGAACCTCGCAATGGCTGATCGAGCCAAGCGAGATGCAATGATCGAAGAACAGGCGCTGTCCATCCGGACCTTCAGTTTCGCCTGCGGCGAAAACGGGAGGGCCACACAAGGCAGCCGCGGCATCGAGCGCCAATCCGTTTTTACCCTCATCCCACCAGCGGGCGGCAGCGAGAACGAAGGACTCACGATGCGCGCTTGCCGGGCCGGGGAGCGCACCATTGTGGACGACGCTCAAGCCCGCGATCGGACCGTAGCAAGCTCCGAGCATGGCGGCATGGCTTCGGCTCGGCGCGACAATGGCTTCGGCGCGGTCGAATCCGGCGCGGTTGCGCTCTCGTTGCCACGCCCAATCGCCCTCGGGCATTTGCGCCCGAACTGCATGCAGCCATGTGACCACGCAGGAATGGGATACCGCGACGATCGGACAAGTCAGCTCGAGACCGGCTGCCTGCGCCGGCGCATTGAGGTGTACGAGATTGATTGCATAGTCCGACGCAAGCTCCTGCAATTCGCCAGGCAACCGGTCGAGATCTTTCGTGTCGCGCGTCATCCAGTCCGGCGGGCATTTCAGCCAAACCAGCGCGGCGATGGACCGCGCTTCCCGAGCCTGTTCGGGGGAAGGCTCGGGTCCCAGCCCGGCAAGCACGATGCTGTCGCCGCTGGCCACCAGCTCTCGCGCCAGATCGAGCGAATAGCGCCAGACTCCGCCGACGGCGTCGGTCGTCATAAGGATGCGCCGCGGACGATGGGTCAGTGATTGCAGCATGAGGACTCCAACTCAGCCAGCGCATGCGGCCGCTGGTCCTGGATGTCGCTGAAGGATCGGAAGGAGGCGAGGTAGTGCTCATGGGCGCGCTCCCAGGCGAGGTCGTCGGGTTCGCCCCACAATTCGCGGTAGCTGGGAGAGCTCGGATAGGGATAGAGCGGCACGGGCTCGTTCGCCCAGACGCCGTGATCGATGAGGTGCTTGCGCCAATAGTCCACCAGCGTCGGGTCGTCCTCGACCACGCCAATCAGATTGGCCTGGACGAAAGGCACATGACGGCGGGCGTCAACCAGAAGCGCAGCCAGATCCTCTGTGTCGAGCCGACAGCGCTTGGCGAGCATCGCGCGGCCTTCGACGGTCAGGCTTTCAAGACCGGCCTCGATCGAGACGCAGCCGGCCGCGCCAAGCAGTTCGAGCAGTTCCGGCTTCCAGAGGTCGATACGTGTCTGGACGCCGAACTGGACGTCGCGTTCGACCAAGGCCTCCAGCAGCGCCTTCTGCGGCAGGAAGATCTCGTCGATGAAATAGATATAGCCGACCCCTTGAGTGATCAAACCGTCGATCTCGGCCATGACGGCGTCGTGCTTCCTGCGCCGATATGCATCGCGGAAATCGATCTTGGCGCAGAAGCTGCAATTATAGGGGCAGCCGCGCGACGCTTCCACCTCGGCGCCGGCGCCCTTCTGATGGGCATCGAACCTGTGGTGGTGGTGGCCATGCGCGGCGATCCAGTCGGACGGCCAGGCGAGCGCAGCATGATCGACGAACGGGCTGGCATGCACGCCGCCATTGCACACTGGAAGGTCGTTTTGGAGCCGGGCCGTATGCGCAATCTTGCTCCAGTCGCTCTGCCGTGCAAGCTCCGTCACGACGTCCTCACATTCACCGCGCACGACGACATCGACGCCGAGCTTGCGTAGGGTCGGTGCAGGCGTCGCCGAGCCATGCGGTCCGACCGCCACGGTTCGTCCGCCGCGTCCGGCGAGATGGCTGAGGAATTCCCCCGGCACGCGCAGTTCAGGCGGCGCGCAGCGCCAGAACAGATAGGTCGGCGCGGTGGTGACCACGGTCATGGCCGGCGCGAATGACGCCACCTGCTCTGCCAGCGCCGCGTTGTCGAGGACCTGCAATTGCCCGTCCAGCATCAGGACGTCGTGACCATCCGCTTCCAGCATTGCCTTCGAATAGCCGAGCTCCAGCGGCAGATGCGGCTGCCGGCAGCCGAAATAGATGCTGTGCTCATACGTCCAGAACGGATTGACCAAGGCGACTTTCATGCGACGTACCTCGTGGCTTCCGGGCGCGACTGGAGCCGATGTCGCACCAGCCAGCTGGCGAGATCGCAGACGCCTTCGCGCCATGGGACACGCGCCTGCCAGCCGATCGCGGCTTGCAGCTTGCGCGTGTCGGCGACGAAGAATGGTTGGTCGCCAACGCGCTCGCGGTCGTGGCGAAGCGCGACGTCGCTGCCCGTCATCTCGACTATCTCCGCCAGCAGCACGCGCAGGCTGACCGCATTGCTCGGGCCGCCGCCCAGGTTGAACGCCTGGCCCTTGAGATCCTCAATCCTGGCCAACACGCCGCGATAGGCGGCTACGGCATCGGACACATGCAGGATGTCGCGCACCTGCCTGCCGTCGCCGTAAACGGTAATCGGCCGGCCGGACAAGACGCTGAGTAGAAAATGCGCGACCCAGCCCTGATCCTCGGTGCCAAACTGGCGCGGCCCGTAGATGCAGCTCATGCGCAGCACCGCTGTCGGGAGTCCGTAGGATTTGGAATAGTCGAGCACATACTGATCGGCTGCGCCCTTCGAGCAGCCATAGGGCGTGCAGAAATCAAGGCCCACCTTCTCATCGACCCCGCTCGCACGCACCTTCTCGTCAAGCGGCTCGCAGTGATCGTCGGCTTGCCGCACCGCGATCTGGGGCAGGCTGCCATAGACCTTGTTGGTGCTGGCGAAGACTACCGGGACGCCGGTGCTGCGAGCGGTCTCCAGCACGTTGAACGTGCCTTTGAGGTTGATGTCGAAATCCTGCGCGGGATCGACCAGGCTGGTCGTCACGGCGGTCTGGGCGGCGAGGTGAAAGATCGCCTTTGCCGGCGCCAGCGCCGCCGCCAGTGCGCTGGCATCGCGTATGTCGACTGTTTCGGCGCTCAGTCGGTCGCCGTGCTTTTGCGCCAGCCAGTCGAGATTCTGCTCGACGCCCGGGCGGCTGAGATTGTCGACGACAAGCACGGCCTCGCCATCGGATAGCAGGCTGTCGGCCAGGTTGGAGCCGATGAAGCCGCTGCCGCCAATGACGGCTATCGGTGCCTTGCGCGGATGGCGGTGGCTCTGGGTCATGAGACCAATCCCCGCTCTTCCAGCTCGCGCCGCATGTCCGCGCCCCGGTCGATAACGACGCTGTTGCGGACCCATGCCGCGAATTCGCCGAGCGAATCTTCCAGCCGACGCTTCGGCTCAAAGCCCAGCAGTTCGCGGGCCTTGGCGATGTCGGCGAAGCAGTTGCGGATATCGCCGGAGCGCGCCTTGGTGAGGATTTCGGGCGGCCGCTTTGGGATGCCCATAGCCTTGGCAAGAAGACGGGCCACGTCCCTGATCGAATAGGCGTGGCCGCTGCCGATGTTGATGGCATGGCCGGCGGCCTGGCGCTGCTCCAGCGCCAGCCGGAACGCGGTGGCGACATCGCGCACATGAACGAAATCGCGCTTCTGCTCGCCGTCCTCGAAGATCGTCGGCCGCTTGCCGTTGGCAAGGCGCGAGGCGAAGTTGGCGAGAACGCCGGTGTAGGGATTGGCAAGCGCCTGTCCGGCGCCGAACACGTTGAACAGGCGCAGTGCAACGGCATCGACGCCGTAGGCCTGGCCGAAGATCAGCACCGCGCGTTCCTGCGCATACTTGGTCAGCGCGTAGATCGAGGCGAGATCGGGCCGCTTCTCCTCGTCCGTCGGAAGAGGCGACAGTGTTTGGCCGGTCGCCGACAGCAAATCCCAGCGGCCCTCCCTTATATCGGCTGGCTTGCGGCGCGCATTGTCGATCCGCTCGCCGTCCGGAGTCTGATAGAGGCCTTCACCATAGATGCTCATGGAGGACGCCACGACGATCCGTTCGACCGGCTTCTTGATGAGTGCCTCGAGCAGCACCGCCGTGCCGAGATCGTTCGTGCCGACATAGCGGGCGATCTCGTACATGGACTGGCCGACGCCAACCTCGGCCGCCAGATGGATCACGGCATCGACGTCTGAAACCGCCTCAGCGACAGCGTCGCGGTCGCGCACGTCCCCCTTGATCAGTTCGGCCCCCGTAGGGAGGTTGATGGCTTCGGCGCCGTGCACCTGATCGACAAGCGCGTCGAGCAGGCGCACCTGATAGCCATGGTCGGTGAGTTCCTGGGCGACGTGGCGGCCGATGAAGCCGCAACCTCCCGTAACCAATACACGTTTCACGATGACTCCCTTGCGGATTTGGCTTCGGCGCCCCGAACTGCGCGGCAAAAGGTTTGTTCCCTGCTTCAACAAAGTTCCCGTCTCAGGAGGTGCCGCAGCTTTGTCAGAGAACCGTTCCACCATCTGGAACATTGCCTGTTGGCTGCTGTTAGGACCGCTCATCGGTCCCCGCTGCAGAAAGGAAAGTCCATGTCCGAGGCCAAGACGACCACCAACCACGACGAAATCCGGAAGTGGGTAGAAGAACGGAATGGCCAGCCGGCTGTCGTTCGCACGAAAGGCAAGGGCGGCATTCTGCGCATCGATTTCGGCGAGCCCGAAGACACGCTCGAACCGATCGAATGGGACGAATTCTTCCGCATCTTCGACGAGAACGATCTCGCCTTCCTGCATCAGGATGAAGCTGGCGGCGGAACGAGCCGCTTCAACAAATTCGTCGAGCGCAGCCGGAAGAGCTGACGGCCAAGGATAGTGTCATGGCGCCGTTGAAGGGAGAGGAGACCCTGCAACGGCGCCGCGACAGGCGGTCAGGCTGCCGCATTTGTTCGTCCCGCTCAATCGAGCGGCTTGTCCGTCGGCCTGGGTGTCGGCCCGGCCTCGCGGCGCCGGCCGGCATTGCGGCTGGCAACACGGTTATCGAGCGGCGAGGACGATGGCTCCGGGGCGCCTGCGGTCTTCGGAGCGATCGGCTTCGCGCCTGCATCGCTGCCCTGCGCATCGCGACGCGGATGTGGAAGACCTCCGCGGTCGGGCGACTTCACTGGAGGCTTGGACGTATCTTTCGCTTGAGCCATTTCGAACCTTCCTGGTTCAGTCAGAGATCTGCAAAGCCTATCATTCGCTATCGGCGCTATCAGCCGTGCGGGCGCATCACCACTTTGATGCAGCCGTCCTGCTTGTCGCGGAATGTCTTGTAGAGGCCGGGTCCGTCTTCGAGGCCGGCGCGGTGGGTGATGACGAAGGACGGGTCGATCTCGCCGCTCTCGACCTTTTGAAGGAGCGGCTCGAGATAGCGCTGGGTGTGGGTCTGGCCCATGCGGAATGTCAGCCCCTTGTTCATCGCCGCACCGAAGGGAATGTGATCGACCAGGCCGATATAGACACCGGGCACCGAGATGGTGCCGCCCTTGCGGCAGCAATAGATCACCTCGCGCAGCACATGCGGCCGGTCGGTGCCGAGATAGACGGTGGCCTTGGCCTTATCGAGCATGGAATCGGTCGTTGCGGTGGCATCGGCCTCGGTGCCGACGCAGTCGATGCAACTGTCGGGCCCGCGCCCGCCGGTCATGGCCATCAGGGCATCGTAAATATCGGAATTGCTGAAATCGAGCGTTTCCGCCTTGCCGTAGTCGCGCGCCATGGCAAGCCGTTCCGGCACCTTGTCGATGGCGATGACGCGGCCGGCGCCGAGCATCCACGCGCTCTGGATGGCAAACTGGCCGACCGGTCCACAACCCCAAATGGCGACAGTGTCGCCTTCCTGGATGCCGGCATTCTCGGCCGCCATGTAGCCGGTCGGAAAGATATCGGAGAGGAACAGCACCTGCTCGTCATCGATGCCGTCGGGCACCTTGATGGGGCCGACATCGGCGAAGGGAACGCGCAGATACTCGGCCTGTCCTCCCCAGTAGCCGCCGACCAGATGCGAATAGCCGAACAGGCCCGCGGGCGACTGGCCCATGACCTTGGCAGCCTGCTCGGCGTTGGGGTTCGACCGGTCGCAGAGCGAGAACAGGCCGTTCTGACAGAACCAGCATTCTCCGCACGAGATGTTGAAGGGCACGACGACGCGATCGCCCTTCTTGAACTTCGTAGGGGCGCGGCCGACCTCCACCACTTCGCCCATGGTCTCGTGGCCCAGCACGTCGCCCGATTTCATCGTCGGCATGTAGCCGTCCATCAGATGCAGGTCCGAACCGCATATGGCGCAGCAGGTGACCTTGATGATGATATCGCGGTCGTTCTCGATCGCCGGATCGGCGACCTGATCGCAACGAATGTCGCCTTTGCCATGCCATGTCAGGGCTTTCATTGGGATTGTTCCTATGAATTGTGGGTCCTAGCGATGCGGCGGAACTGACGCTGAGCGGGAATGTCCCCGGATCATTTTCAGCCCTCTTTCGCCGAACCCGGCTCGGCCATCTCGCGGTGCTGTTCGGCCAGCGCGCCGACCGGCGTGACATGGGCGGCGGCGACCTGCATCTTGTTCTTCCAGCCGCTGACGACCTGTTCTTCGCCTGCCATCAAGGCATCGTAGCCGTCTTTCGCCACATCCGCGGGGTTGTCCTTCTCCTGCGTTCCGACCTCGGTGTCCATCATATCGGCACGCTCGAAGAAGCGCGTCTGCGTGGCCCCCGGCATCAGCACGGTCACGCTCACGCCGCTGTCTTTCAGCTCGTGGCGCATCGCGATGGCAAAGGAATCGATGAAAGCCTTGGTGCCGTTGTAGACCGCCTGGAACGTACCCGGCATGAAGCCGGCAATCGAGCCGGTGAACAGGATCCGGCCGCGGCCGCGCTCCACCATTTTGCGGCCGAGCTTATGGGCGAGATAGACGGTGCCGGTGATGTTGGTGTCGATGACGCGGCGTGCCTCGCTCCAGTCCTGGTCGACAAAGCCGCGGCCCAGGCCGCGCCCTGCATTGAGGAAGAGAAGATCGATGTCGCGATCGCCGATCTTGGCGATCAATTTGTCGGCGCCGTCCTCGCTTGCAAGGTCGGCCTCCACTGCGTCGACCGAGACGCCATGCGACTGGAGCGCCTCGGCGGCCTGCTCGATGGCCGGCTCATCGGCGACAATGGCTAGATCGTAGCCGTCCTTGGCGCAGAGTTTCGCGAGCGCCTTGCCGATGCCGCTCGAGGCGCCGGTGACGACCGCCAGTTTCCTGTTTCCCATTCGATCCTCCTGAGTGGTTCGGCCGAACATCCGGTTGGACCGAATGTTCCTCGGGCGGGTAGGATTTCGGGCAAGGAGGATTTGCGCGCGGCCGATTGCTATGCGGTCGGCCGAGGGAACCGCGTGGGCGCTCAGGCTGTTGGATCAGCAAGGAGCAATGGCATGGGACTCTTTTCCGACCTGAGCAAAAAGCTGACCGAGAACCTATATGCTCATGGAAGCTATCTGAGCGATCCGAGCGCCGACCTGCCGCGGCGGGTGGAGGAAACGGTCGATCTGCTGATGCCCTTCGTGAAGCCCGAAGCGCGGGAAACGGTCAAGCTGCAGATCCTCGGTATCATCCACGAGCATATCTTTGACGAGAAGTGACTCCGGCTCGATCCCGGAGACACTAGCCGGCGGGGGCTCTGTCACCCCGAACGTCGGGATCCGCGCTGCTTTTCGGCTTCGCGCAGCACCCGCACAATGGCGTCGACTGGAGAGGGGTGTGTTGTTGGCTGTGCTTTCCAGCGCCACAGATGACGAAACAAACGTCTCAAGCGCGGCATCGCAATTACCTCCTTGCGCCATCCAACTTGGAACGGGGAATGATGTTCCTTTCATACCTGGCGGAAGACCGCGGCGAGCAGAAACACAACCGCGGCCAGTACAACCAGCGCCACGATCACCAGCACCGGGCCATTCCTGCGCGGTTGCAGGCCGGGCGCGTTCTCTGGCGGCCGCATCGCGTTGGCAAAGCTTGTCTGGTTGGTGAAGCTCGGTTTGCGCGGCCCGGCCGGCTTGGCGGAAGTCGGGACATCGCCGGCCTCGGCATCCGTCTCCTGCGGCGCCGCCGCAGGGTCGAACCCTGGGGTCTTGTCCTGCGTCCTGCCGGCCTGGATTTCGCCGCGGGCCTCGGCGGGTGTGCGTTGGTTGGGTGACATTCGGCGCCTCCTTTGTTTCCAAACCTGCTTCCGGCCCCGCTGTTCCAACCGGGCCTTTAGGATGGATATCGATCAGGGAGCCGCCTTCGAGTTCATCGCGAGCGCTTTGGGGATGTCAGGCGCGGCTATCTAAGTCGATTCTTGAACTGGGGCGGAACTTTCGGGAGCAGGGGAGCTTTGTATCCCCAACGCGGAGACGAAGAGGCAGGAATGCAAGTTCTCGACACAGCGATACATGCCGGTACTGGACACGTGACGGTCGAATTTCTCGGCGAGGACGGGGAAAACATCGCTGTCACCATGGTTGTCTCCGACCGCTTGCCTGGCGATGCCGCGCTTGTCGATCGCGCCAAAGAGTTGATGGTTCAGTGCGCGGCATTCGGCGGCCGATCTGCGCAAGGTAGCCAGGACGGCACCGTGGATGCCGTCCGGCCCGCCGACGAGAGGCCAATCGACGTGGGCCAGGATCTCTATACATTCGAATATCGCGAGGGTGGCAGTTTGAGGCGGCTTGATGGGGTGGAATTGCCCAACGCCGAAGCTGTACATGATGAAGCGCTGCGCTCGGCGATCGATCTGCTCGACGATCCGGCTGCCGAACCTCGGCGGGAGGGCTGGGCGGTTCGGGGCGGCGACGGCGATGTAATCTTGTCCATCGCTATCGATGAGGCAAAGCGGGAAAGGCGGCCGCGGCGTTGTGATGGAGGCAAGTCTGTGAAGGATCGGACTATAAATCTCTTTATGCCCTTGCACGCGATTGCCGCCGCAAGGGGCGATGGGCTGAGGTCGCAATTCCTTCGACTGTTCGAGGCCCGCGCGGCCTTGTCAGACCTCGACGTGATCCAACTTAGCCGGGGCGAGGACGCAGGCTTGGACCAAGCCGGCCCGAATCCTATCGGCAGCCGCGCAGCCGTTTGCGGGCGAAACATTGTGCGCTTCCCTGGCCGGCGGAGTACATCAAGCCGTGTGCCAGGAGGAGGTAAGCGTGTCTGAGGAGATGGTTATGCAAGCGCCCTTGGCACTGATCATTGAAGACGAATATTTGATCGCTTGCGACGTGGCGGATGGCTTAAGGGCGCTCGGCTTCGAGGTGGCGTGCGTGGCCTCGGAACGGGCAGCCGCGACATGGCTGGACGACAACCGCCCCGATCTGGCCATCATCGACATCCAATTGCTCGACGGCCAACGGGGTACCGCCGCCGCTCGCCTCAAGGAAGCGGGTGTGCCTTTCGTCGTCCATTCGGGCTACGATCCGGCGTTCCAGTCCGCTGTCTTCCATGGCGCGCCTTTTCTGCCGAAGCCTGCGCCGATCCGGCACCTGGTCGAACTTGCGAGCCGGTTGATAGGCGATCGCACCACGTCGTAGGCCAGGCTTTCTCAGTCCGGCGCATCGCTCTTGCGGAACCGCGACACCGCTTCAATCAACAGGTTGTAATCGACCGGCTTCGACAGCTTGGGCTTGTCGCGAAACTGGTCGGGAAAGACGGTGACGCTGTCATAGCCGGTAAGGAAAATGAAAGGGACACGGCCGAGCGTGAGATGCTCGGCCAGCGGAAAGCTTTGCTCCCCCCGAAGGTTCACATCCAGCACGGCTCCGTCCAGGGCAACACCATCGATATGTGCAAGCGCCTGTCTGACCGTAGGTGCCGGGCCGATCACTGTGCATCCTGCTTGCGTCAACCGGTCGGTGAGATCCTCCGCAAGCATAAATACGTCCTCGACCACGAGGACATTCAGGCCGGACAAGAGCATGTTGTGTCCACTCCTCATCGCTCAGCGGCAAATGTCACCGACCTTTGCCTGACGCCAGTGGAATTTCTATGTCGCATTCAAGTCCGGAGCGTTCGAACCTTAGATCGACCTTCCCTCCCAGCTCGTACTCCAAACTCTGCTGGATGAAGCTCGTTCCGAAATTCCGCCTTGGCGGCTCTTCGACGACAGGTCCGTCGATTTCCCTCCAGCGGATCGACAGAATGCCCGGTTTGTCGGTGTTCCAGGCTACTTCGACGCGACCGTCCTCTGTCGATAGGGCCCCGTATTTCGCGGCATTGCTGGCAAGCTCGAAGAACACCATGCCGAGTGTCGCGGCCGCGCTCGCGCCAAGCTGCAAAGGGCTTCCGAGGATGATGATATTCTGGCGCAGCTTGCTGCTGTAAGGCGACAGCACTGCCCGCAGCAACTGCTCGAGATCGGCATCTGTCCAGTTGTAGGAAGACAGCACGTCGTGCGTTCGACCCATTGCCTGCAGCCGCTGCTGGAAGGACGTGGAAAAATCGCTCATCGAACTGGATGTGCGAACCATGCGAGATGTCAGCGCGGTGATCGTGGCGAGGATATTCTTCACGCGGTGCTGCAATTCGTGCAGCAGCCTTTCCTGGCTGCGCTCGGCCTCCTTGTGGCTGGATATGTCGACCAGCGCCGCGATGGCGCCGCGGACCTTGCCCTTTTCGTCGAACAGCGGGTTGGCCGACATCATGACGTCGATTGCGGTGCCGTCTTCATGCTGGACCCTCGCTTCATAGCCGGGAATTGCCCTGCCGGTGCGCATTGTCTTGAGCAGTGGCTGGTCGTCGGTGCCTACCTTGGTTCCATTGAGCGTCAGCGGCAGGATTGCGGGCACGGATATCAGCTTGGTGCCGGCAGCGGGCCGACCCAACAGCTCCGCCGCGCGCCGGTTGGCGCGGATCTGCACGCCAGCGTCATCCTCGGCGATGAAGATGCCGATCGGCACGAGGTCGAGCAGGGTTCCGAGGCTTTCGACGCGGTTGCGCAGGTCGTGCGAGAGTGCGCCGATCGTTTTCTCGGCTTGCGTGATCTGGGTAATGTCGACGAAGGTGACGACGACGCCCGCTATGATGTTGTCGACTGTCCGGTAGGGCAGCACCCTCATGATATAGCTCTTGCCGTTGTCGATGCCCTCGATCTGCCGCTCGATCGTGCCAAGCCTTTGCAGCACCTGTTCCATGTCGGCCTGCAGGCCGTCGGCCGGGAAGCGCGGACGGACATGCGCCAGCGGCCGTCCGACATCGCTTTCCACCAGCCGGAACAGGTCGCGCGCGGTCGGTGTGAAGTTCTTGATGCAGAGGTCGCGGTCGAGGAAGACGGTGGCGATCTGCGTGCTTTCGAGCAGGTTCGCCACATCGTTGTTGGCGCGGGTGAGCTCGTCGACGCGCAGACTGAGCTCGGCATTGACGGTGTGCAACTCCTCGTTGATCGACTGGAGCTCCTCTTTCGAGGTCTCCAGTTCCTCGTTGGACGACTGCAACTCCTCGTTGATCGAGGAAAGCTCCTCGTTCGAGGATTTCAGCTCCTCGTTGGAGGATTCGAGTTCCTCCGTCGTGATCTGCAGACGCTCCTTGGTTTCCCTCAGCTCCCTTTCGAGCTGGCTGACATTGGCGCTTTCAACATCGTCGGTTATGTGGATGGCCTCGTCCTCGGCTTCAGGCTTGATCCCGCCTACATCCCGGAAGATCAGCATATAGAGGGGGTCGGAAGAACCATCGCCCGGCAGCGGCTGTACAGCCAGGCTGATCGTCTGACGCCCGCCATTGGTGCCGATGCTGATCTTGTTCTGGACTGCCACCTGTCCGGTGCTTACGGCCTTGTGGAGCGCGGCCCTCAGATCCATGCGCAACCCGCGACGCGCCATGGAAAAGACGCTGTGGCTGGGGGCGCCGGCAGCGAGCTCCAAATATTTGCCCGTGCCGCCTGAGCTGTGCATCATTTCGCCGGCGGCATTCACGATCACATATGCCGGCGAATAGCGCTCGACGAGCAAACGCTCCGCGATTTCCTGCAGGGTTTCGGTCGTTGCCCGCCGGCGCGCACTTGGATCCGTCGATCTCGCCGCGGCAGCGAGCGGGAATTCCGGCAACCGATGTGTGGTGGCCCCGTTGCGCCTTTGGAAGATGCGGTTTGTCTTATCTACCGTCGAGAACAGCTGTGGATGGCGCGTGACGTTCTCCGAGGAACCGAGAAGGAGATAGCCGTTGTTGCGCAATGCGTAGTGAAAGATCGGGACGATCTTTTCCTGCAGTTCCGGGCCCATATAGATCAAAAGGTTGCGGCACGCGATCAGGTCGAGCTTCGAAAAGGGCGGATCTCGCAAGAGATTGTGCGCCGAAAAAAGGCAGATCTCCCGCAAGTCGGCGGAAATGCGGTACGTACCGTCCTCGCGCAAGAAGAACTCCTTCAGCCGCTTCGGCGCAACGTCCGGCGCGATCGTCGCCGAGTAGCGACCGGCGCGCGCTACTTCCAGCGCGCGCTCGTCGATGTCGGTGGCGAAGATCTGTAAGTTGGGCGAGGCGGCGCCGCGCGGCGCGCTTTCCTTCAAGAGCATGGCGATCGAATAGGCTTCCTCGCCGGTGGCGCAGCCCGGCACCCATACCCTGATCGTCTCGCCAGGCTTGCGGCTCTCAAGCAGCCGGGGAATGACCACACGTTCGAGAGCTTCGAAAGCCTGCGGGTCCCGGAAGAAGCTGGTGACGCCGATCAACAGGTCCTGGAACAAAAGATCGACCTGCTGCGGGTCCTCGCGTAGCCGCTCATAGAAGACGGTAGGATCGTCGATCTGCAGCACCTGCATGCGGCGCTGGATGCGCCGCAAAATGGTGTTGTCCTTATAGCCGCTGAAATCATGGCCTGTGCGCGAGCGAAGCAGGGCGACGATGCGCGAAAGCTGTTCGGTCACTTCGCGCTTGCGTCGATCCCGCTCGGTTTCGGTGCGGCTCGCGTGAGTGAAATAGCTGACCAGCTTGCCGGCCATCTCCTCCGCGGGAAGCACCATGTCGACCAGGCCGCTCTGGACGGCGCTGCGCATCATCCCGTCATATTCGGCGCTCTCCTGCGCAAGGGTCAGTCCGCCGCGCTCCTTGATAGCCCTCAGGCCGACGGTGCCGTCGCTGCCGGTTCCGGAAAGAATGATTCCGGCGGCGTTCTCGGCCTGCTCCTGCGCAAGGGAGGTGAAGAAATCATCGATCGGCGCCCGTTTGTCGCGCTCGGCCGCGATCTTGACCAAGTGAAAGCGCCGCTCTTCAATCCTCACCGAAACACCTGGCGGGATCACATAGATGTTATCGGCTTTGATCTCTACGCTTTCGGCAACTGTTTGCGTTGCGATCGCGGTTGAGCGCTGGAGGATGCTGGCAAGTGCACTTTCGTGCTCGGCGTCGAGATGCTGGATGACCACGTAGGCGAAGCCGCTGTCGGCGGGCACCTCGGGAAAAAAGCTCCGCAATGCCGCGATGCCACCCGCCGATGCGCCGATGCCGACAATCGGGAAGGACGCCGGCTGTTTTTCATCGTCGGGCGAACTAACCCTTGCCTTGTGAGTACTTGCCTTCCGCGCTGACTTCGCCATTGCCCCTTACCTGAACCCGCCTGCTTTCGAGAATGCGTTCGATCACAGCGGCATCCGCCTCATATTCCTTCGCCCGCCTGCCCATTTCGGCGGCGAGTTCGGAGCGGAGCTTCGCCCGCTCCCGCTCTGCCATTCGCTTGGCAAACGCCGCCCGCTGCTGATGCGAGCGGAGCAGGCTCCACAGGATATCGTCGGCCTCCACCGCCTGCACCTCCATCACCGCGTCGGTGGTGAAGGCATGCCCGGTATGACACCGATAGCGCAGCATGTCACCGTCTTCGATCTCCCACAACGGCCCGTGACATTCCGGGCATGTAAACACTGACAATTCGCCAAGTCGATCCGCTTCTTGCATCGTCGAATGCTCCTGCGCGGCAATGGCCGCTTCCAATCTAACCACAGGCGGGGGAGGAAAGGATTCTCCGGGCGGCTCGACCGCAAGCTTTGCCAGCAAAGGGCCGAGCTCGGCAGCGGGCAGGCAGTGGTCGACGTCGACATAGCGCAGCGCGCTTTCAATCATCCCCGGCACCAGCGTGTCCTTGGGGTGCTGGACGACAGCCAGCCCGCCGACGGACTTGATGGCCCTTAACCCGGCGGTGCCGTCGGAAAGCGAACCCGAAAGCAGAACCCCGATGACACTCGCACCGTAGCTCAGCGCCGCCGAGCGGAACAAGGGGTCGATGGCCGGCCGGGCAAGGTTCTCGCGCGGGCCGCGCCGCAGCATCATATGGCCATCGTGAAGGAGAAGGTGGAAGCCGGGTGGCGCCACATAGATGCAGCCAGTCCTGAACTCTTCACCGTTCCTGGCCGGCTGCGTTTCGAGTGTGCCCGCGCGGTCTAGGATCTCCGGCAGGTAGCTGACCTGGCCGATATGCACCACGACGAACGTGGCGGCCGGCAGATCGGCGGGCAGGTCGTTGACAATCCGCTTCAGCGGCTCGATCCCGCCGGCCGACGCCCCGATGACGATGATATTGTGGTTGTTCGATGGGCCATGGGAACGGGCCATTCGCCAACAAGCCTCCAAGCTTGGCTGAGAACCGCTCCGATGCAGTGATGGCGCCACCGCGGTTCAGCGGTTCAAACGACTGGTCAGATGTTCAACCCTGCAATCTGCACGAAGTTCCATTCGCTGCCGGCCCAGGCTCATCACCGCGAGGATGGCTGGAACATAGCGGAGGACTGGCAGTTCGGGTTCGCTTCAGACGCCACGCCAGGCGTTTGTCGAGGATCGGTGGGCAACACCCCTGATCGGCCCGCGCCTGTCCCTCGCAGGCGCGGGCTTCCGGCCCGGCAGGTCTGCCGCGCCGTGCAGATATCGGCCTCAAACCACAGGAGACAGCAATGAAGCATCAGACCTCATATGAACTTCAATCGGTGGCAGTCGTCGACCGGCTTGGATTGATTCCGCTTGCAACGAGAACGCAGCGGATCGAGCGGTGGGCGGAACTGCTGGACCGCAATCCCCTTCGGTGCCTGTCCGCGCTAACGGGCACCGAATATGTCGATCCCGAGGTTCGCGAACGCGTGCGCGCGGACGGATCGCCGCTCGCGGTTGCGTTCGATGATCCGTTGCTGCGCGCGGCCGGCTTGCAGTCCGACACCTACGGCGAGGCGAAGCGCTTTTTCGAATTGTCCGATTGGCAATTGCATGACGTCGTGTGCAGCTGCCATGCCGGCGCGACGATGCAAGCCAGCTGGGCTGCCGCGCGGGTCCGCCGGATCATAAAAGGCAACCGGATTCTCGGCTGGCTCAGAAGCCGCCTGACGCATTGAGAATGCTGGTCGCCCGGCGAACGCAGGTCGCCGGCGGCTCGGCTGTCTGAGATCAGTGCAGCAGACAAGCTCCGCGCAGCCGCGCCATCCTGCGCATGATGGTGTTCAGCCAGTCGGCGATCGACGACCCTTCGGGCCTTTTGTCGATATCTTCAAGCGCCTGTTCCAAAGTGTGCTCGACAAGGCGGTCGGAAGCGCCGGCATCGTCCAGCAGC
Source organism: Mesorhizobium sp. B3-1-8 (assembly GCF_006439495.1). NCBI lineage: Bacteria > Pseudomonadati > Pseudomonadota > Alphaproteobacteria > Hyphomicrobiales > Phyllobacteriaceae > Mesorhizobium > Mesorhizobium sp. B3-1-8. Next base: position 75,441 of record NZ_VFTK01000020.1, read on the forward strand.
AGACGCGCGGTGAGCCGGAGTTTGGGGAGCAGCGCTACGACGTCCTCCGCCGCGGTCGCCGGCTGCGCGAAGGTCAATGGCTCTGCAGAGGGCTCCGGCTGGAACAGCGCATCGACCACGACAGCACGGTTTGACGACTTGCTCAGGCTGCTCGCGAAACGCAAACGCTCGGGGATGGCGATCTCGTCATACCCGCTGAAGAAGACGAAAGGCACGTTGCGCCGCATCAATTCATCCGCTACCGGGAAAACGTGGCGGCCATGCAGATTGATATCCAGAATCGCTGCGTCCGCCGCCTTTGCATGTCGCCCGGCCTGCTCCACTGTCGCTGCCGGTCCGAGGATGATAGCGCCCATGTCAGCGAAGAAAGTCGCCAGATCGCTGGCCACCAGCCACTCGTCTTCCGCGATCAAGAGGTGAAGTCCCCTGAGGTTTCGCACACGAAGCTCCTTAGTTCATATTCTCATTGTGGTGAGACCTCAGTCGCGGGGCATGCCGGGTCGATACCCGGCGCGTATATCCACGAGATCGCAGGGAACCCAATTGGTAGAACGCGGCGACGTGTGAACCGTTCCAGCCGTTCACTGCGCGCGCTTCGATCGGGATCCGACAGGCATGGAACCATTCCGCCGGCCTGCGGTTCGGCGTGAGGTCGGCCGGGAACCATGACTATGACGTCGCACGGCGAAGCTCCCAGGGACGACAACGGGGTCGAAATGCCGAATACGTCCGCGACCTTCCGGAAAGAGCGAGAATCCCAAGCGGGGTGGTGTTGGCGCTGATGCTGAAATACGGCAACGAGCCGAACGTGCTCGATCGCGAGGCTGCAAAGCTCGAGCGCGACGTGGAGAATAGGGAGACACGCGGTGCTAGCTGATCCGATGGTGCTCATCCTAATGTATTTCGTCTTGCCGTTCTGGCTGATTGCGGGCTTTGCCGACTGGCTCTGCCATCGCGCCACCCACATCGAATCGACGACCGGTGCGAAGGAATCGCTCATTCATTTGCTGATGTTCGCCGAGGTTGGAATCCCGCTGCTTGCGGCAATGTTCCTGGAGGTGAATGCCTTGGTGATCGCCGTGATGATCGTCACCTTCTTCGTCCACGAAGCGACGGCGCTGTGGGACGTTCGCTATGCGACCACCGCGCGCACGGTGAGCCCGATCGAGCAGCATGTGCACAGCTTCCTGGAAATGATCCCGCTGATGGGTCTGGTCATCGTGGTGGCGCTGCATTGGGACCAATTCCTGGCTCTGTTCGGCGCCGGAACGGAAAAGGCTCGCCTCGATCTAACCTGGAAAGAACAGCAACTGCCGGTGACATATATTGCCGCCGTGATGATTGTCATCGTGCTGTTCGAACTGCTGCCCTATGTGGAGGAGTTCTTCAGAGGTTTGCGCGCCAACTCAGGCCGGCTGGTGCCTGCCAAGGCCAGACGGCATGAGCCCGGCGACACCGCGACGCGGTGAGTTTAGCTATCCTCTCGGCCATTCTGGTCGATAGCGTGCGGCGATGGCTGCTGGGCGCCACCGCGCGGGCGTCCGCCGTTTTGGTCAAACCAGACCCATAGCGCGACCAGAACGATCACCAGAATGCCAGGTGCAATTAGGATACGACGCATCCGCAGGCCGAGGTGCTTCAGCCGCCCGGCCTGTTGGCGGCAGGGTCGGAGACGACGCCAACTGCGGGATCGGGCGCCACCGGGCCGCGCTCGACTTCCGAACCTTCCGGCTCGATCTCCTGGACGGCTTGATCCCAGTGTTCCTGCTGGCGGCCCTCGGGGCGACCATCACGCTCCCAGATTTCATGGGCGCGTTGCCTGATGCGTTCTTCCCCGTCCATGACGAGCCTCCTTTCGCACCTCCCGTAGCGCTGCTCGCACCTCCCGTAGCGCTGCCCGCGCCTAATTGATTGCCTGCACGTTTGTTCCGTCCGGTCAAAACGTGGGTGCCGTGTATCGTGCTGGATCGGGAACGTCGCCTTCGCGCCATTGTTACTTCTCCATGAGAAATGGAGATCAGCCATGAACAATCAGAACCGCCGCGAGACGGGCGCCACAAAATATCCCGCTAATAGCGATCCGGATCCTGCCGACCAATTTTCGCAGGAAGCTGCCGAGAATGAAAAGCCTCGCGAAGGCATGGGTCTCACCAGACGACAGGGCGAGGTCGAGGACAGGACCCATCAGTCGGAGGGCCGCAATCCGCCGCGCCAGACCACGCCCAGCCCGGCCACGCAAAAGAGTTCAGGGGCCGGTCCCTCTGTCGCGGAGCATTCCAAGGACGCCAAGGCGCCGAGGAGTGGTCGTCAGTCCGGCGCCTACGTGAAGGAATGAACTGCGCCGCGGTCGTCGCGGAACATAGCCATGACTTCTAAGTTCAGGGACTGCCGCCGCCGACGATCCGGCGGCGGATTGTGAGGCTCTGGAACCGTCCGGAGCCGCCGCAACCATGGCGAATCGATACTATGAACAAAGCAGCGTCACGCGAGTACCTGCGAGAACGGGCGGCGGCCGTTGGGCCGCCTTCGCTACTTGCTGGAGAAAACCAACGGGTGCATCTCGACCAACGCGACAGGCTTCGCCGCCGGTCAAAGCCCGTCGATTGAGATGTCCAGCCGACCATTGGCCGAGAACGTGTTCGTGTTCGGCACTTTGAAAAGAGGCTTTCCGCTCCACGATGAAGGCCTGTCGGGCGCGCGATTTATCGGCCCGTGCCGTACCAAACAGCGATATCCGATGCTGATCGCAGGGCCACGCTTCGCCCCGATGATGTTCAATGAGCCCGGGAGCGGCCTTCATGTCAGCGGCGAGCTTTATATCGTCGATGAATGCGTTCTGGCGAAGCTCGATAGCATTGAGTCAATCGGCAAACCGGGGAACTTTCGCATTCTGATCGAGATCGATCCTGTCGCGGACGGGTCAAGCACGCTGGCACATGTCTACATGAAGTCTCGCAGCCTTGCCGATCCGATCCAATCCGGATTGCTCGACCGCTACGAGGATCGGCGTTTCATCCGGGAGGACCCGGCAAAGCCCGGCCCGCGATGTTGTCCGTGACACAGGATTGCGGGGCCGGGCCCAGCCTAGGTGAGGGCACAAAGGCCAAATCAACATTGCCCCATGAATGACGGCACTGCGTTAACATAGGTTGTTGATTGCGGCGGCAATTACGCGCTTCTTTTTGTGCGAAATCGTCAGCGGCAAAACGATCATGCGCACAGAACGCATCAAACGTTTTCGCAAACCGGTTATCGTGCAGCCCGGCAGGGTCGATCGTGATCGGGTGGTGGTCACTGTGCTGGATGCGGCCGACATCCTTCTGCATACTTGGCCGCAACCGGACTCCAGCGCGCGACATCATGCAATCAGGGCATGTTTGTCGGTGTTGCGGGACGGAAAGCCTCCACGCGTGGCACGCCAGGCCTTCGTCGCCGCCGCAAAAGACGCAAGGATTTTCCTTGGCGACCAGACTTAAGGTCGGCCGCTATTTTCGCCTGCGAGCCCCTCTCCCGGCGCCTTGAGCATTTCGCCAGAGCGGATAAAGGCTTCTGTCTCTCTCGATCCTGTCCAGCAGCACGCGGGATTGCTGCAGCAGAATTTGGGCCTGGGCAATGGCCGAGCCGGTTTCATCCATCAGACGCTCCGCGCGCATGCGTGTCCGGAGAAGGTCTTCCAGGTACAATTGAATGCTATGCGAGCGAAATTCATCCATAGCGCCGAACAGCGAAGCAAGCCGCATGTTCCACTCAGTCGATAAGCCCGTAGTCATCAGGCAGACAGGCGATCACGGCGAACGGTGGTGCCCCGGCTGTCAGTACCCGTTTCGCATGTGGCGCATGTACTGGCTTGCTCTCAGCCAGATAGCCAACAGCACCAGGACGCCTGTCGACAAAAATTCGCTCTGCCAGGCGATCATCAGCTCCAACGCACCATCCAGGCATGGTTGCGATGCAGGCGCCGCTGCATTCGTCAGAGCTCTGGCGATGAGAGTGGCAGACACCCCGCGTTGCCGCTCACGAACCCGCTTTGTAAATCCCGCATGGTAGCGCTAGGCGCGCACCCGTCGCCGTCCCTCCAAAGCCGCTGTCGACCTTAGGCAGCCATGCAAAACGGCAACAGGCTGCTATTGGCGTTTGAGCGTCTCCCAGCGCCTTGGAAATGGCGCCGACGATTTGCCGGAGCTGCACCGGCTTCTGCAGCCGCTCGATGTCGTCGAACCGGTCGGGGATCACCTCCTGATCGTAGCCGGTGATGAAAACGAACGGGATACGGATATCCTTGAGGGAATCGGCCAGGCTGAATGACGGCCCGGGCCCGAGGTTGATATCGAGTAGAACCGCATGGGGGCGCCGCTCTTCGAGTTCAGCCCTCGCGGCCCGATCGGATGGACATGGCCCGATGACCTCGGCGCCGGCGCAGCGCAACGCGCGCGCCGCCTCGAGGGCGATGTAATATTCGTCCTCCACGACCAGCACAGTGCGGCCGCCGAGATCAGATCCTCCCATCACAGCCAGTGCTCCTCCAAACACCGTGTCACCCTTAGGAGCGCTTCTTGCTGCCCCTGGCGACCGCCAAATTGACGCGGCGAATGACTCCCTTTGTCATCTTTCCGCAATCCAGCCTCCCGCTCCAATATTGGCATGACGATATTAGTGGTCGACGCATGTCGGAGCGGAAAGGAATATGGCTCAGCGTCGCGAAATCTCAATGGCAGCGCATCTTCAGATACCATTTGCGTCTGTTTCCTCGCGTGCTGGGTTCTGCAACGCCTGCTTGAAGGCCTCGATCAACGCCGGCGGGCTGGGTTCGCCCTCATGGAGATCTTCGTAAAGCGACCGGACGATGTCCTCGATCGGCACCGCCAGATCGGACAGCGAGAGCTCACGCGCTACAGCCGTGATTTCGCAAAAACCAGAGCTGTTGGGAGCGGAGATCATTGTGTTCTTCTTACTGTTCGGCTGAACGCCTTGCGGGCGATCCCAGGCGCCATTTCGACCGGGTCCGCCGGTGACGCTGAAGATGTCTGCGCTCGGCGCCGGTGCCCGACATAACGCAGGTCAAAGCAACTCTTTCCCGGTTCGGATAAATCTCAGCCCTGGCTTGACAAAACGGCGGCAGCCAAAGAGAGCCGGAGGGCCCGCCTAACTCTACCCCAGGCGAGGCCCTTTCTCCTGATCGGACCCTTGCCGCGCCGAAGCTTCCAAAGAATTTCCGCCTTCCTCTCATGGGTTAATGCGTGGCCGCGAGGCCGGGCGCAATTATCAACTGCAAGACAGCAAAAGCGCGGCTAAGGGAGGTTGCGGCGTGATCAAATATCATCCTGTGCGGCTCAACGAACTCATCGAACATTACATGGAAACGCGTTCCTCGAACCGCTCGCCGGTGTCCGTGGCCGCGGCCACGCGTGCCATCTTGACGGTCATGCCGGATTGCTCGGTCGAGTGCCCGCAATTGAGCAACATGATCGCGCGATCGGCCGTAAAGCACGGCCATGTCGTGAGCTTCGACTTGATGGGCATCTGATCCGGCGACGAACCTTCAGCGGTGCCGGCAATGGCTGGCGTGTCATTTCCGGTATGTGACGCGCCGGTTCCATAGGATCGTAAGGCTTCTCAGGTCTGCGACTTTCGCGTCGTAGCCGGTGGCGAAAACCAGCGGCAGCCGCCGGCAAAGTCGACGGTGGCGAGGTCCAGAGGGAGGACGGCGGCGTCGGCGCGATCATGACAGGCTTCCATCGCTTCATAGTTGGTCGCGACAGGACCGATGACAGCCAGACCGAGCGCAGCGAGCGCTTTGGTGATATCCTGGCCCAGAAAAATACTTGTCTTCCATCTCGAGCACGCGAGCACCGGCGACCTTCTAATCCATTGGCCTGCCTCCCCCGACGGCGAGTCGCCGCGCCCATGCTGGACATTAACATAGGTAAGGTCGCCGGCAGATCATTCTGTGTACCACGGGACAAGAGGATAAGGATGAGGCGACCTCTGATCCGCAAGCTCGAGAAATTCACGCGGCTTTCGCATGCCGACAAGGAGATGCTGGTCAAAATCGCGGCGCAACGCGTCCGGCGCTTCTCCGCCCGAGAAGACATTATCCATGAAGGCGAGAAACCTGAATTCATCAATCTGATCAACGAGGGCTGGGCCTACCGCTATAAGACCCTCGAAGACGGACGCCGGCAGATCATTGCGTTTTTCCTCCCCGGCGATCTGTGCGATCTCAACGTCTTCATCCTCAAGGAAATGGACCACTCGATCGGTGCCATCACGCCGGTCGTAGTCTCGGAAATTTCACGCGCCGCTTTCGACGAGATGATGATCCGGCACCCGCGCATCACTCAGGCACTGTGGTGGGAATTGCTCGTCGCGGCGGCCATCCAGCGCGAGTGGACGGTCAACCTCGGCCAGCGCGATGCGCTCGAGCGGATGGCGCATCTGTTATGCGAGTTGTTCATCCGGCTGGAGGCTGCCGGCTGCACAAGCAATAGCAGTTGCGAATTCCCGTTGACGCAGACGGAGTTGGGCGAGACGCTGGGTATGTCGACGGTTCACGTCAATCGTACGCTGCAGGAGTTGCGCGCTTCGAACCTCATTGTGCTGAAGGACAGGACGCTCACCATTCCCAATCTCCAGGCATTGCAGGACGTCGCGCTTTTCAATCCCAACTATTTGCATCTCGATCGCGAAGGCAGGCATCTCGATGCTAATGAGGAGTGATGTCCAAGGGCCCGCCCGACAAGCCGCTTGAACGCGGTCTGGCCAATGTCAACGCGGCCATGCGCGAGCATGCGCGTGCCGAGGCCCGGCTGCGTGACGGCGAGGAGAACCTGCAGGATTTCGGAGAGGCCGCCTCGGACGTATTGTGGATCCGCAACGCCGAGACGCTGCAGTGGGAATACCTGACGCCCGCCTTCGATGCCATTTACGGGATGAGCCGTGAACAGGCCTTGGCCGGCAACCACTTCGCCACCTGGATCGAGCTTATCGTGCCCGAAGATCGCGAGTATGTGCTGGGCCAGATCGAGCGCATTCGCGAGGGCGAACGCGCGACCTTCGAATACCGCATATGCCGGCCAGCCGACAACGAGATACGCTGGCTGCGCGATGCCGATTTTCCGATGCGCGATGAAGCGGGAAAGGTCGCCCATATCGGTGGCGTCGGCCAGGACATCACGCGTCAGCGGGAAGCCGAGGAACGGCAGCAGGCGCGCTTCGCTGAATTGCAGCATCATGCGCGCAACACGCTGGCGGTCATCCGTTCGATCGTGCGGCGTACGATGGAAAAGAGCGAATCGCTGGACGAGGCGGCGGCTCATCTGGAGGGTCGCATCAACGCTTTCGCCCGTGTGCAGGCAGCCATCACGCGGCGCCCGTCCATCGGCATCAATCTGGCGTCGATCGTCGCGGAAGAATTGCGCGCCGCAGGTGGCCGGGAAGACGAGAACCTGATGATCAAAGGCCCGTCCGTGGCTCTGGCGCCCAAGGCCGCCGAGACAATGGGGCTGGCCATTCACGAGCTGGCGACGAATGCCCTGAAGTACGGAGCACTTTCAAGTCGCGCGGGCCGCATCGACATCGAATGGCAGCTGGACGAAGACGCGCTCCGCTTCACATGGACAGAAAGCAGTCCCCATGATTTCAGCCCCGCTGAGCGGCGCGGCTTCGGCCTGGAGGTGCTGGAGCACACCTTGCCTTACGAGCTCGGAGCGACGGTGGATTTGCGGATCGCTCCGAGCGGTCTCAATTTCATGGCTGTCATCCCGCTTGAGGCCATCGGCAGCCAGTAGCACCACGGGCGGCGGCTGAATTGCCCTTCTATTCTTTGTTTCAAAACAATTCCGAGAGGAAAGCCGCTCACACTTTCCTGGAATGCTCCAGGCCCGGCGATATCCGTCAGCCGTTTCGCAAAAAGCGGGCCTCGTCCTCATCTCTCTGGCGGCCACCAAGCACTCCGGCGACGGCCGCGATGAAGGCGCCGATTACCAGAGACAAAGCTCCGATCAGCGCGGTCGTGGCGCTTGCCTTGCGAGCCTTATCGGCGGCCGTCTTGGCCTTGTTCTTGGCATCCTCGATCCGCGCCAAGACGTCGTCGACCCGCTTCAGCGCATCAGCCTGTGGAAGACCCGTGCGCGACGCTACCAGGCGGGCGAGATAAGCCTTGTCGTCCGCGCTCATTTCCCCGTTCGCGGCGCCGACCGCCAGTATGCGTGATGCCTGGGCCGTGGTGTCCGCGTTGTTCTGGGGCGCGCCAGCCGCGGGAGGCGCGGCAGCGGCTGCGTTGTCGGCCGGCCGGAACAACGAGTCGACGAAGTATCCGGCCAAGTCATTGGCGGATGGCGACTGCGCCGAGGCCCGCGAAGCCGCGCCGGTGGCGGCGCCGCTCAACAAGCCGGTCGCGGCCTGGGTGCCTGCGCCGACAATCCCCGAGATCGCCGAACCAAGGACGGTCGCCACCAGCAAGGTAGCCAAGGCCCAAGCGAGGAAGCCATGCGCCGTATCACGGAAATACACCTCGTCGGTGTGGACGTTGACCCATTTGGTGCGAAGCCGCCCGGCAATATAGCCTCCCAGCGCGGATGAGAGCCATTGCACGATGACAAGCCAGATCGCGGTCGAGACCGCAAATGTCGTCAGGGAGGCGCTGCCCCAGGGCGACATCATGGTCAGGCCAAGCCCGGACCCTACGAGCATCAGGACGACTGTAAGGGTTGAGGCCGCAAAAGCGCCGGCCACAATGGGACCCCAACTGACCGCGGAGCTCGACGTTTCGATTGCGGCCGGTTCATCGACCCCGGAAAATGCATTGGTCATCGTCGGGCTCCTAACGCGCGAAAAGCATCAAAAGAATGATGATCGGGATTGGAACGCCGAGCAGCCAGAGCAGAATACCTCGTCCCATTTCTTCCTCCTGGAAATCATGTTCAGATGCTTGTACCTAATTCCCGGATTTGGCTTTCGTTCCTTTCGACGGATGAAGCGCCGACTTGATCCAAAGCTGGGGGCTTCAGCGGGCAAAGCCCGCCCGCAAGGGGAACGGGCGGGCCTCGATCAGACAATTGAGGCCTGAGATGGCGCATGGGGACGCGACATGCGCCATCGCCGGTCGAACTGAGGTTTTGCCTAGATATTCCCGGAGAACTCAGCAATCAGGACAGTCAAAATGGCCGTACCAACATCGCTCAAGGCGGCTAATGCCAGTATCCAAGAATAGCGTCTACCGGCGCCACCTCGACATGGTGGGAGTAGCGCTTGGTGAAGAGCTTCAGGATGTTTTCATAGGCTTCATCGGACGTGCTGCAAATGGCGTCCTCCGCCAAGATCGTTCGATAGTCGAGATCGACAGAGCCGAGCAAGGTCGCCAGAACGCACATGTCGGCCTCGCCGCCGCTGACGATGACCTCCTCGACGCCTTCGGACTGAAGCACGCGAGCAAGTTCGCCGCTCAGCCACGGTGAATAGATCGGTTTATCGAACAGGCACGCCGGCGGGATGTGGATGGCAAGCTCGGGCAGAAGTTCGACCATCTCCTTGCCGGCCCTTGCGATCGTCATCTCCGCCAGATGCTCATATTCCACTGACCATGGCCTTTGCCCGGATTCCACGCCGGGATGAACCTGGTGAAGATCGTGGCTTCCGGTCGCTTGCGCACCAGCCTGTGAACTTGTGGCAGGCAGCCATTCGACCGCCCAAGGCCCCAGCGGCGTGACATCTGCTGCATGTTTACGCAGATATGGACGGCTTTCTCCGAGATCGGTGAGAGCGCTGCCAAAGTATTTTGCCTTCAAATCGCGGCGCGTTCGAAATCGCGAGAAGCAGTTCGCGTGTCGAAATCCCGCGTCAGGCCGGACTCTTTGATGCGACAGGCTAAGACGCGTATTGCGCGTGCGAACGATACATCTTGATGCGTTCGAATTCCCTCGCGTGCGCCTTGGCCATGGCCGCGCACCGTTCGCGTTCGAGAAGGCGCGAGATCATGGAGGGTACAAACCCACGCCGCGCCCTCCAGCTCGCGGAGGCAGAGCCCAACGGGTTGGCTGAAGCATCTAACTTGCCGTCCAAGCCACTTCGACACCAAACGGATCCAACTCACGATCCGCCCGGCCGCGGCCGGGCTATTTTTCAGAGCATGGAATGAGGCGCCTGGGGAACAAAGGGCAAGAACGGTTGTTCGGTGCCACCAAGACCAAAGGAGCCTTGCCCCATGAGCACGCGGACATTCTTTATCCCATCGGCGGCCGCTGCGTTGATGCTTGCCTTTCCGGCCTTCGCGGCCGACGACGCGCAGACCTTCGTCAACAAGGCAGCCATCGGCGGGATGTTCGAAGTGGATTCGAGCAAAATCGCGCAGGACAACGCGAAGGATCAGCAGATCAAGAATTTCGCCAAGCGGATGATCACCGATCACGGCGCGGCGAACGCCAAGCTGCAGAAGATCGCCGGCGAGCAGAAGTTGCAGGTACCGGCGCAATCCGATGCCAAGCATAAGAGCGATCTGGAACGATTGCAGAGCACGACGGCCTCACTGGACCAGCCTTACGTAGAGATGCAGCGCAAAGCGCATGCAGACGCAGTCGGCCTGTTCGAGGCGTACGCCAAGGATGGAGACAATCCCGCCCTCAAATCTTTCGCGGCGGAGACGCTGCCGACGCTGAAGATGCATCAGGACATGATCGAGAAGATCGCCGGCGGCAGCGCGGGCATGCCGGCGGTTAAATCGGCATCGACGCCCAAACCATCCGCTCCTGTCCCCGGCGCGAACAGCTTCACCGAAGCGCAGGCGAAGAAGCGCATCGAGGATGCCGGCTACGGGGACGTCTCGGCGCTCGCCAAGGACGAACAGGGCATCTGGCGCGGTCAGGCGACGAAGGACGGCAAGGGCACCGCCGTTGCGCTCGACTATCAGGGCAACGTCTTTGCCAGCCAACAATAAACAGGAGAACCGACATGCAAACGATCACCGCTCTGTTTGACGAGTATGACGACGCCGCTGACGCCGTGGGCGCGCTGGAGTCCATCGGCGTCCCGTCATCCGACATCAGCATCATGGCCAACAATGCCCGCGGCTGGTACCAGAACACGCATTCCCCAGCCTCCGAGGATGCCGCAAGCGGCGCCGGCATCGGCGCGGTCGTGGGTGGCGCTGGCGGCCTGGCAACAGGCCTGGGCGCCATGGCGATACCGGGCGTCGGGCCGGTGGTCGCGGCGGGCTGGCTGGCGGCAACAGCCGCGGGCGCCGTCGCCGGAGCGATTGTGGGCGGCGCCGCCGGCGGCATCATCGGCAGCCTGACGGATGCGGGCGTGCCGGAGGAAGACGCGCATGTCTATGCCGAAGGCGTCCGCCGCGGCGGCACGCTGGTGACGGCTCGCGTCGAGGACGACCTCGCCTCGGAAGCCCGGGAAGTTCTCCGCAGCTCCGCGTCAGTCAACATCGCCGACCGCCGTAGTGAATACCAGGCGGGCGGATGGGCAGCGTTCGACCCGGCTGCCGGCGATTATTCGGCTGATGATGTCGAGCGCGAGGCTGCGCGACGGCGGGAAGCATGAGCGTCGCCGGCGCCTGCGGTGCAACAGCAAAGCCCGTCAGGAGTTCGGCATGAAACGGGTGCTTTTGCCGCTGCTGCTGCTGATTATAGTCATGGCGCTCTGTTACTGGGCCTTCGCCTATGTCGGCACCGGCTGGCAAACAGCGCCCGTCAAACGCACACCAGAACAAAACCAGGGCGGGAATGCGCCGCAGGATACCTCGCCAGCCGCCGGCATCACGAAGAATCCCCAGGACGCCAGCAAAATGCCGGGAGTTCAGTAATTGTCGAAGCCCGTCACATCCTGGATCGCTACTCTCGCGGGACGAATTTGTTGAAGCGGCTGGTGCTGCCCTCCGAGGTCATGTCCTGGTGAACGAACATCAAGTTGTTGTCCTCCAGCACTTTGAAGAAATCTTCCCATTCGATCGGCTTCAGATCTTCATCGCCTCCGCCGAAATCGACCCGCAGCATCGCGGCCTTCCCCGGCGCCGCGACGATGGCAGGCCTGCCCTCGCGCGCCTCGATCCATGCTCGGATCACTTCGTGATTTGAGGTCGTCATAGCCTCGCTCATTGCGGCCTCCTGTCGACGGTTTCCTCTCTCGAAAGAACCCGGAAGACATCCCGCTTGTTCCCGCCGCGCCCGGTTTCGCGAGATTCGCCGCAACCGAATATCCGCAGACGAAGAAGGGCCCGATGCTGCATGCGGCAACGGGCCCTCATGGGCCTTGATGGGACCCCGGATCGCTGGAGGGAGGGCGATCTTCTCTCGAACCGGCATGCGCTCGAAATGTTCCGGCAAAGTCCTGTATTTCTATTGGTCGGATGAACACGTCAGAGTTTCACGGCACCTTCCCTCGCCCATAGCCGCAACCTGCGGCACGCCTCGACGAACGAGCGCGCGGAACCGCCGCCATTAAGCTCGATGAGCCCCTCGTCCGCATCGGTCGCTACCCCGGCGCTTGCCAGCAGAGGTCCGGCCTCCGCGACGAAGCCGATGAACTTCAGATGGGCGAAGGCGTCAGACACGAAGTCCTTTGCGGCAGCATCTCTGGACAGCATCTCGGCGCCTTCCTCAGATACGAGCAGCACGACCGCGTCGAAGAGAACCGACGGTCCGCCGTCGATCATGTGGTTGGCTTCGATCCAGCTGCCATCCCCGGCCTCGACACCCCCCACCTTGCGCGCCACGACTTCCACCTTGGCGCCCTCCGCGTGCGCCGCATCCCGCACCGCTTGCAGAAGGACGGAATCGATGCCGTCGCTGACGAGCACGCCCATCTTACGGCCCTTGAAGCTGTCCGGCCCGTTATTGATGATACTGAGTGCGGGCGACGGCTCGAGATCATCGCGAGTCGGCACGGCGGCATCGGCCGCGGGAGGCATCGTCTTGATGCCGAGCTTGTCGGCGACAGTGACCGCCAGCGTCTCGTCGATGTTGAGCAGATGGGAGATCATTCGCTCGCGGATGACTGGCGTCTCGACCTTGCTCAGTTCGAACGTCAAAGCCATCGCGATGTGACGCTGCTCAGGCTCGGTCTGACTGAGGAAGAATTGCCGGGCCTGGCTGTAGTGATCGGCGAAGCTCTCCGCCCGCAGCCGGACCTTCTGTCCCTCCTCCGCATCGGCAAAGGAGCGGAAGCCCCGCTCAGGCGCCTCGCGCGGCCCCTCGCCCCAGGAATTCGGCTGATAGTTGGCGCGGCCAGCCGGGTTGCGCATCGCCATGTGGCCGTCCTGCTGGAAATGATGGAACGGGCATTTCGGCGCGTTGATGGGAAGGTGGGTGAAGTTGGGGCTGCCCAGACGCTTGAGCTGCGTATCGAGGTAGGAGAAGTTGCGTCCCTGCAGCAGGGGATCGTTGGAAAAATCGATACCCGGCGGCACGTTCTGCGTCATGAAGGCGACCTGCTCGGTTTCGGCGAAGAAATTCTCCGGCATGCGATCGAGAACAAGGCGGCCGACCGGCAGCGGCTCGATGACCTCCTCTGGAATGATCTTGGTCGGATCGAGGATATCGAAGTCGAAACTCTCGGCGAAATCCTGGTCGAAGAGCTGCACGCAGAGCTCCCATTCCGGAAAATCGCCGGACCGGATGGCGTTCCAGAGGTCGCGACGGTGAAAATCGGGATCGGCGCCGTTGATCTTCACGGCCTCGTTCCAGACCACCGACTGCATGCCGAGTTTCGGCTTCCAGATGAATTTCACGAAGGTCGATTCATCCTTGGCGTTAACCAGACGGAACGTGTGCACGCCAAAGCCCTGCATGAACCGGAAGGACCGCGGAATGGCGCGGTCGGACATGATCCACATGATCATGTGCATCGATTCCGGAGTCAGCGAGATAAAATCCCAGAAATTGTCGTGCGCGGATTGGGCCTGCGGGAACGCCCTGTCTGGTTCCTCTTTCACGGCATGGACCATATCCGGAAACCTGACCGCATCCTGGATGAAGAAGACCGGGATGTTGTTGCCGACCAGATCCCAGTTCCCCTCCTTGGTGTAGAGCTTCACGGCGAAGCCCCGGACATCCCGCGCCAGATCAAAAGACCCTTTGCTGCCGGCGACGGTCGAGAAACGCACGAAGGCTGGTGTCTTTTCGCCGGCCCGCTGGAAGATATCGGCTTTCGTATACTGGGCGAGTGACTCATACGTCTCGAAGAAGCCATGGGCGCCGTAGCCACGCGCGTGGACCACGCGTTCGGGGATGCGCTCATGATCGAAGTGGAAGATCTTTTCGCGGAAATGAAAATCCTCGATCAGCGTGGGACCACGTTCGCCGATCTTCAACGTGTTGTGGTCATCCGCGATCGGCGTACCAAGCGCCGTCGTCTGCACCTCGACCTCGCCTTCGGCCACCTGATGCAGTTCGCCGCCATTGCCGCGGACAAGTTCCTGGTCATGAATCTTAGCCACGGTCGTAGCGTCGGCCGGGGAAGCTTTCTTCGGCATTGTCGGTGTCCCTTGTGCTCGCTGAAATGATGTTGCCGAACGAGCAATATGGGCGAATGTTCCAGCCGGTTTAGCGAGGCATGCCGTGGCGTGAGCTAGCTTGGAACAGCGTCCGATCCTTCCTCTGCTCCGCTGGCTTGGGGACAGCCCGGGTTATCCGAGAGGATGCGCGAGCCGGCACCCTCTCTCGGTGCCAGGTAAGAGATTTCGGCGCCACCAGCGCTGCAGGAACTCGGCCTTTGAAATTACCTCTTCATCCGATTGCCCATGGAAGGTTCACAGGCGACCAATTCCGGCCATGATTGTTCCGGAGGCGGCGCGATCAGAACGTCGTCACTGGCCGTCAATTCGGACGGGCTTTGCGCGCACGCAACGTGATCGCAGCGTCCAGCTTTCGCGCCAGTTCCAGCATTCGAGAAGGCGCTTCTTGGTGTGCCAACGCATCCAAAGCCACGGCTATTTCGCGCTCCACCTTTGTGGTGTCGGAAGACAACTCTTCCGGACTGAGCACTTCATCAACCTTCCGTGCCACTGCCTCTTCCTAACATAAGTTAACGACAGCACATTAATCCATTGGGGAAAATAAGGTTCCCGCCGACGACGTTCCGCCGTCGACGAGGCCCAAAACCTCTCGCCAGCAATTCGCCTTGATGACCATGGCGAATTGTCAGCCCGTGGCCGCTGGTGCCGTTCTCGCGATTTGAAAAAGAATGGCCGAGGGATGCCGCTACCGCGACGCGCTATCGCTATTAAGCCTCTTTGCAGCCCATCAGCGCCGAAGCCACCCTGTTTCTATTCCACCCGGCCCTCTCAGCCATTTCGATTAGTTTCGTCGAGGCGCGATGCGAGGGCATCTTGGCAATCACTATCATAATGGGCGGCATTGACCTCATGTTTGGGCGGTCTGATCCCGGTATCGGTTGTCGTCATCTATCTGAGCTCATGAAAGGGCGGCGGAATGCAGAGCGCCGAACTGCCGTCAGGCGCTCCGCCGGCATAAGCGTGAGTGGGGCGGCCGTTTCCGATAACGGGAGGTCCCGGTCTTCAACGAAAATGTCTTTCCGACGCGCGAAGGCCCACAAAAATGCTCCTCGCCGTCTCCGCGCCGATGTCTCCGGCCAAGACGGCCTTGCAAGCCCGAATGGCTGCCCTCTGCTCCGGGCTGTTGCCGCGCCAGGCAACCGCAAATTGGTAGGCCTCGACCACCGTATTGAGTTGACGCGGGAAGCCCAACCCGACCCACACGCGGACTGGTTTCGAAAGGTTCGGAAAGCATCGCGAGCTCCGTTACCTTCCCGATGCCTTCAGGCTGTCAATCCACCACCGGGGCCGCTCGTGCCCGTCATCCAAGGCGGCGGAGCACTCACGTCCTCGACGATTTAGCAGACCTGGCAAAGCCGGAAAACGCGGACTGCGCCGACGTCAGCGGGTAATCACTGTCGAAGGCCCGCTGGCGAGCGCGAAGGGCGGTGTCGTAGATCGGACCGCGTTTATGCTTTGGCCATTCATACAAGAATTCCAAAGCGTCTTCGGGACACGCGATCTCTTGGATGGAGGCTGTTTCCACTTTTTACGAAAACAGGGCTGTCGAACATCCGATCGTTCATAAGATCCTCCAAATGGAACGAACAATTGAGCTTCCGGGCAGGCAAGGAGCCGACAGCGGCTACCTTAGTTCGCCGGACCATACGAGATCATACGAAGGGTATGGGTTGGCTAACCATCCGCTAACCCGTTGATTTTCTTTAACAATCTCCGGGCCCACTGCAACCGTTGATCTTGTTGATGAAATTGCTTTCGGCCCGGGGGGGCGGGCTCGGCAGGGTGCCCGCGCGGCTCGACGGTTTGTCAGCTTCGTTCGCCGGAGCCTCGCATTTCCTCGATTTCTTCCGGCTCTTTGTCGTCCACTTCGGCGATCTCGTTGCGAGCCTCATCGTTCGCCTTGATCAGCTCATCGAGTTTCGCTTGGAGGGCTTGAGTGTCGCGATGCTCGGCCCTTTGGATAAGCAGCGTCATTGCCCACGTGATCAGCGTCGCGGCGCCGTGCCAGTCAAGCGTTTCCCGTTCAAAGACAAGCCAACAAACAGTGTAGCCGCCCAGAATCAAAAATGCCGCTGGCCGGGACGTCAACGTGCCGACCTTGGTCAGCGCTTCTCGAAGCTGCAATGTCGCCATGCGTGCGAACGGCTGAGAGCAATGCGGGTTCCCGCAAAGGCGGCTGGCGACGCGAGGTGCAGTGCCTCCCACGCGTCGCCAAGCCAGGGTAGGCTTACTTGTTAAGTCCATTGGGCGCACGGTCTCCAGGCGACCCAGGAAGAAGCTGACCGTTTTCATCGTCGGTCATGGAATTTCGCGGGATGTTCGGGTTCCCAACCGTCCATCGATCCGTTCGTTCCTCGCGGTTTCGGATTAGCGGGAACCTCAGTGCCACGGTCCGGTTATCTCGCTGCGAGGAGATGCTCCATGAATGCGACGAAGGAATTCCTGCGCAGCTGGCTGGACGAGAATCTCGGCAATTTGCTCGCCGATACCGCGGTCAGCGTTCCGATGCTGGCGCAGCAGTTCGAGCAGGACGCCGACGCCGCCGGCTACGGTCGCGAAGTGCGGGAGCAGGAGGTCGGCAACATCGAAGAGGCCATCCAAAGCGCGCTTGATAAAAACGGCGCGGAAAATGCGAAGACGGAATCGAATTCCGATGAGGAGAATTCACTGGCACCGGTTATCGATGCCTTGGAAGCTGCCGATCCCGACCACGAGGCGCCGGACGACGCCGAGGGCCTGCGGTGAGGGTCAGCAGCGGCGGAACAAAGGCTGATGCCAAGGGTTTGGCACCGATTTGTCCATGGCAGCCATGCAGCCCTTCCGACGAACAGAGACGCATACGATGATGAAGTCCCCTGGAAAGAGCGATCCTGTCGGGTCGGAATCAAGCAATAATCAGGCGAAGCGGCAAACAGAGACATTGCCGGAGCAAGACCCCGCGGAAGGATCGCGCAAGACGGTGGATCGCGAGTTGGAACGGCAAAAGCGCTCGCCTGGGGCTGAAGATCGAAAGTCCGGACGACAGGCGCTGCGGGATCAGGTCGAGGAAGAGACCGAGCTGCCTCAGAAAGGGTCGGCCTGATCGCGAGCAGCGACGCGACTGCTCTCGTGACAACAAGGTCCAAGCGGAACCTGCTCCTGTTGCTTGCAGCGGCAACGGCTGGGCTGGCGCTCTACAACAACCTCCTCGCGAGACGGGCATTGGCCGGACGCCCGCTCGGGCGTTTCATCCACCTCCGCGGAACCAAGCTGCATTTCCTGGAAGCGGGCCATCGGCAACCTTTGCTGCTCCTGCACGGCAACGGCGCTTCGGCGGAGGACTTCACGACAAGCGGCATCTTCGACAAAGCCGCTGCCAAGTATCGTGTGCTTGCCTTTGACAGACCCGGCTTCGGCCTGAGCCCACGCCCGGTGGGCAGATTTTGGACCGCCGGCGCCCAGGCCGATCTCATCCAGGCCGCGGCCGAAAAACTCGGCGTCGAGCGCTATGTGGTTGTCGGGCATTCATGGGGAGCCGCCGTGGCGCTCGAGATGGCACGTCGGCACACCCGATTCGTCGCCGGTGTTGTCGTTGTCGCTGGCTATCACTATCCGCCGCCAAGGCTGGCGCTAGCCATCGCCGCGCTGCCGGCGGTCCCGCTGATCGGGACGGTATTGCGTCACGCCATACTGCCTTCGCTGGTCAGGCTGAACTGGCGCTGGGCGATGGAGAAGATATTCCACCCGGCAAGGGTCGCGACCCTTTTCGCGGCAACGACAAGCGGGCTGGCGAGCCGCCCCTCGCAACTGCGGTCCATCTCTGCGGAATCCTTCCTGATGCTGGCGTCGGCTCTGTTCCCCAATCGTCAATATGCCGACATCGCCATTCCTGTCGGGATAATTGCCGGCGCAGGTGATCAGCTGTTTGATGCCAAGGCCGAGGCGCTACGGCTGCACGCCGAGATAGACCACTCGCTGGTCGATATCGTCCGGGATGCCGGACATATGGTGCATCAAAGCAAGCCGCAGGCGGTTCTAGCAATGATCGACAAGGTTGCCGCTCTCGCGAGCGTTGCCGACCCGGTCTCTGGGGCCCCTATTCAAGTCCCCGGTTCCTAAGACACGTCCGCGTCGCCTTGCGACGAGCCATCCGGACAGGAACCGGGTGGCTGCAGCAGGCCAGCGCATAAATCCCGGATGGCTTGAGGCAGGACCTCGAGAGCAAGCCTGCTGGATTGGCTGGAACGGCGTGGTGGCACGGTCGAGGACGATGCTTTCCCGAGCCGGGTCGATCTCGCACACCACATGAGGACAAGGCAGTACGCCCGTCTAGTGACGAATTGGTGACTACGATCGGTCTGCGTCCAGAGGAGTACGGCACTCATTCGCTTCGGCGCGAAGGCTTCGATGATCTACAAGGCGACGGGCAATATCCGCACCATCCAGATCGCACTCGGCCACTCAAAGATTGAGAATACTGTCCGATATCTTGGCGTCGACGTGGAGGACGCACTGCTCTTGGCAGAGCGGACCGAAATCTGACGCTGGGCGGTCATCCGTCGCAGCGCGGATGACCGTTTCAGCTCCCGAGACTACGTTGCTTGTCTTGGGGTGGGAAGCGGAGGTGCAGGTTTCGGGCGATCACCCCGGGAAAGCTGCCTTGCATGTGGCAACGAGCTTCGGCGGCAACGCCTATGTTGGCCGTAGTCTTGCGCTCTATCGTTGACCAAAAGCTGTCGTGGCCAAGCCCATTGCCCAATTCCCTCAGGCAATTACTGCTCAGAGTGTCAGGTTCACCGCTCCAGGCAGATTGCCACTCCTTGTCCGCCGCCGATGCAGAGCGATGCCAATCCTTTTTTCGCGTCGCGGCGGACCATCTCGTGCAGTAGCGTCACCACGATGCGGCAGCCGGAGCCGGCCAGCGGATGTCCAAGCGCGATGGCGCCGCCGTTAATGTTGATAATGTCCTCGTCCCAGCCCATCTCACGATTGACCGCGATGGCCTGCGCGGCGAAGGCCTCGTTGATCTCCATCACGTCGAGGTCGGACGCCCGCCAGCCGGCCTTGTCGAGCGCGCGGCGCGAGGCCGCCACCGGTCCGAGCCCCATGTTCATCGGCTCGACACCGGCGGAAGCATAAGACGCGATACGCGCGAGGGGCGTCAGACCGAGTTCCTTCATCCGCGCTTCCGACGTCACCAGCACCGCCGCGGCACCGTCGTTGAGACCGGAGGAGTTGCCGGCCGTGATCGTTCCCGCCGTATCGAAGACCGGCCTCAGCCGGCCGAGGCCTTCCATGGTGGTGGCGGGATTGGGATGCTCGTCGCGGTCGATGACGAGATCGCCCTGCCTGGCCTTTATCGAGATCGCGACGATCTCTTCGTCGAATCGGCCTGTCTGGATGGCGGCGTCAGCCTTCTCCTGCGAGCGCAGCGCGAAACGGTCCTGCTCTTCGCGGGTGATCTGGTAGCGCTGCGCCAGCGATTCGGCGGTCACGCCCATATGCACCTGATGGAAGGCGTCCCACAGTCCGTCGGTGATCATGGAATCCTTGACTGTACGGTCGCCCATCCGGATGCCGGCGCGGGCGCCGTGAATGAAATGCGGCGCCGATGTCATCGAATCCTGCCCGCCGGCAATCACGCAATCGGCGTCGCCACAGCGAACGGCCTGGGCGGCGAGATGGATCGACTTTTGGCCGGCACCGCATACCTTGTTCACCGTCATGGCGGGGACGCTGACTGGAAGGCCTGCCTTGAGCGCGGCCTGTCGCGCCGGATTCTGTCCGGCGCCGCCAGTCAGCACCTGGCCCATGATCACCTCGCTGACGGCATCGGGGGCGAACTGCGTTTCCGCCAGCATCGCCTGGATAAGCTGTGCCCCCAGCTCCGCCGCCGAAAGGCTGGCGAACGCGCCGTTCAGCTTGCCGATGGGCGTCCGCTTCGCGGCAATGATATAAACAGCGTCCATTTCCAGTCCTCTACACGCGAACGGCGTGTCCACGATCGCAGCTTGACATTCTGGTTATAACCAATAATCTGAAACGCATCGGCAGGCAAGGCTGCGGCATCGAGCCGGGCCTGCGTTGCGGGAGGAATCCATGTCATCCGTGCTTTGGACGCCGGCGCCGGCCGCGTTCCAATCGTCCAACCTTGCGCGCTTTTCGATAGCCAACGGCTTCGACCCGCGCGACTACGAAACGCTGCATCGCTGGTCGGTCGGCGATCCTGGCGCGTTCTGGCGCGCGGTGTGGGATTTCGTCGGGGTCATCGGCGAACCGGGCGCCATCTCCTTCCTGCGCGACGACAATGCGCCGATGACCAGGAGCCGCTTCCTGCCGGACGCTTCGCTCAACCTCGCGGAAAACCTGCTGTGTGGCGACGGCGAGAGGGTCGCAGTGATCGAGGCCGACGAGAGCGGCCATTTCCGGACCATCACGCTTGCCGAATTGCGCCGGCTCGTGGCTAGAATGGCCGACGGCCTGCGCGCGGCCGGTATCGCCAAGGGCGATTGTGTCGGCGGCATCCTGCCCAATCGCGTTGAAGGTCTCGTCGCATTGCTGGCGACGCTTTCCGTCGGCGCCGTCTGGTCGTCCTGCTCGCCGGATTTCGGCGCCGCCGCGATCGTAGACCGCCTCGGCCAGATCGGCGTCAAGGTGCTGTTCGCCGCACCTCGCTACCGCTATGCGGGCAAGGAGCACGACATCTCCGGCAGGCTGGCGGAGATCGTCGCCGCGATGCCGAGTGTGGCGACGCTGGTGCTGACCGGCGAACCGGGTCCCAGGCCAAGCTGCGCGGCGGATTGCATTTCGTTCGACGATTTCGGCGGCGACGCTCCGCTCAGCTTCGAGCGCGTGCCCTTCGACCATCCGGCCTATGTGCTCTACACCTCCGGCACGACGGGCGCGCCGAAGGCGATCGTCCATCGAGCCGGCGGCGTGCTGCTCCAGCATCTGAAGGAGCATCTGCTGCATGGCGATGTTCGCCCCGGCGACGTCATGAGCTGGTACACCAACACCGCCTGGATGATGTATCACTGGCTGATCTCGGGCCTCGCCTGCCACGCGACAGTGGTGCTCTATGACGGCGCGCCGATCCTGAAATCGGGCGACGGGCTCGATCCCAGCCCGCTCTGGACGATGGCCGAGCGTGCCCGCGTCACGCATTTCGGCACCAGCCCGAAATATTTGGCCACACTCGCCGCGGAAGGCTACGCGCCGGGCCACTTGTTCGATCTCTCGTCGCTGCGGTCTCTGCTGTCGGCCGGCGCGCCCGTCTCCCCCGGTCAGTTCGACTGGGTCTACGAGCATGTGAAAAAGGATATGATCTTCGCCTCGATCTCGGGTGGCACCGAGATCATTGGCTGCTTCCTGCTTGGCTCGCCCCTTCACCCGGTGCGGCGCGGCGAGCTGACCGTGAAAGGGCTCGGCCTCGCGGTCGGTGTGATGGACGAGCGCAATGCGCCCATCATTGGCCGCCAGGGCGATCTCGTCTGCACCGAGCCGTTCCCGTCGATGCCGCTGACCTTCCGGGGCAAGGATGGCGAGGCGCGCTATCACGCCACCTATTTCGCCGCGCGCCCGGAGATCTGGACACATGGCGACGTCGCCGAGATGACCGCCTATGGCTCGGGCATCATCCATGGCCGCTCCGATACGACGCTGAAGCCCGGTGGCGTGCGCATCGGCACGGCCGAAATCTACGCGGCCTGCGAAGACTTTGCCGAGATCGAGGATTGCCTGGTTTTTGGCGCGCCCGTCCAAGGTGACGAAGAGATCGTGCTCTGCGTCAAGCTCAATGATGGGTATGCGCTGACCTCGGAGCTTGCCGCGCAAATCCGCAGGGCGATCCGCGAAGGCGCATCGCCGCGCCACGTGCCGCACCGCATCCATGCGGTGCAGGCCGTGCCCTACACGCTGAACGGCAAGCGGGTGGAGGGCGCGGCCCGCACCACGCTCGAAGGCAAGCCGGTCAAGAACATGGCCTCGCTCGCCAATCCGGCATGTCTCGAGGAATATCGTGCGCTCGACCGGAGCAAGGCGGCATGAGCCGGTCGAGGGGAGCGATCGTCGGCATCGGCGAGTTGAAGCCGCAACGTTTGACCAGCGGCGTGACGACGCTGGAGATGATTGCCGCGGTCTCGCGCCTGGCGGTCCTCGACGCGGGGCTGGAGCCGAGAGCCATCGATGGGCTGCTGGTCGGGCCGCAGGTCGGCGAGACGCCGCAACACGTCCCGGCGACCATCGCCGAATATCTGGGTCTCGCTCCGACCATGGCCAACGTCGTCGATCTCGGCGGCGCATCCGGCGCCGGCATGGTCTGGCGGGCGGCCGCAGCGATCGAGGCCGGCATGTGCGAGGCGGTTCTGTGCGTGCTCGCCAACAACCGCGAGGCGGCGGCGCCCCGCTCGCCCAACCGCAATCCGATCCGCGAGTTCGATGTGCCGTTCGGCGCCTCGGGCGCCAACATTTCCTACGCGCTGCTGATGCAGGCGCATATGGCGGGATATGGCTCGACGGCACGGGATTTCGCCGTGATCGCGGCGGCGGCGCGCGCCAATGCGCAGTCCAATCCCGACGCCATCTTCTTCGGCAAGCCGGCGGATGTGGAAGCGGTGCTCGCCTCGCCCATGATCGCCTCGCCGCTGCACCTTCTCGAAATCGTCATGCCGGTCGCCGGCGGCGAGGCGGTCGTCGTCACTTCGGCCGAACGCGCGCGGTCATTGTCCAAGCCGCCCGTCCATCTGCTCGGTGCCGGCGAGAAGGTCACGCACCGGGCCGTCAGCCAGGCGCCCAGCCTCACCTCCGGCCCGCTGAAGAGCGCCATGGCGCGAGCCTTCGCGCAGTCTGGTACCAATGCCGACGAGATGCATCTTCTCTCGCTCTATGACTGCTACACCATCATGGTCGCCACAACGATCGAGGATGCCGGCCTCTGCGCGCCGGGCGAATTCGGCGCCTGGCTGCGCGGTCGCGATCTATCACACAAGGGCGACATGCCGCTGAACACGCATGGCGGCCAGCTGGGTTTCGGCCAGCCGGACCTTGCCGGCGGCATGACGCACGTCGTCGAGGCGGTGCGCCAACTGCGCGGCGAGGCGGGCGAACGCCAGATCGGCAAAGCCGGGCTCGCGCTGGTCACCGGCAATGGCGCGACGATGAGCGAAGCGACCGCACTCGTGCTGGGAACCGCCTGATGTCTGTCGATTTGAACACGCTCAAGACCGCCGGCCCGACCATCACCGCGCTCACCCGGCCGTTCTGGGATGCCGCGGCCGAAGGCCGGTTGACGATTCAACGCTGCGAGGATTGCGGCAAGGCCGTCTTCTATCCGCGGCCGATCTGTCCGCACTGCTGGAGCAGGCGGCTGGTCTGGAAAGACGCATCGGGCAGGGGGCAGCTCAAATCCTTTTCCGAGGTGCATAAGCCCGGCCATCCCGGCTGGCTGCCCGCGGCACCTTACGTGGTCGGCCTGGTCGAACTGGCCGAAGGCCCCACGATGCTGAGCTTCATCCTGGCCGGCACACGGTCGCTACATGTCGGAGACATACTGCGGCTTGCGCCGACAGCCATCGGCGGTCGCGTCCTGCCTGCCTTCAAACCAATCGAACCCAGAGCAGAGGAGAAGCCGAAATGAGCACCGAGAGGAAAGACGGTTGGGTGGGTGTGGTCAAAGGTCGCCCGCAGGTCGGCGCCTTTGCCGAGCGCACGCGGCGCACGCGCATGAGCGACATCGAAGCCTTCACCGACATCACCGGCGACCGCAACCCGCTGCATTACGACCGCGCGCTGGCCGAGAAGTCGGTGTTCGGCAAGCTGATCGTCCAGGGCGGCGTCACTTCCGGCATCCTCAATGCGCTGGTGGCGGAGGATCTGCCCGGACCTGGAACCGTGTTTCTCGAAGTGACCTGGAAGTTCGTCAAGGCTGTCGGCGTCGATGAGGAGATCACCGGACGCGTGGAGGTCAAGGACGTGCGGCCCGACAAGCCGATCTGCAAGATCGAGACCAGCGTGCGCAACGGCCAGGGCGAGCTTTGCCTCACCGGCACGGCCACGGTGTTCACCGTACCGCTGCAAGGCGCATGAGCACGGTCGGGGGCGGCCGGCTTGGCATGGCGGCCGACAGCGAGCGTTGGCGCGCGCTGTCGCTGCTTTGCCTGGCGGTCGTCCTTTCGCTGACCACCTGGTTTTCGGCGACCGCGGTACTTCCTGAGCTGAAGCAGGAACTCGCACTGGGCGCGAGCGCCGAAGCATGGCTGACCAATGGCGTTCAGGTCGGCTTCGTGATCGGCGCGCTGGCGGCGAGCCTGGTCAATCTTCCCGATCTTGTGCGGCTCAGCCGCCTCATGGCGGCCGCAGCCCTTGTCGCCGCTTTAGCCAACGCGACGCTGCTGCTTCATCCCGGACCGGGCGGCGTGATCGCCGCGCGCATCGTCACCGGCGCCGCACTTGCCGGAGTCTATCCGCCGGCGCTGAAGCTCGTCGCCACCTGGTTCACGCGCGACCGGGGGCTGGCGCTAGGCGCGGTCATCGGCGCGCTGACTGTCGGCTCGGCGCTGCCGCATCTCTTCCGCGCCGTCTCGACCGCGCTCGACTGGCGTCCGGTGGTCGCCGCCGCCAGCGTGGCGACGGCGGCGGGCGCGTCGCTCTTCCTGCTGTTCGCCAAAGAGGGGCCGTACCCCTTCGGCAAGGCCGTCTTCGAGCCCTCGCGCATCGGCCAGGTGTTTCGCGAAAAGCCGCTGCTGCTCGCCAATCTCGGCTATCTCGGCCATATGTGGGAGCTTTACGCCATGTGGGCGTGGCTGCTTGCCTATACGCGCGCCGCTTTCGAGGCGCAGGTGATCGGAACCGCCGCTACCGCCTCGCTCTCGACCTTCCTTGTCGTGGCCTCCGGCATCCTCGGCTGCCTGCTCGGTGGCTTTCTGTCCGACCGTATCGGCCGCACCATCACCACCGCCGGCATGATGCTCGTCTCGGGCGGCTGCGCACTGCTGATGGGCTTTCTCTTCACCGGCCCACTCTGGCTCTTCATGTTGGTGGCCGTCGTCTGGGGCGTTTCGGTCATTGGCGATTCGGCGCAGTTCTCCGCAGCCGTCACCGAGCTTGCCGACCGCCGCTTCGTCGGCACCGCGCTGTCGGTGCAGCTTGGACTGGGTTTCGCGCTGACGGTGCTCGCCATCTGGCTGACGCCGCGCTTCGCCGACTTCATCGGTGGCTGGCGCTGGGCCTTCCTGCTGCTGGTTCCCGGGCCGCTTCTGGGGGCTGCCGCGATGCTATGGTTGCGAAACTTGCCTGAGAGCGTGAAAATGGCCGCTGGTCTCCGCTAGGGAGGCGCCGCCGCTCGTTGAGTCGCGGCAATGAATTGCGGCAGGACCGAATGGAACAAGCAACCAGAATGCGCGGGCGTCCTCGTTACGACCAGGAAGATGCCGAGGCGGCCGAGGCTTTCCGCTCGATCGGCTCAAAGGTTCAGCTCAACCGCGACGAGGCGGCCCCGCTTTGGGTGCAGTTGCGCAACCAGGTCGAGGAAGCGATCAACACCGGGTTGCTTGCCGCCAATTCGCGCATTCCCTCTGAGCAGGCGCTTTGCGAATTCTTCGGCGTGTCGCGTCCCGTGGTGCGCGCGGCGATCGGCTCGCTGTCCAACGAAGGCCGTATCATCAAGATGCCGCGCAAGGGTATGTTCGTCGCGGCACCGCGCGAGCATGTCGACTTCATGACCGCCAATCTCGGCGTGTTCGACGACCTGACCGCCAAGGGCCACAAGGTCTCGACCCGCACGCTGGAAATCTACCGCTGCCCGCCGAGCGAGAAGGAGTCCAAGGTCTTCGGCATTCCCGCCAATGGCAGCGTGGTCCGCATCAGCCGCGTCTACATGACCGATGGCTCGCCGATCACCATGACGCGCATCAGCCTGCCTGGACATCGGGTGCCGGGGCTGGAGAACATCCTGTCGGAAAACCAGTCGATCTTCGGCACCATCCGCGCCGTCTTCGGCCTGACCGTGAAGCGCGCCGACCGCTGGCTGCGCGCCGCACTTCCGACCAAGGAAGAGGCCGATGAGATGGGTGTCGCCGCCAACACGCCGCTGATCGAGATCGAGTCGATCGCCTATGACGCCGACGGCGCCGCGCTCGAATATTACGAGGCCTTCTACAACTCCTCCGTGGCCCGCATCCACATGGCGGTGGAGCAGCCGTCGGCGACCGTGAACGGCGTCGATCGCACCTGAATTGCGCTCGTCCAAAAAAGATTCCCTTTTCTGGTTATTACCAGATTGACGGACCCAGGAAGCTTCTGTAACGTCCCTGTCATGGGGTCGGGAGGAGCCTGACCCGGAGGCATTATCAGGACCGGTCGGCTTGCGGCGCTGCTTCGGCGGCGAGGGCGAAGTTTTGCCCGCGCTCGAGCCTGTCCTGATGGAGGACGTGCATGGATTACCAGTCGCAATTCGACCTGAAAGGCGAGGTTGCCGTCGTCACCGGCGGCGCCAGCGGGATCGGTCTCGAGGCGGCCAAGGCGCTCGGGACTTGCGGCGCGCGTATCGTCCTGCTCGACATGAATGCGGACGGGCTGAAAGCCGCTGCCGAGGCGCTCACGACGGCCGGTGTCGCAAGCGTCGATGGCCGCGTGCTCGACGTCACCAATCCGGAAGCCGTCGAGGCGATGGCTGCCAAGGTCGTAGCTGACTTCGGAAAGGTCGATATCCTGGTCAACAGCGCCGGCATCGCGCGCCTCAACACCGCGCTCGACACGCCGGACGAGGAATGGCGCCTGGTGATGGATGTCAACGTCAACGGCGTCTACTGGGCCTCGCGCGCCTTCGGCCGCTCGATGGTCGACCGCAACAAGGGTTCCATCGTCAATCTCGGCTCGATGTCGGGCCTGATCATCAACCGCCCGCAGACGGCGCCGTCCTACATGGTGAGCAAGGGCGCCGTGCACATGATGACCAAGGCGCTCGCGGTCGAGTGGGCGAAATCGGGCGTGCGCGTCAACGCGCTGGCGCCGGGCTATGTCGGCACCGAGATGACGCTGAAGATGCGCGAGCGTCCCGAACTCTTCAACACCTGGATCGACATGACGCCGATGGGCCGGCTGGGTACGCCGAAGGAGATCGCCTCGGCGATCCTGTTCCTGGCCTCACCGGCCTCGAGCTACGTCACCGGCGCGATCCTGTCGATCGATGGCGGTTACACGGCCTGGTAATTGGCCTCGCAAGGATTGGTATATCGCATGACCGTTTCGGACCGAGAGGCGCGCCAGGCCATCATCGATGCCTGCATCCAGATGAACGCGCTGGGCATCAACCAGGGCACATCCGGCAACATCAGCCGGCGCCATGGCGAGGGCATGTTGATCTCGCCGACCAGCACGCCCTATGACACGCTGCAGCCGGAGGACATCGTCTTCATGGGGTGGAACGGCGAGGTCGACGGGCGCCTGCCGCCATCCAGCGAATGGCGCTTCCATCTCGACATCATGAAGGCGCGGCCGGAGGTCAACGCCGTCGTTCACGCCCATCCGACCTACTGCACCACGATCGCCATCATGGGCAGGAAGATACCGGCGATCCACTATATGGTCGCGGTCGCCGGCGGCAGCGACATACGCTGCGCGCCCTACGCCACCTTCGGCACGGCAGAGCTTTCGGCGTATGCGGTGGAGGCGCTGCGCGACCGCAAGGCCTGCCTGCTTGCCCAGCACGGCATGATCGCTGTCGGATCGAGCCTCGCTCAGGCCATGTGGCTTGCCGTCGAGGTCGAGACGTTGGCGCGCCAGTATCACGGCGCCCTGCAGATCGGAGAGCCGCCGGTGCTGTCCGACGAGGAGATCGAAAACGTCATCAAGCGCATGGCGAGCTACGGCCTGCGCGACGAGGAGGCCGCCGCCTGAGCGGCGGCCATCAGGCAGAATCCTCCGGAAGGCCCGGAGCGATCAAGAAGGGAGGAAATGAAATGATCAGATCCATGAAAGGCCTCGTCAAGGCGCTCGCCCTGGGGTTGGCGGTGGCTTGCAGCCTTGCCGCCGTCTCGGGCGCAACCGCCGAGGAGCTGTCGCTCAAGGGCAAGCGCATCGGCGTCTCGGCCATCGGCACGGACCATTATTGGGACCTGATGGCCTTCAAAGGCATCCAGGACCGCGTCAAGGAGCTCGGCGGCGAAGTCATCGCGCTCGACGCCGGTCGCAAGGACCAGCAGCAGATCGCGCAACTGCAGACGCTGATCGCGCAGAAGCCCGACGCCATCATCGAGCAGCTCGGCAATCTCGAAGTGCTGAACCCGTGGCTGCAGAAGATCCGCGATGCCGGCATCCCGCTGTTCACGGTCGATACCGCCACCCCGCACGCCATCAACAACACCACCTCCAACAATTACAATATCGGCGCCGAGATCGCCTTGCAGATGGTCGCCGACATGGGCGGCAAAGGCAATGTGCTGGTCTTCAACGGCTTCTACAGCGTGCCGGTCTGCAAGATCCGCTACGACCAGCTGAAATATGTGCTGACCTCGTTCCCGGATGTGAAGATCGTCGAGCCCGAGCTGCGCGACGTTATCCCCAACACGGTGCAGAGCGCCTATTCCAACGTCACCGACATGCTGACCAAGTCGCCCGAGAAGGGCTCGATCGGCGCGGTCTGGGCTTGCTGGGACGTGCCGCAGATCGGCGCCACGCAGGCGGTCGAAGCCGCCGGCCGCAACGAGGTCAAGACCTATGGCATCGACGGCAGCCCGGAAGTCATCAAGATGGTGATGGATCCGAAGTCGTCCGCCGGCGCGGTGGCAGCGCAACAGCCCTATGAGATCGGCAAGACCTCGGTCGACAACGTCGCCAAATACTTGGCTGGCCAGAAGGTGCCGCCCTTCACTTTCGTGCCTTCGGTGCTGATCAACAAGGAAAACGCCGCCGAAAAAGGAAAGCCGTTCCTCGACGCCGCCGAGAAGGCTGGCGTTAAATAGGACGGAACGAAACGACGGGCAGCCCAACGTCTGTGGCTGCCCGTCATATCCAACCAGGATTGACGGCCATGCAGACAGCAAAGCGTGACATTGCTGTATCGATGACGGGCATATCGAAGCGGTTCGGACCGGTTCGCGCGCTGGAAAACGCCAACCTCGAGATCGCGCGCGGCTCGATCCTCGGCCTTGTCGGCCAGAACGGTGCCGGCAAGTCGACTATCATCAAGGTGCTGGCCGGCATCATCAAGCCGGACAGCGGCACCATCCTCATCAACGGCGAGACCGTCAGCACGCTGACGCCGGCTTCGGTCGAAAAGCTCGGCGTGCATTTTATCCACCAAGACAGGCTTTTGGTGCCGACCGCGACCGTCGGCGAAGCTGTCTTCCTCGGCCACGAAATCGGCCTCGGCCCGTTCGTCAGCCGCCGCGCCATGGAGCGCGGGGCCGCGGACCTGTTGAAGCGCTTCTTCGGCATGGAATTGCCAGCGGGAACCCTTGTGAAAGACCTGACCACGGCGCAGCAGAAGGTCGTGCAGATCACCCGCGCGCTGGCTCAGAAAGCGTCGGTGCTGGTGCTCGACGAGCCGACCGCGGCATTGGTCAAACGCGAGGTCGACAGCCTGTTCGACGTGCTGCGCCGGCTGCGCGACGACGGCATCGCCGTGGTCTTCATTTCCCACTACATGCAGGAGATCGAGAAGCTCTGCGACCGCGTCACCGTGATGCGCAACGGTACCGATGTCGGCACGGTCGATCCGCGCCAGACGTCGATCGACGAGATCATCTCGATGATGATCGCCCGCGATGTCGGCGAGATGTTCCCGAAGCGCTCGGTCACTCTAGGCGCCCCGGTCCTGGAGGTTTCCTCCCTCCGCCTCGGCGGCAGCTTCGAGAATATCGGCTTCAACGTGCGCGCCGGCGAGATCGTCGGCCTCACCGGCCTGCTCGGCTCCGGCGCCAAGGAAATTGTCCAGTGTCTGTTCGGCCTCAAGACCGCCGATGGCGGCCAGGTCAAGGTCGAGGGTAGGGAGCTTGCGTTGTCGACGCCGGTCAAGGCGGTGCGCGACGGCATTGCGATGCTGCCGGAAGATCGCCGCGCGCATGGAGTGGCGCTTGGCCTGTCGGTGCGCGAGAATATTTCTTTGGCCAGCCTGCGCCGCTACTCCAGGAGCGGCATGGTCAGCCGCGGCTTGGAGAACAAGGCGGTCGACGGCCTGATCAAGGAACTGTCGATCAAGACGCCGCATCGCGACGCGCTGGTGCGCGAGCTCTCTGGCGGCAACCAGCAGAAGGTGGCTTTGGCCAAATGGCTGAGCTGCCAGTCGCGCGTTTATGTGCTGGACGAGCCGACAGTCGCCGTCGATGTCGGCGCCAAGATTGAGATCTACAATCTGTTGAACCGGTTGGCGGGAGAGGGCGCGGCGATCCTGCTTCTGTCCTCCGACCTGCTCGAACTGGTCGGCGTCTGCGACCGCGTTCTGGTCGTCTATCGCGGCAGGCTCGCCGGCAGCTTCTCCGGTCCTTCGATGAACAGCGACGCGCTGCTCGCCGCTTCGTCCGGTGCGCGCTCGATCACCGATGGAGTGGCCGCATGAGCGCGACTGTTCTCCAAACCGAAGTCGGCGTGTCCGATGAAAAGCAAGCCGCCGCCAAAAGCGCGGGCCGGCGCTTCGGCGCGCTGGTCGTGCGGCTTGGCGCGATCGCCGCCTTCGCCGCGATCATGGCCTATTTCGTCATCTTCGCGCCGGGCTTCACCTCGACCTTCAACCTGATCAATGTCGTCGAGCAGTCGGCGGTCCTAGGCGTGCTCGCCTATGGCATGACGGCCGTCATCATCGGCGGCGGCTCCGATGTCACCGAAGGCGGCATCGACCTGTCGATCGCCGCCAATATGGGGCTCTGCGCCGCCGTCTACGCGACACTTTTGTCGATGGGCTATGGCGACTTTCTTTCGGTGCTCGCGGCCATCGCCGTCGGCATGGCGGTCGGCGCGTTGAACGCCCTTGCCGTGGTCGGCCTCGGCATCCTTCCCCTGCTTGCGACGCTTGCCGTGCTCAATGTCGCCGCCGGCATGGAACTCACGCTCACCCAGAACACGGTCGTCGGCGCATCCTCGCCGCTGCTCGGCGTGCTGGTTTCGGGAAGCTTCCTCAGCATCTCGGCGCTTGCCTGGGCGCTGATCGTCTTCTCCGCTATCATGATCGCAGTCGTCCACGGCACGGCATTCGGGCTCAGGCTCTACGCTGTCGGCGGTCATCCCGAGGCGGCGCGGGCGGCCGGTATCGGCGTCCCCTTCTACGTCTCCTTCACGTACATCCTCAGCGGCTTCTGTGCTGCTGTAGCGAGCATCCTCACCGTCTCTCGCCTGTCGGCCAGCACACCCGGTTCCGGCGAGCTGCTCCTGTCAGTGCTGGCGGCGGCATTGCTCGGCACGGTCTTTTCCCGCCGCTTCGTGCCGACCATGGGCGGCACGCTGCTCAGCGTGCTGTTCATCGGCCTTCTGGCCAACGGCTTCCAACTGCTCAACGTCTCCAGCTATTGGGTCAACGGGGTGCAGGGTGCGCTGATCCTGCTGGTGGTGGCGATCACATCCTTTGCCCGCGGTTCGGAGGGTTCGCGATGAGCGTCTCGGCCAACGAGAACGCAGCCAAGGCGAGCCTGCGCGGCTTCCTCGCCAAATACAGCGTGCTCATTGCCTTCGCGGCCATCGTCATCTTCTTTTCGGTGGCGAGCCCGACCTTCCTGACGCCGGCCAATCTCTTCAACGTGCTGGTCAACAACGTCGTCATGCTGGCGATCGTGGCGCTGGGGCTCACCATCGTCATCTCGTCGGGCGGCATCGACCTTTCGGTCGGCGTGTCCGTCGACATGGCAAGCATGATCTTCGTCATGCTGCTGGCCGCCGGCTACAGTGGCGCGGTCGGCGTCGCGGGCGGGCTCGGCGCCGCGCTGATCGTCGGCCTGCTGAATGCGATCCTCATCACCAGGCTCAACATCAGCCCCTTCCTGGCGACGCTCGGCGTGCTCTTCATCGGCCAGAGCACGCAGCAGCTCGCCACCAGCGGCGGCCAGCCGATCTATCTCACAAGCGGCTATGCAGCAGACCAATTCAACGCCATTGCCCGCACCGCTATGTTCGGAATACCGACGCCGGTCATCGTGCTGATCGTCCTAGCGGTCGCGGTCCATCTCCTGCTGCATCGCGCGGTCTTCGGCCGCTATGTCCAGGCCATGGGCGCCCAGCCCGGCGTCGCCTGGTATTCCGGCATCCGCGTGCCGCGCGAATTGTCGATGGTGCATGTGCTGTGCGCGCTGCTTGCCGGCATCACAGGTATATTGTTGTCCGCGACGGTGAAGTCCTACGTGCCGCTGTCGGGCAACGCTTTCCTGCTCGACGCGATCGGCGCCACCTTCATCGGCACGACGCTCAGCCGAGAGCGCAAGCCCTCGGTGATCGGCACGCTGCTCGGCGTGCTGCTGCTCGCCATCGTCAAGAACGGGCTGCTGCTCGTCGGCTGGAATTTCTGCTGGCAGCAGGTCGGCATCGGCGTGCTCGTCTTCCTGGTGCTGGCCGCAAGCTTCGGCCTGCGCCGCGCCGCCCATTGAGTTCGAAAGGTCCAGTCAGCCATGCCACAATTCGACGTCAGCTCGATCGGCTTCTACGTCCTCGACATCCTGGGACGGCCGGTCTCGCGCATCCCCGAAGGCGGCCGCGCCGACTATATTGAGGAGATCCGCATGACTGTCGCCGGCACGGCCGGCGCGACCGGGATGGCCTGCGCCATCCTCGGCCTGAAGACCCGGGCTGTCACCACGCTCGGCAGCGACGACATGGGCGACTGGTTCCTGGCCAAACTTCAGAAATATGGGCTGGAGACGAGCCTTGTGCGCCGTGACGGCAGCGTCCAGACGTCATCCACCATCCTGCCGGTGCGGCCGAACGGCGAGCGGCCAGCCTTGCATGTTCCCGGCACCGCCACCCTGTTCGAGGTCGCCGATGCCGATCTCGACGCGGCGCTCGACGCCACCGTCGTCCATGTCGGCGGCACCGGCCTCCTGAAGCGCTTTGACGGCGAGCCGACCGTCAGGCTCTTGAAGCGCGCCAAGGAGCTTGGCCGCGTCACCACTTTCGATCTCATCCAGGCGACGCCGGAGACCTGGAAGCTGGTCGAGCCGTGCCTGCCCTACATCGACTATTTCGTGCCCAGCATCGACGAGGCCGGTGAGATGGCGCATGACCGCGATCCGGCCAGCGTCGCCGCCTTCTTCAAGGCGAGGGGCGTGAAGAACTGCATCCTCACGCTCGGTGCCGGCGGCGTCTATGTCTCGCCCGAGCATCGCGAGGATTTCCATCTGCCGGCCTTCGACGTCGAGGTGTTCGACACCACGGGCTGCGGCGACTCCTTCACCGCCGGCATCATCGTCGGCATCGTCAAAGGCTGGGACCTGAGGCAGTCCGCACGCTTTGCCAGTGCCGTCGCCGCCAAGGTGGCGATGGGGCTCGGCTCCGACGGCAAACTCGTTTCGTTCGACGACACGATCGCGGCGATGAACTCGCTCCCGGTCAAGACATCAAAGGTGGAACCAGCATGACCATTCTTCCTGAGGCCAAGGGCAAGACGGCTCTCGTCACCGGCGCCAGCCGCGGCATTGGCAGGGCGCTCGCAAAGGGGCTCGCCGAAGCGGGCTTCGACGTCGCCATCACCGATCTGCACTCGCAGGCGGCCGAGCTCGACGTGACCAAAGGCGAGATCGAGGCGGCCGGCCGCAAGGCCTATGTCTACACGATGGACGTCAGCAAGAAGAAGGACATCGACGCCACCGCGCAGGCGCTGCTCAAGGCTGCCGGAAGCATCGACGTGCTGGTCAACAATGCCGGTATCCTCAAGCCCAGCCTGCTGCAGGATCTCGACGAGGCCAATTGGGACGCGCATTTCGACGTCAACGCCAAGGGCGTGCTGATGATGTGCCAGGCGGTGCTGCCGCATATGCGCGCCAGGAAGTCGGGCAGGGTGATCAACATCGCCTCGATCGCCGGCCGGCAGGGCGTGCCGACGCAGGGCCACTACGCCGCGACCAAGGCGGTAGTGATCACGCTCACCCGCGTGCTGGCGCAGGAGGTCGGCATGGACGGCGTCACCGTCAACGCCATCTGCCCAGGCATCATCCTGACCGAGATGGGCAAGAACAATCTGGGCAGCGAAGCGGCGATCCGCCATTGGGAGGATGTCGCGGCGCTGAAGCGCCTCGGCGCGCCGGAGGACATCATCGGCCCGGTCTTGTTCTTCGCCTCGGATCTGTCGGCCTTCGTCACTGGGCAGGCGCTCAACGTGGACGGCGGCATCTACTACCACTGACTACTCTCTGAGGTGGCCTGCGTGATCGCCATATCCGCTTCGCTCCGAAGCCGTCGAGACTATGAGGGCTGGAAGGTCGGCTTCGTAGTTTAGCTCAACCATCCCCTGACCGGACCTTCCGCTTCCGCGAAGAGTTTCGGGCGCCGGCAAGCGTACGAAGTCCCGAGGAAGGAACCCGCGGGCCACAGGTGATGGCTATGGGGATTTCGGATTTTGGCAGATGTCGGCAATGGCGCGACCCGGGAACTCTGGGGTGAATACGGACAGACCGCTTCGTTGCGCCTCCGCGCGGTGATGGCGGGACGGTGGGCGGCTGGGCGCGGCTCTGTCGGAGTCGATCATCACCATAGACGTGTGTCGATCCGCTGCCGGAGGCTGAGTGCCCGCAACTGAAGGCTGAACCATTCCATGCCGGGTCATGGCGTGCTGCTCCCGGTCGACCGGGAACCGTGTGGCGGTTCGCGCGGCTGCCTCCATCGTTCGAACACCTCGATCACGATCATGCGGCCGTCACAGCATGGGCATGGCGGGCGGAAGTTGTCCGGTTCGTCCGTGGTGTCATCGTCGGACGGTACGGCTACGTTGAGGAGTTCACGAGCAAGCCGCGAGGCTGGCCTCGCGAGCGGAACCGGCAAGCGATTCGGGAATACCTACACCCTATCCGATTACATCAAACGCCTGACTGAGCGGATTGACCAGTTGGAACAGCGTCAACTGAAGCAAGCAGTGCCTTAACATTTGTGAAGGCGCTCGCCGCCCGCTGCGCGTATTGTGTTGGTTCGTCCCTTTGGTGGGTCGAGACCATAGCCAACCTTTGCCCGCTGGCCCTGGCCGGCGGGCTTTTTCATTTGATATCTGAGCGCACCGCTTGGCTCGGCGCCGCGTCCTTGACGGAACCTTTGACGCCTGCCACTTGAGAATTGCCAGCATGGCTCCTGGTCATTTCAAACCCTACCTCCAACCCCGGCTCCGGCAGGCGGGTTTTTTGTCGGGCGGTGGCCTAGTCTAGGCGTGGTCAGCCTCCGTTTGCGGGATGTAGAGCGCGTTTCCTGAAGGCACTTTCGCCGCGAACTGAAGCGTAAACAGGAGATGATTTTCATCGTCCGTCACATTCATGATCCAAGGGGTCATACCCTCCCAGAAAGAGCGCTTGCTCTCGTTTATCATCTCGCCCGCAGCACGCACGGCTTCTTGCCGCGCCGCGTCCAGATCCGGGAGATCGACACCATCTCCGTCGGGGATGAATTCGCCGTTGTCGACGTGGAAATAATAGGTTGTCATGATGCTCTGCCCTTGTTGGACAGGCCCAAACTGTCGCGGGGCCACTTTGTTACTCACAGCTTGGCAACCAAAGAAGGCCAGGGGACAATGTCATGGTGTTTGAGAGATCAACCGAAACCGGGAGAATTCCCATGAAGAAGGCCTACGAGAAGCCCATGCTGGTGCGCCAGGGCAAGCTTTCCGCAGCCGTTGCAACCGCGTCTGTTGTAGTCGTCCTGCCGCCAGGCTGACGACACCGCATCTTAGCGCCCGTCGGCTCCGGCCGACGAGGCTTTTACATCATCATCGGTTTGTCGGGTCGCTATCAGATGCCTGTGCTTCTCGAAGAGGTGCAGCTTCTCGGCGTATCCAAGCCCCAGCGCTGCCTTGCAGGACAGGCATTTGAATGAGGAAATGGTCTTGAACCATATGCCTTTTCGAACGATCGCGCGTTCGCATCGTGGGCACTCAAAGGTGAGATATTGGTCTTCAAGTTCTCGAGGAAGCGGCAATCCGGCACCTTTTGAATGATGGATGCCCACCATCATCGCAGGTAGTGGCGGGCATCCATGACCTGGCGACGAAGGGACTATGCTCGCCAGCACCTCCTAATGAAGATCTGCGGAAAATGTTTCGCCCTCGGGACTTATGAGTTGGCGGATAAGACGTTCGTCCGACGGATATTACGACTGACGGGAGCAACACACAGGTGTCGAGGGAACTACTCGGGTTTTGCGCTGTTGCTGAGTAGCCTGCCGCGCACGTTGCCAGTTTGCGCGCCCAGGCTACTCCAGTAACTGCCCGCTGGCTTTGGCCGGCGGGCTTTTTCTTGTCTTGAGAACCAGCGGTGGCGCCGGTCATTTTCACCGCGTTTAAGGATCTTCAACCTTGGGGGAGTTTTCAGTGAAGAAGACCTATGAGAAGCCCGTCCTCGTTCGCAAGGGCAAACTTTCCGTTATCGTTGCCGGACCGTCTGTGCCTCCGCCTGAGCCGGCTTGATCTATCACCGATCAGGCGAACTGCATAATCCCCCAGGTTCCGGCGGGCGGGTTTTCTTTTAGGACGCCTTGTCGATGAGCGGCGCCTTCCGCTTCGGAGGCACATAGCGCGTCTTCAGGGTGACTATTTCGGCATCGACGGTGACAGGGATGCCGAGGTTCACGGTGACCTTTGCCCCATCGACATGCGTGACATCGCCCACCAGCTCGATCGGCCGACCCTTGCTGACCTTTGATGTCCGATCGAGGATCGAATGCGGCTGGTTGTAGCCAGGGATCGAGACGCTGACGCGATCCTCGGTTACTCGCCGGCGCACCATCGCTATGATCGTGACCTCGTCGCCGATGTTGATGTTACCCTTCGCCATGCCGTTGAGTCTGGTGCGACGGCTGGGTTCGTCAAGCCTTTGGTAATATTCTCGCTGCCTGCTCATTCGTTGCCTTCCGGGCGGCGCAAAGCCTGAACACCCCCAAGCTAGCGGCCCGACAGTTCCGCGTTGGGGTGCGTGGGGCTAAACCGCCGGGCCTAACCGACTCGTAGGGGAGAGTCGGCTAAATCGGAAGCTAAATTAGCATAATTGCATTGACATAAGTTTTTATGTCTTTCCACCGGTTTCGCTGCCGAGTTCGCGCTGCTTTCCGCTGTCCCCCGGCCAGCCTGCCGCGCATCTTTCCACTTAGCGCATCTACTCCAGTAACTCTGCCGCTGGCTTTGGCCGGCGGGCTTCTTTGTCGGGCTCAACCCTAGCCGCGGTCAGCCTCCGTGCGCGGGATGTAGAGCGCATCGCCTGAAGGCACTTTCGCCGCGAACTGAAGCGTGAACAGGAGATGATTCTCATCATCCGTCACATTCATGATCCAAGGCGTCATATGCTCCCAGAAAGACTGCTTGCTGTCGTTTATCATCTCGCCAGCAGTGCGCACTGCTTCCTGCCGCGCCGCGTCTAAATCCGGGAGATCGACCCCTTCAGGGTCGGGGACGAAGGTGCCGTTATCAACGTGGAAATAGTATCTGGTCATGCTGCTCTGGCCCGTTGAACAAGCTCAAACGCTCTCAGCGCAACTTTGTTTCTCCCGAGATTGACAACCAGAGAAGGCACGGGGCAACCTAGTGCTAAAAGGCAGGTCCTGAAGGCGGTTCATCCCCGGTGTGGACATTAAGGGAATACCGCTCAGCCCTCGACCATCGCCTTCGCGATTTCGACGAGCTTCTGCATAGAGGCCGGCTTCAACAGAAAATGGCCTGCGCGGAACACGTCAGCCCCTTCGTCCAGAGGGGTTCCGGAATGCACTATGAATGGGACGTTTCTTTCCAAAAGCGTGCCGGCGACAGCGTGGCACGAGCCGTCCGCCAACTCGACGTCCACTATGGCGAGATTTGGCGTGTGACCGCTGAGAAACCGATTGGCCTCCTCGCACGACCGCGCCACTACCACCGCAAAGCCGGCCTCTGCCAAATGCGTTTCTACGTCGAGAACGATCAGCATTTCGTCTTCGAGGACGAGAGCTATCGGCGCTTTCAATGCAAATCCCCAACCCGCGATGATGCGACGAGGGGATTTTAAGCAGTCGCGCAATCTTTGCGAGTCGATTTCCACCAATCCCCGGCGCTATGCGAATCTTTATCTTCATCGCGCTGCTGCTCAGCGCACTGGGTGCCTCAACGGCATCTTTTGCTGGAAACTGTCAGCATGACTATGACACGACCTCCGACGGATCGCGCTGCGGTGATCGTTCCGCGGATAGCCGGCCCGGCGGCAATTAAAGATCTGGAGAGATTGATGAAAAGACATATGAGAAGCCCGTTCTTGTTCGCAAGGTCAAGCCTTCTGCTATCGTTGCAGGACCGTCGGCACCGCCTGTCATCGGATGATCGCTAAGGGCTGAAATGTGAGGCCCCTCGGCTCACCGCCCGGCGGGCTTTTTCTTTCGTTGACAACGGAGGCTTTCAAAGGCGAGTTTGACGGCGTTTGAGGGATCGACCTGTCTAGGGAGGGACTTCATGCCAATTCTTGAAAGAGCCAGAGAAGCAGGCGTCTTCAGTTCGTCGGAGGTCGCGCTACTCGGTCGCGTGTTCGACAAATTGAAGGATGAACATCAGTCCCCCGAGCGACGCGAAGCCCTCGCATCTCGCCTGCTGGCCAACTATTTGGCAGGGATCAGGGACGAGGCTGAACTGCTGTCAGTGTCAAAACTGCCACTCGGTCGCTAGATGATACTCCTTACGCTGTAGCCTGGCTCGCGAATGATACAAGATGATGCGCACCGGGCCTAGCAAACATCTGCTTAAAGAATGCAGACGACCCCACCGCGAGAACCTGTCAGGCCTTTTGAAGGCCGCCTCTAGCCGGCCAACCCGGAAAATCCCCCTCGTTGTTGCTCCCGAGCTACAGCCCATTAGTCAAAACTGCATTAGGAAGAGCCTTGTGTGGGGTTCCTGGGTTCGGGCGGACCACCCGGGAAGGGGAGCACGAGCAGTTTGAGGGAAGATAGCCCGTCGGCTTCGGTCGGCGGGCTTTTTTCACGTTCTGTTACGCCTGATCCGCATCCGAAACCTTTCCGCTCACAACCAGTTCGGCGCGATGCACGGAGTTTCAGATGTGTCGCGACGGAAGAGACCACAAGAAAGACTTGGCTGATCTATTGGTTCGGCGGCTGGTTAAAGAGACAGGGATTTCCGAAGAGCAGGCCCGAGAGCTCGTCGAGATGATCGGCACTGACTGGGCATCGCTCCTGCGTGAAGCGCGCTTCCTGAAGCGAAGGCATTGATCCCCACGGAACATTCTCGTCACGACAATGTTGGGTAGCCGCGACGCGTGCCCCTCCCAGCGTTTCACGGCGTCGCGTCGGGTTTGGCAGTTCCCGGCATGAGCCCGCATCGTTCCCCCGGTGCGGGCTCTTTCATTACCCCAAACGCAATTCCGCCGCGAGCGCTTCAAGGGCTCTCACGTCTTCTGAGTAGGATGCCGCGTGTGCTGGATACCGCTCCATCTGCTGGCGATAGAACTTCAGCCACTTCGGCAAGTCCGCGACCGGGAACGTTCCTCGCCAGATGCCCTTCTCCAGCGTGAATGTACCCGTCTTCGAATCGTAAGTCGCTCTCGTCTGCATGCCCCCTGATACCATTCGTCCGACCGGGAACCATGCCCAGCGCCAACTGTTCCTGTATCATTCGATCAGCGAGGGAACAGGACATGGCAGCGCCACGCGCAGTGTGGAAGGGTTTTCTGAAGGTCGGATCCGTGACTTGTGGCGTCAAGCTGGTCGGCGCTACCACCGAGACCGGCAAGGTCCATTTCAAGATCCTGAGCCGCGAGGACGGGCTTCCCGTCAAGAGCGCCTATGTCGACGAGCAGACCGGCGACCTGGTTCCCGCGGAAGACCAGATCAAAGGCTATGAGGTGGAGAAGGGCGAGTTTCTCGAAATCGAGCCGGACGAGATCAAGAAGCTCAAGCTGACGTCGCACCATACGCTGGAGGTCGACGGCTTCGTTGCGATCGACGATATCGACACCCGATATCTTGAAAAGCCCTATTACGTCATTCCGGCCGATGGCACTGCTGCCGAGGCATTCAATGTTCTTCGGGAAGCCATGGCCAACAAGCGGGTGGCCGCTCGATCCTGCGTTGTTCTTTACCAGCGGGGTCGAGAGGTCGTGATCCAACCCTTCGGCAAGGGAATGCTGCTGACCGAACTGCGCACGCATAACGAGATGATTTCGGAAAACAGCGTCTTCGACGATCTGAAGAGCCCGAAGTACGACAAGGATTTGCTCGAAATTGCCGGGCTCCTGATCGAGAAGAAGGTGACTAAGTTCGATCCGTCGAAGTTCGAAGATACCTATGAGGATGCGTTGATCGCAATGATCGACGCCAAGCGCAAGGGCAAGAAGCCGCCCAAGCCGGCACCAAAACCCAAGGAGAATGTTGTCGACCTCGCCGCCGTACTGAAGAAGAGCCTCGCCAAGGAGGGCATTAGGCCGGCGCCAAAGTCGAAGCCTGCACGAAAATCGGCCTAGTAGCTTCCTAAGATCATCCTTCGTCGTTTCCGCGGGAAACTCCATGTGCAACGACTACGAGCAGCACGTCGCCTGGGCAGAATATTGCCGGATGATGGAATCGTTGGCGCTGAATATCCCGACCCATCAAACCGAACTTGATCTTCCCCAGGCTGACGACATCCGCATCAACGATCCGGCGCCGATCATGCGTGCTGCCGGAGACGGCGTTGAACTTGTGTCGATGACGTTTGGTTTTCCGCCGGCCGGCCCGAAGGGAGGGCCGGTGTTCAACTTCCGGTCCGAAGGGCGTCGTTTTGCTGACAGCAAACGCTGCCTCGTGCCGGCATCGGCGTTCTTCGAGTTCACGGGCACGAAATATCCAAAAGCCAAACACCGCTTCACGTTGAACGGTGCTCCATTCCTAACCATTGCCGGGCTCTGGCGTGAGGCGGCCGGCAACAAGCCGCCCACCTTCACTATGTTGACGACCGACCCTGGGCCGGATGTCGCGCCGTATCACAATCGGCAGGTGGTCGTTCTTCAGCCTGAGAATTGGAGAGTCTGGCTCGATCTATCGAGACCGGAAAGCGAGTTGTTGCGACCCTTGCCGGCGGGATCGTTATCCGTTGAAACGGTACGGCCAGAGCGCGCCTGAGTTCAGTTCCGCAGGATTTCCGGCACACTGAGAGGTCCAATCTCGAAGATCCGCTGATAGACGCCCTTGCGGCGCCAGGCGCCACGTGCTCGGCCATTCTCACGGTCATGCTTGGGATCGAACATGAACCCGCCGAAGTGGTCAAGGAAGGCGGCGGCGGCATCGCGATCTGCGAAACAGTGCAATCGCCATTGCTCCTGCTTGCCGTCTTCCCAGATCGCAATCACCGATCGCGTCCGGCATGATAGCCCTTGCTCCTCGAGAAACCGTCGGATCAGCGTGAAGTTGTATGCTGTGCAGATGTCGTCGGGCAGAGCGACTTGGTGCGGCATCTCGCGATCGATGACCGTTGGCGGCGGAATGCTGCGATTTCGTCTCACCATGCCGGGGGCAGAAAACTGTCAGCCTGCAGGCGCATTGCCGCGAGTGTAACTGCAATTGCCGCGTTGGCAGGAGGCTTCTCCATGTGTTGATAGCCATCTGAGCAACGCTACGCAGCCACGCTCAAATCGACGTGCTCATCCCTGTCGCGATCCGGTTCGATGATGCGAGCATCGCATGGTTCCTGGTCGACTTCGATCGTCCATTTGGGAAGGGATTTCTTGGTGATCTCCAAAATCTGTGCCAGTTTGCCCGTGAGATAGGGGAGCTCCATTTCGGCCGCTTCTTCGGGTGTGCACGGCCCATCGATCCAGCCCATTACGTAACAGGTATCGATATCGAGTTGCCGGTCGGGGCCGATGGCCGTCTCCAAGCGCTCGATGATCTCCCGGTATCGCCCCTGCCTGTCCGGCCATGTAGCAAGGTTCGCCGTCTTCACCCTCGGTTCAACTGGACCGATCCCCAAAACCCGGTGCGGGCGAACGACCTTGTCTTCGGGCCATCCCGCACAGCAAGCTTGGCAAGCGGCGCGTTCGGCCTCGTACCAGACGCTGGCTGCCGTCTCCTGTTTCTTGCTGGGCTCTGGAAAGTCAGGAAATTTCTCTTTCATCCAGGGATCGGCTGCCAGCATCCCGTTGACAGCATCTTCGTATGAAATTCCCGAGCGGGCGAAAACAGCCTCCGCGGCCGCGACGCCGCGGCACAACTCTTCCCAGGTTGCATTCTCAATCACCAGTCGAAGCGGCATTCCTGCCTCCTGTGGCTATCATGCAAGAAGTGAACAAAATAGGAACAAAACTGTCAAGCTGCCATTGACCGGCTAGGAATTTGTTCTCTATTCAAAGGGGATCAGCACTTCGGAGGAATAGGCGGTCGCCCAAGCGTCCGGCTGCGGAGCTATGGGGAAAACAGCAGAGGACAATTTCCGAATCGAGGTGTGGGATCGCGACGAGATCGCCCTTATCGAAACCATATCGCGATCACCGGATTTCGTCGTGTCGCAGGCCGGATGGCAGGCGGCAATTCGGCGTCGGCCGGGAATGCTGCTCATTCATCGAAACGCCAATTACGCAATGGAGAAGCTGCTCACGCCTGGCGAGCCAACCGTTCCTCTCGAGACGATAGTGGACGGTAGCATACACGCCGGTCTCGATGTGGCGCTTGGCGATCTCCGAAGCTGGCACACGCTTCGGGCCTGGTGCAAAAACTGCTCGCATCATGCATCGGTGAAACCCGAGGCGCTCATCAAACGCTATGGCAAGGCCGCGCTGTTCAGTTCTGTGGAGCGGGCGCTTTTTTGCACAAGTTGTAATCGAGGTGGACCAGTTCGCCTCGAAATCCTGTCGCTGCCTCGATGAACGGCTTGGACAGCGACTTTCCAGGTTGAGGTTGGAACAACGGTGGCAAGCGAAGATTAGGACACCCTAACGCATGGGAGCGCGGCGATGAGGTTCGAGACAATGTGTGATCCAGCCGATGAGTGGCTGGTATATGACCGGTCGACGGATTTGCCCGCACTCCGCCACGACAGTTTGCTTATCGGGCTGTCGCGAACGGAAGCGGAGCGCTTGGCTCATGAGGCCAATTCGCTGAAGGCCTCGGAACCAGCATATGAAGCTAGCGTTGCTGATGAAACCGACGTCACCAGGATTCGACAATGCCCAACAATATTTCCCGACACGAAGAGCAGCGCGGCACTCGAAATGTTCTAATGTGGGGCGCTGTTGCAGCCCTGGTGATATTCGTGGTGTTGTTGGCTTTTATATTCTGGCCCGCTGTAACACCATAACCTACGTGCACCGGCGACGCGTTCGACGGCGTGACGTTCACGCCGCCTCCAAGGGCCTCTAGCGCTGAGGTGATGTTTAAGCCGATCGGCGGTTCCGACGAACAAATTTCCTTCACTCGGGTGATGATCTTCTCATATGTAAATGCCAGCTCCGCCGGGTCTCTCTTGATTGCGAGCAGGATGGCTCGATAGACATCGCCCCTCGATCCGTCCGTGAATTCGTGTGTTTTTCGCCCTGTTCCACGTGTGCGCGGACCAGTGTGCAATGCAGTTAGCATTTTGGAGAAGTCCGTAAAGCTCGACCTCCGCAAGAGCGTGTCCTCGATCTCGGCGCCGCCGAAACGGCCTATAGGCGCCGGCTGACGCGCCTGATCGACGCCATGAGCGATGGCGTGCTCTACTGGCTAAAAGCCTCCTACCGGGCCAATACGCCCCGCATGGCGCAGGACGAGACGCCGGCGGATGCGCTGCGCCGATCGATCCGCAAGCTTGCCGCGCAGTGGACCAAGCGCTTCGACGTCGCATCGGGTCAGCTAGGCGACTATTTCGCGCTCTCGGTCGAGAAACGTTCGAGCGCGGCGCTGCGTAAGATCCTGCGCGATGGCGGCATCTCGGTCGAATTCAAGATGACGGCGGCGATGCGCGACGTCGTCGACGCGACGATCCACGCCAATGTGGC
Source organism: Mesorhizobium sp. B3-1-8 (assembly GCF_006439495.1). Lineage (NCBI taxonomy): Bacteria > Pseudomonadati > Pseudomonadota > Alphaproteobacteria > Hyphomicrobiales > Phyllobacteriaceae > Mesorhizobium > Mesorhizobium sp. B3-1-8. The sequence continues at coordinate 120,012 of NZ_VFTK01000020.1, forward strand.
GCTGATCAAGTCGATCCCGTCGCAGTATTTCGACCAGGTCGAAGGCGCGGTGATGCGGTCGGTCCAGACCGGCCGCGATCTTGCCGGCATCGTGCAGGATTTGCAGCGCTACTCGGGCATTACCAAGGGGCGCGCCGCCTTCATCGCGCTCGACCAGAACAACAAGGCGACATCGGCCTTCAACACGGCGCGCCAACTGGAACTCGGCATCGACGAAGCCGAATGGCACCACAGCGGCGGCGGGAAGGAACCTCGCCCCACGCATGTCCAGGCTGGCCGCGAAAAGGTCCGCTTCAAGATTTCGACCGGCTGGTACGACCCGGCCGTCAAGCGCTTCATCCGGCCGGGCGAGGAGCCCGGTTGCCGGTGCGCCGGCAAGCCGGTGATTAAGGGCTTCTCTTAGCTTAAGCTTAATCAGCTTGGGCTGGCTGCTTGGTCCCACCGCAAGATTATCCGAGCGCGGTGCGAATGCCGAGCACAACGAGCACGAATGAAACGGCACCAAAGGATAGAGCACGCCAATCCAACGGATTACCGATCAGAAAACCGAAGCCGATCGAGATGCCGGCATAGGACAATGTCGCGATAGCTGTCACCCACGCCAGGCCAAAGTCCTGCGGCCGATCCGCACGGAGCCAGTTCATCGCTGCTACGAGCACGATTAGAACTGACGTGCAGAGCGACCAGAACAGTGCGTGCGGCTGTCCTTTGTAAAACTGGATCGAACCCATGGTGTGTCCGAGGGCGCCAAGCACCAAGAGCACGGCCAGCGCTTTATCTAAGACAATCATTTACCCTCCGTGAGCCTGTGGAGTCCCGTCGGCATCCGAGTGACAGCAATATAGCAAGCCAATGGCGCGCAAAATCACTTGTCCGTGCTTCTGCGACCGTCTTGACCGGCTCCGGGAGCCGAGGCCAACGCATCTGAAAGCCGGCCGCGAAGGCAACGCGCTATAGGATTTCCGAGGTCTGGTACGACCCCGCCGTCGGCCAGCACATCCAACCCGGCGAGTTGATCGACTGCAAATGTGTCGGCAAGCCGGTCCTCAAGGGTTTTTCTTGACCTACGAATAGGCCTCGCCAAGTCCTGCTAGATCATCAGCGAACATTTGAAGATGTGTTCGTAAATCTTCCATCAACGAAACAACGTGAGTTCGCAGTTGAAGCTGCTGCTCGACCCCTTTCGAAAGGGATCGCATTTCCTAGCAGGCGCAGCGGTTCTTGATGTCTTTCAACATCACTTCCATCTGTTCGTAGTGCACCGCTGTAAGCGGATCGAATAGCGGTCTGGCATCGGTGATCAGAGCCGATTTCAACTTAGCCTCGATGTCTCTTGTCCAGTCTCGGGCCCAATCAACTAGTTTCGTGTTGGACGCCATAACCCGTTCTCGTTCAGCGTCGGCGGGAAGTTCATCAACTTCGGCCAAGTAGGTCAGGTCGAAGAAATCGCCGGCGATGTATGAGGCTCGCGCGGCGGTCGCTCGGTCTGCCCGCAGGGTCAACCGCTGAATGTCTTGTGACGGCTATCCTGTCGTTGATCTGCCCACATTGTTCCAGCGACGGTCAACCCGCCAGCAACGACCGCGAGAAACCCGGCAACCAATGTCTGCCAAGTTTCGAGCCATCCGCCTACACCGTGCATACTGGCAATCGAGACCCAAACATGGTCCCAACCAGGACCGAAGTCACGTTGCTGGCTATTCCAAGCCAAGTATCTGCCTTCATCTTCGTCCCCCATTCGCTTCACCGACGTCGATGCGCTCAAAAATCGTTCTTATATTTCGCGAGCAGTTGCTCAAGCGCGACCGTGAAACCGGGAAGGGCGCTGATGAATGCCGTAAACGGTGGAACCAGCTTAGCGATGTGGCCTGGCCAGATCGGGACTTGGCATGGACGGATAGAGAACGTTTTCAGGCTGGACGCGAGCCCTTCGCAGTTCCGTGACAGCCGCCTCTATGCGCTTTGCTAGTTTAACAAGCACTCCGTAACGCACCGTCATCGCCGGCTCGAAGAGGTCCTCGGCGCCAGCGATTTGTCTGGCACTGATGGTGTCCATGGCTTGGTCGGCGAGTATCGTGAAGGCGTCCATCACCTTGGCGGCAACCCCTTCACGCGATCGGCCTCGTAAGCCGCCAAGGCTTCTTCGCTTCGTTCGATCAGTCCCATCATCCATCCGACCGCCGGGGTAACTGCCCGCTCCAGCCTCAGAGTGTCCTGTCGAATTTGAAGCCTGGCGAGTTGCCGGTGACGGCGTTCCTGCTCACGGTCAAGCCTCATAGCCGCACGAACAGACCACGACGCAGCAGCAATGGCTAGGACGCCAGTCGCGAGTGTTTCCCATTGGATTCGCTGGCTCACCATCGCCGGCGCCAGCCACTCACCGAGACAGAACCCACCTGTCCCGGCCGCAAGAATCAAAGCAAGACGGTCCAACCGATCGGTTGCCATGCGGCTCCCTCATTGGCGATTAAGATGCTGCCACGATACTGCTAGGCCTTGTACGATCACGCCGCATGCAGCGTCGGGATTGCCTCGAGCTCGGCGCTCAGCTCCTTCTCGGCCTGCTCCAGGTCATAGTTGCGCTGGAGGTTGAGCCAGAACACCGGGCCGTTGCCGATCAGCTTGCCGAGGCGCAACGCCATCGTGACAGTGACGGGCTGCTTCTCGTCCAGGATGTCGTAGAGCGTGCGGCGGGAAATGCCGAGCATCCGAGCGATATAGGTCTTCGGTAAATCCAGTGCGGGGATGATATCTTCGCGCAGAAGCTCGCCGGGATGCATCGCGGGTAGACCGCGCTTGATGGGTGCTTCGTTCATCAGTGGTAATCCTCTAATTCGACTTCGGTTGCGTCTTCGCCGTCCCATCCGAATGTGATGCGGTAATTGCCGGTCACACGAACAGAATAGCGACCTTTGTCGCGACCCGCGAGGCCGTGGAAATGGTAGCCGGGCAGGTCCATGTCCTGGGGCCGCGCCGCAGCTTCCAAGGCCCGCAGGATGCGAGCGACGCGCTTGTCATCCTGAACGCTGAGACCGCGCGTGTTGCCGGTCTCGAAGAAGCGTTGCAGGGCTTTGTTTCTGAATGAGCGGATCATATTTGTAAGGTAACGCCTTACATATTCGAAGTCAATTGAATGTGCGGTATCGCCTCACATTGACGAGCGGATTGTGAAGCCGGTTCACGGCAGATCGAGCTGCGCTGTTTCGCCAACCAAACTGTATTGAGAAAGGCCCCAAAAGTTCCTCGCAATATCCTCTAAAACGAGCATCAGTCGGCTGAAACATCCCTCGCAAGACCATGAGCTCGGCTTCGTGCTTCAGAAGACCTTGCTCTGCGGGTACCTCAGTTGCGTCTTTCGTCAGTTGAAAGGCAATGTCGTAGGGGTGCTCCGCATCTTTGGGATACGGAGATACAACATATCGTCACGTCATTCGGGTTACTTACCGCAACAGGGACAAATATCAGGAGCGAACGATATTGTGGTGTCGCTCTTTATCCGGCGATTTGCGATGGAGTTTCCCAAGTCGCGCTCTAACTGGTCGGCAATGTTAGCGACGGCATTGCCCGTGATGGTGTTAGTCGCTATCTGACCGGTTCTAGCCTGCCTCGAAAACTCCCGAAGCATCTTTCGAAAACGATCAACTTGCATTATCCCATCCCTTGCAAACTAGTACAGAAGGGTACGCTAAAGCATTTCTGACACCAGGGCTATTGGCTACCTTGGAAACCGTTGCTCTCTTGTTTCTCGCTGTGCGATCCGCGCTTTCGCTTGCGACGTGACTCTGATGCGCTACCGCGCTTGTGATCCGGCCCAGTCTTAAGCACCCCTGGAGCATTTCGTTAGAGCGCTTCGTGTCAGTGGACGCTTGCTGCTTCGGCAGCCCTAACGAATCGCCCGTGCTTTGTCATTCCTTCGCCAGCCGGCCTTCAAGCTCTTTCATAAAATGGGCTTCGTTGAGCAGCATTTCCCAATCGGTGCCGAAACGCCCAATAAGATCGTGGGCTTGCTCGTTGGAGATGTTTGCTTCTCGGGACAACCGGTCTGCCAAGAGATCAAAGGTGGCGGGATCTGCCTCGAGCAAGCTGCCATCGCGATGCTGCATCGCCGCCGCGATCACTTCGAAGACGCTGCCGACTTCCTCATAGATTTCGCTTATCGCGATGCCCTCTCGGTCCGCGGCTTCCATAGCCTGGTCGGCTAGATCGTTTATCGCGGCCGGGTCGTCGGTCACCGCATCCGGCAGATGCTCTGCCATCCATTTGTCGAGGAAATTTATCCCGCGAGTGCTCATCTCGCCATAAGCGGCAGGCGAACATTAGGTTCCGCTGATAGGAGAAGCTCCGATTTGAGCCCGCCACCGTTGAGGGACGATAGCGGGCTCTCGGGCTGTGGGCAGCCCGAAGGCAGCGCGACCGTCTGGCGAGGTGAGCTACCCGACGGACTAAGCCGGTGATGTGGCTTATGTTCCATCCCCATTGTTGCCACGGTAGGCAAACAACTCACGGTGAGCTGTGGACGGGAAACAGCCGAGGGCTGAAATACAGCCGCGTGTCATTCATCGTTCATTCATAATATCAGCGGATTCTCATAAGCGGGCATGCTGATGCTCCTCAACTGCAAACACCAGACTGTGGCAGGCCGCGGATTCGGCGGCGGCGAAACAGGCACGGGCGGGGGGAGGAGGACTGACCAAAATGTCGAATAGAGAAGTCGGAACATCCCGTTCGCTCGGAATGCGTGTCGCCGATCTCAAAGCCAGGATGCGGAACGCCCGGATCACCGAGCATGAGATCAAGACCTTCCAGAAGGTCGCGGCGATCATGGCGCGCGGAGAAGGTTCCTTACGCATCGACGCGGACGACTTGATCGCCGCGTCCTTTCTCACCGAGATGACGGTGGGCGAACCGACGCTGACCTGAGAGCATGGCCATCCCTCCCGACGCTGGCACGGCTACCCGCCGCCAGGGATGGTAAATTTCCGCGCAATCAAAGGTCCGTCGACCGATGCCGATGGGCAGCCGGGAAGTAGCCTGCCACGCAAGGCGTGCGCGGCAGGCAGTGCGAGAACTACGGAAATTCTGCGTCGTTCCGCGCATCGCTGCCCCTTGCTGGTCAGCTGTATTGGACGTGAGACGAACGTCCCACCCTGGAACTCATAAGTTCCGTCTGCGAACACATTTCAGAAACCTCCATCAGAGTGGGCTGGTCCCTTCATTGCAATTCGGGGATCACCCTAAGGCGGCGTGGGCAACCTCTCGCTCTGTAGACGCTTTCGATGATTTGAAGCACTTCGTCGCGTGGTAGCCCACATCGCCGGGCGTAAAAATCGGCCTCAAGCAGCCGCTCCTCCGATACGCTCGCGGTAATTAGGATCGCTTTCGTCCCCATCGGATTCGCAACTACGGAACAAGAATGGGCCGAACGGGAGGCGCGTCATCTGAAGGTCGAACTAACGCGGGCCGATCTGACATATGACGAGCTGGCCGAGCGTATGAAGGCACACGGCTTCAAAGAAACAAAGGCCATCCATATGTTGCCGAAGAAAACCGCGCCGATCATGCTAGCCACCCGCTGGCATGTGGGTTTAGTTCTGTCGCCGCGCCCGTGGCGTTTGCGCCATAATACCGCAGTGCTCCTCAAATCGTCGCCCTGATCAACTGGAGCGCGGCGCGGCACTCGGGATCGTTCTTCATCCGAATAGTCTGGGGCGGTGGCGGGGCTCGTCAAGCGGTGGCCAATGGAACATTCCGCCGCCTCTGAAATTGCTCTTGCACGGCGCAGCTTCCGCCGAGACAGCGCGCCGTGTCGGAACGATAGCGACCGTTCCGGCGAGAGCCCGTCTCCTCAGGGCGGGCTCTCACGCGCTTGAGTTGTCTCGCGTCAAAGCTTTAGGGCCTTCGCCTCGCGTTCCACGGTCTCGCGCTGGTTGCCGTGCTTCTGGATCAACTCGCGCAACTGCTGCGACGTCAACCCGACCTTCTGGGCGAAATGCTCAATCTCATAGTCTTCCTCGGCCGAAACCCGATCGCGGCCGCGGAAGTCGCGCTTGCTCTTGTCGTCTGCCATGGCGTTCTCCTCCTGGTCAGGAGGAACCATGTATATTGCAAATGTTCCGATTTACCGTTTCGAACGCTTGCGGTGCTTAGATCTGTCCTGCTTTTTGAAACCCGTCGCTCTGTAGACGCTTTCGATGATTTGAAGCACTTCGTCGCGTGGTAGCCCACATCGCCGGACGTAAAATCGGCCCCAAGCAGCCGCTCCTCCGAAACGCTCTCGGTAATTAGGATCGATTTCTTCCCCATCGGATTCGCAACTACGGAACAAGAATGGGCCGAACGGGCCGCGCGTCATCTGAAGGTCGAACTAACGCGGGCCGAACTGACATATGACGAGCTGGCCGAGCGTATGAAGGCACACGGCTTCAAAGAGACAAAGGCCATCCATATGATGCCGAAGAAAACCGCGCCGATCATGCTAGCCACCCGCTGGCATGTGGGTTTAGTTCTGTCGCCGCGCCCGTGGCGTTTGCGCTATAATACCGCAGTGCTCCTCAATCGTCGCCCTGATCAACTGGAGCGCGGCGCGGCACTCGGGATCGTTCTTCATCCGAAGAGTCTGGGGCGGTGGCGGCGCACGTCAAGCGATTGCTAGGCGGTGGTGACGATTTAACTATTTGAGCCAGATGGCGATAGCGGCGAGTTTGACGAAGCCCATGAAGTTGGC
>NZ_VFTK01000021.1:0-123485 GCF_006439495.1 Mesorhizobium sp. B3-1-8
CGCCAACTTCATGGGCTTCGTCAAACTCGCCGCTATCGCCATCTGGCTCAAATAGTTAAATCGTCACCACCGCCTAGTCACAGTTGAGGCTAAGGTTCGGCCCAAGCCGCATGTCAGAACAGTCGATGTCGAGGCCGCACGCCCAGCCGATCTGTTCCGCAAACAGCTGGGCCACATCGTCGAACTCGCCATCTCGACCAAGTTCCAGCCGGTCGGTGCAAGCTGGACTGATCGGCGCTTTCACTTCACCATCAAATTCGGTGACGAACACAACCTCTCCATCCTTTGATCCAAGAATTTCGGCTTCCATAAAAAGAGGGACTTCGACGCGACCTATGTGCCGCCGAAAACGCATCGCGTTGTACAACAACCAAAGTGCCCCGACGGAATACCAGCCGGGGTAATGACGTTCCCGTATTGCAATATGTCGACACATTAGATTCCAAGTGCCATCGCTCGAAACGCTCAGTTGTCTGAACTCTGTATTGTCTCCCTCACGCGCCGTGACACCGCCCGCCATTGGGCGCCAAATCGGACCGCCGAACGTTAGGGCCAGCGGCTGCGCCGATTGAAAGGGGATATGGCTGGACTGAAACGTCCGCCGGCCGAAAATGGAAGGCAGATGCGGGATTTGAAAATGCCGGCCCGGCACAACGGTAGCGCGAAAAAGAACGTGGCTCGGGAAGGACGGTGCCAGGAAGCGATCTACCAGGTCTCTCGCAAACAATTCTCGCCTGATCCTGAAGGTCTCATTCACCCGATCGATTGCGGTTCGAGCCTCCCAAAAGACAGATTGCAAATCACGCATGGTCATCGGTTCGCACGAAGAACCTCGCCGAACATAGCCGGCGGCGGGTCGTCCCACTCCATGCGGCGCCGAAAGCGATTGCGGGACCTTAAAGACTATATAGCCAGCCCCGTCCTCCGTTGCCTTAATGGCCTTGACCTCAAGCAAAGGAAGCGGAGGGTCTATGACGGCACGCAGACTGCTCTCAAGCCTCTCCGCGCACTGCGACACCGAAGGAATGACGGAACCCAAGCCGGCCGAAACCTTGATCCCATCGCCGTTGACTTCTTCCTTGATGCCCAGCAGCAAAACGCCCCCGTAGGCATTTGCAAAGGCAACTATCTCCTCGGCCAACCGATCGCGGCTTCTAGCAGAAATTTGATCTTGGCTCTTGCGCCAACGCTCGTCCGCGCCAGCTTCGAAATCTCCTTTAAATTCAAGGGTGAGCGATTCTGGCAATGCCCTTTTGGCTACAGTCTCGAAGTCAGCAAAGCTCCATTCAACCGCCGGCCGGTTGATCATAGTCACGATTTCCATGCTCGCACCCGCCGAAATTGATGAGACAGATTATACTTTCCCAAAGCGCAAGCCTAGATGCGTCTCCAGAGCATTCACAGTAATCGAGTATAATGAAAGCAACCGCCTAACTTAGAGGTGGATCAAACCAGGACTTATGCAGCCCTTTGAAAATCCCTAAAGCGCGTCGCGATTAATTGGCCTCATGACGAAGAAGATGTCGACCCCGACATAGCCGCCGGGAAGTGCTGCCGGCCAGATATGGAAGATCACCACAAAGGCTACGGCGAGCCCGCGCAGCCCCTGTATCTCCGGCCGAAATCCCCCCGGCGCAATGTCGTCTCGCAAAGCCGGCCTAGCCCCTCACGGCGCCGGTCTCCCGGCTGGCCACCATGGTCAATTCTGCTGGATCGAAATGCCCTTGTCGTCGATCTTGAGCTCGACGCCTTTCGGCCTGGTCTGCTCGCGATAGACATAGATACCAAGCGCGATGACCACCGCGATCAGCGCCCCGATGATGAGATAGAGCGTGTTCTGCCTCATTGCGCCCCCTTGTTTCGGTCGAGACCCGCCTTGAAGCCTGCACGCAGCCTACTAGTCGTCGTCATTTGATGCTGGGCGCCAGCTCGTCGGATCGACCTTCTTTTGCGTGTCGCTGTCGGTGTAGATCCACCAGCCGCCGTCGCGATACTGACCGATGGATTCATTGACGACGCCGTCGCTGTCTTTCCACAGGATGGTGACCTTCGAGCCGTCCTTCGGCGCGCTTTCTATCGGTTTGCGCTCTGCCATCTCACTCCCTCCACGAACCGGCCCCAACGTCCTTTCGACGCGCCGGGTTCCGTCAGCTATGCGCGAAGATGTCTTCCTCGGCCCAGCCCATCAGGTCGAGCTTGGCGCGCGTCGGCAGGAAACGGAAGCAGGCGTCCGCCTCCTTGGTGCGGTTTTCGCGCGCCAGGCGCGCGCCCAGCACCTCATGCAGCCTGTGCAGGTAGAGCACGTCCGAGGCGGCATATTCGAGCTGTTCGGGCGAGAGCGTTTCGGCCGCCCAGTCGGAGGATTGCTGCGCCTTGGAAAGGCCGATGCCGAGCAGTTCGTTGCAGAGATCCTTCAGCCCGTGACGATCGGTATAGGTGCGGGTGAGCCGCGAGGCGATCTTGGTGCAGAACACCGGTTCCGCCATCACGCCGAATGTATGATAGAGCACGGCTATGTCGAAGCGGCCGTAATGGAACAGCTTGGTGATCGCGCGATTCTCGAGCAGGCTGGCGAGGTTCGGCGCCTCTTTCTGGCCTGGAGCGATCTGGATGACGTCGGCGCTGCCGTCGCCGGGCGAAATCTGCACCACGCAGAGCCGGTCGCGATGCGGGTTGAGCCCCAGAGTTTCCGTGTCGATGGCCACCGCGCCGACATTGTAGCGCGACAGGTCAGGCAGATCGTTTTTGTGGAAACGGATGTCGGCGGTCATTCTCTTCTCCGGGTCGGCTTAACCCGTCCTCGCCGCGATCCGGAGAAAAATCAACAAAAAGTTGAATGTCACGTCTTTCGTGAAACCGCGCCTTAGCGGGTCAGCGCGTCGAGAATGCGCGCCCAGGACCGCTGCCCCTTGTGGAAGGAGGTCAGCTCGTATTTCTCGTTCGGCGAGTGGATGCGGTCGTCGTCGAGGCCGAAGCCGACCAGCAGCGATTCCATGCCGAGATAGGTCTGGAAATCGCCCACCACCGGGATCGAGCCGCCGCCGCCGGTGGTCACGGCCTGCCTCTCCCACTCGTCCGACAGCGCGTCCTTGGCTTTGGTCAGGAACGGTGAGTCATAGGAAAGCTGGATCGCCGGCGAGCCGCCATGCGGGTGGAATTCTACCGAGCAGTCGCCGGGGATGCGCTCGCGCACAAAGGCCTGGAAGGCGGCGCGGATCTTCTTCGGATCCTGCCTGTGAACGAGCCGGAACGACACTTTCGCCGACGCTTCCGCCGCGATCACCGTCTTGAAGCCCCTGCCGGTATAGCCGCCGATGATGCCGTTGAATTCCGCGGTCGGCCGCGCCCAGGTGAGCTCGAGCACCGAGCGCCCTTTTTCGCCGGCCGGAATGGAAAGTCCGACCGGTCCAAGGAAGGTCTCGGCCGTTTCGCCGAGCCCTTCCCAGGATTTCAGCACCTGCGAGGGCGTCTCCTCGACGCCGTCATAGAAGCCCGGAATGGTGACATGGCCGTCCTTGTCGTGGACGTCGGCCAGCACCTTGGCCAGGATGCGGATCGGATTGGCGGCCGGCCCGCCATAGAGACCCGAATGCAGGTCGCGGTTGGCTGCCTTGACGGTGATCTCCTCGCCGACCATGCCGCGCAGCGACACGCAGATCGACGGCGTCTCGCGATTCCACATGCTGGTGTCGCAGACCAGCGCGAAATCCGCCTTCAACTCGGCGGCGTTGGCTTCCAGGAACGGCTTCAGCGACGGCGAGCCGGATTCTTCCTCGCCCTCGAACAGGATGGTGACGCGGCACGGCAGATTGCCGTGCACCTGCTTCCAGGCGCGGCAGGCCTCGACGAAGGTCATCAGTTGCCCCTTGTCGTCGGCCGAGCCGCGTCCGGTGATCACTTTGCGTCCAGGCTCGATCTCCTTGATCGACGGCGCGAACGGATCGGTTTCCCACAATTCGATCGGATCGACCGGCTGGACGTCGTAGTGGCCGTAGAACAGCACATGCGGCGCGCCTGCCGGCCCCTCGTGATGCGCCACCACCATCGGATGTCCGGGCGTGTCGCGCACGCTTGCGTCGAAGCCGATCAGCTTGAGTTCGGCCACCAGCCATTCGGCCCCCTTGCGGCAGTCGGCGGCAAAGGCGGGATCGGTGGAGATCGACTTGATGCCGAGCAGGCCGAACAGCCGTTCCAGGCTCTGGTCAAGGTTCTGGTCGAGACGGTCGAGGACGGGGGAGAGTTTGGACATTTGGGGGGCCTTTCGATTTTTGCGGCAGACCCTAAAGGGCGATGCGGAAAACGAAAAGCCGCGATCGTTGGACCAAGCGGGAAAGGCTTGCCTGGAGGCAAAAAAGAACCGCCGTGGTGGAGGGGGAACCACGGCGGTCTTTACTCGAAACGATGCGGCAGCCCGGAGAGGGGGGATAGGCTGCCGCAAGTTGCCCGGGATAGGCGGGGGACGGGCCTTACTCCGGACTTCGGCGAAAACTGCCGATGAGATGTATTTGGGTCTGTGAACGTGGCGATTCAAGGGCACGAAAATTACACTTTTGTAACATGCCCGTGAGCAGTGGATTCCCGCAAGGACAGTATCTGTCAGGGGTGTTGCCCGAACTGGCAGGTTGCACAGCCTTTGGCATGGACCGCGAAGGCTGGCCGCGCTATCCCTGCCGGCATGAAAAAAGGCGATCACCTCTTCCTCGTCGACGGCTCCGGCTACATTTTCCGCGCCTATCACGCGCTGCCGCCGCTGAACCGCAAATCCGACGGCCTGCCGACCAGCGCCGTGCTCGGCTTCTGCAACATGGTGTGGAAGCTGATGCAGGATGCCCGCAACACCAGTGTAGGCATCGTGCCGACGCATTTCGCCGTCATCTTCGACTATTCCTCGAAAACCTTCCGCAGCGATCTCTATCCCGAATACAAGGCGAACCGCTCGGCGCCGCCGGAGGACCTGATCCCGCAATTCGGGCTGATCCGCCAGGCGACCGTGGCCTTCAACCTGCCCTGCATCGAGATGGAGGGGTTCGAGGCCGACGACATCATCGCGACCTATTGCCGGTTGGCCTGCGAGGTCGGCGCCGACACCACCATCATCTCCTCCGACAAGGACCTGATGCAACTGGTCGGTCCGACGGTCGGCATGTACGACCCGATGAAAGACCGCCAGATCGGCATTCCCGAGGTGATCGAGAAATGGGGCGTGCCGCCGGAGAAGATGATCGACCTGCAGGCGCTGACCGGCGATTCGGTCGACAACGTGCCGGGCGTGCCCGGCATCGGCCCGAAGACCGCGGCGCAGCTGCTGGAACAGTTCGGCGACCTCGACGGGCTGCTGGCGCGCGCTTCCGAGATCAAGCAGGACAAGCGCCGCGAAACCATCATCGCCAATACCGACAAGGCGCGCATCTCGCGCGAGCTGGTGACGCTGAGGAACGACGTGCCCCTGAAGGAGGGACTGGACGATTTGGTCCTGCATGAGCCGGACGGGCCGAAGCTGATCGGCTTCCTGAAGACGATGGAATTCACCACGCTGACGCGGCGCGTCGCCGAGGCGACCGCCACCGAGATCGGCGATGTCCAGGCTTCCGCCGTCACCGTCGAGCGCGCCGATACCGCGCATGGCCCCGATGTCGGCGCCGGCGCGCCATCGAGACAGCCGGCACCTGAATCGAAGGGTACCGCGAAACCTGCCACAGGGGGCGAGGACGCGCCGCCGCAGGGCGACACCCCTTCGCTGCTCTCGGCGCTGCGGCTCGAACAGGCGGCGGCCCGCAAGATCGACCCCTCGGCCTATACCGCCATCCGCGATGCGGCGGCGCTCAAGGCCTGGATAGCCGAAGCCCGCGACGCCGGCGTCCTTGCGCTCGACGCCGAGACCAGCTCGTCCGATCCGATGCAGGCCGACCTTATCGGCATTTCCATGGCGATCGCGCCGGGCCGGGCTGTCTATGTGCCGCTCGCCCACAAGAGCGGCAATGGCGACCTGCTCGGCGGCGGCATGCTGGAGAACCAGATCCCGGTCCGCGAGGCGCTGGCGCTGCTCAAGCCGTTGCTCGAGGACCGGTCGGTTCTCAAGATCGTCCAGGACACGAAATACGACATCGTCGTGATGGGCCGGCACGGCATCGAGGTCGGGCCGTTCGACGACACGATGTTGATCTCCTACGTGCTTGACGCGGGCACCTCCGGCGGTCACGACCTCGTCTCGCTGTCGGAGAAGTGGCTCGGTCACGCGCCGGCCTCGAAGAAGGAACTCGCCGGCTCGGGCAAGAGCGCCATCGGCTTCGACCAAGTCGATATCGAGCGCGCGACGAGATACGCCGCCGAGCAGGCCGACATTGCGTTGCAGCTCTGGCTGGTGCTGAAGCCGAGGTTGGCCGCCAAGGGCCTCGTTTCCGTCTACGAGCGACTGGAGCGGCCGCTGGTGCCGGTGCTTGCCCGGATGGAACAGCGCGGCATCTCGGTCGACCGCCAAATCCTGTCGCGACTGTCGGGCGAATTGGCGCAGGGCGCCGCCCGCGTCGAGGAGGAAATCTACGGAATCGTCGGCGAACGCATCAACATCGGCTCGCCGAAGCAGCTCGGCGATATCCTGTTCGGCAAGATGGGCCTGCCGGGCGGTTCCAAGACCAAGACCGGCCAGTGGTCGACCTCGGCGCAGCTTCTGGAAGACCTTGCCACCGAAGGCCACGAGCTGCCGCGCAAGATCGTCGACTGGCGCCAGCTCACGAAGCTGAAATCGACCTATACCGACGCGCTGCCCGGCTTCATCAACCCCGGCACCAACCGCGTCCATACCTCCTATGCGCTCGCCGCGACGACGACGGGGCGTCTGTCGTCCTCCGATCCCAATCTGCAGAACATCCCGGTGCGCACCGCCGAAGGCCGCAAGATCAGGACCGCCTTCATTGCGGAGAAAGGCCACAAGCTGGTCTCGGCCGACTACAGCCAGATCGAATTGCGCGTGCTTGCCCATGTTGCCGAAATCCCGCAGCTCAAGCAGGCTTTCGCCGACGGCGCCGACATCCATGCCATCACCGCATCGGAAATGTTCAACGTGCCGGTCGAAGGCATGCCTTCGGAGGTGCGCCGGCGCGCCAAGGCGATCAATTTCGGCATCATCTACGGCATCTCGGCCTTCGGTCTCGCCAACCAGCTGTCGATCCCGCGCGAAGAGGCGAGCGCCTATATCAAGCGCTATTTCGAGCGCTTCCCGGGCATTCGCGACTATATCGAGGAAACCAAGGCCTATGCGCGGGAAAACGGTTTCGTCGAGACCATCTTCGGCCGCCGCATCCACTATCCGGAGATAAGGTCGTCCAACCCGTCGGTGCGCGCCTTCAACGAGCGCGCGTCGATCAACGCCAGGCTCCAGGGCACCGCGGCCGACATCATCCGCCGTGCCATGGTGCATATGGAAGAGGCGCTGGACAAGGCGAAACTCTCCGCCCGCATGCTGTTGCAGGTGCATGACGAACTGATCTTCGAGACGGTGGACTCGGAGGTCGAGGCGACGATCCCGGTGGTGCGCCGCGTGATGGAGAACGCGCCGATGCCGGCGGTGTCGATGTCGGTGCCGCTGCACGTCGACGCACGAGCGGCGAACAACTGGGACGAGGCGCATTAGGCGCTACCCCACGCTGTAAGAGCGTCGAGATTCAGGTCAGGTCGAGTCGAAAATGGTGGGTCCCGAGAACCGGAGCGGAGCGTACTTAAAGTACGTGAGCACCGGAAGCGCAGGGAGCCGCCATTTGCAGGCCGACCTCACCTGAATATCGGCGTTCTTACGCCGCTTCAGCCCTGCATTTGGCACACACCCCGCGAAACTCGATCACTGCTTTTTTCGCCGCAAATCCGGTCGAGCGCACCCATTCGTCAAGCCGGTGATCGACATCGTGGTCGGACATTTCGGTCACCTGGCCGCAATTGTCGCAAATGGCGAAGGCCGTCATCGAATGGCTGTGGTCGTGCGGCTCGGCGCAGGCGACGAAGGAGTTGAGGCTTTCGAGCCGATGCACGAAGCCGGACTTCACCAGCGTGTCGAGCGCCCGATAGACCTGCAGCGGCGCCCGGAAACCGCGCTCGCGCAGCTGGTCGAGCAGCGTATAGGCGCTGAGCGGCCCGCTGGACGCCTCGAGCTTCTCGAGCACGCAGAGCTGGTTCTTGGTTAGCGCATCTCTTGCCGTCATCTTGTTCGCCCAATCGACGCTCGCAGCAGATCTCGCATGCGAACGACTTCAATTTCCTCTGAGATAGCGACGAACGAGTGATTTTGCCACTGTTTCCGAAGCGCGCCCCCTCCGACACGACGCGATGGCGATGGTTCGCCGGCTAACCGCTACTTGCGCGGCGGTCCCTTGCGTTCGGCGGAAGCCGCCCAAAGGTTGATGTCGGACTCGCGCGCGTAAGTGTCGATCTCGGCCAACTCGGCATCGGAGAACTCGAGCGCCTTGAGCGCGCCGACGCAATCCTCGACCTGTTCCGGCCGGCTGGCGCCGATCAGCGCCGTGGTCACGCGGCCCTTGCGCAGCACCCAGGCCAGCGCCATCTGCGCCAGCGTCTGGCCGCGGCGGCCGGCAATGGCGTTGAGCGCCTGGATGTTGGCGATCGACTGGTCATTGATGAAGGCGGGCTTGAGCGATTTGCCTTGGGATGCGCGGCTGCCGTCGGGAATGCCGCCGAGATATTTGTCGGTCAGCATGCCCTGCGCCAGCGGCGAGAACACGATCGAGCCGATGCCGAGCCCCTCCAGCGTGTCGAGCAGCCCGTCCTCCTCGACCCAGCGGTTGAGCATCGAATAGCTCGGCTGGTGGATCAGGCATGGCGTGCCGAGCTGCCGCAATATGTCGGCCGCCTCGCGCGTGCGCTGCGAATTGTAGGAGGAGATGCCGGCATAGAGCGCCTTGCCCGAGCGCACCGCGTGGTCGAGCGCGCCCATCGTTTCCTCGAGCGGCGTCTCGGGATCGAAACGGTGCGAATAGAAGATGTCGACATAGTCGAGCCCCATGCGCTTGAGGCTCTGGTCGAGGCTGGCCAGCACATATTTGCGGCTGCCCCATTCGCCGTAGGGACCGGCCCACATCTCGTAGCCGGCTTTGGTCGAGATGATGATCTCGTCGCGATAGGCGGCGAAATCGGTGCGCAGGATCTCGCCGAACGCGGTTTCCGCCGAGCCGGGAGGCGGGCCGTAATTGTTGGCGAGGTCGAAATGGGTGATGCCGAGGTCGAAGGCCTTGCGCACGAGCGCCTGCTTGGTCTTGTGCGGCGTGTCGTTGCCAAAATTGTGCCACAGCCCGAGCGAGATCGCCGGCAGCTTCAGGCCGGACCGCCCGCAGCGATTATAGATCATCTTCTGGTAGCGGTTCTCGGCAGCGACATAGGGCATGGGAAATCCTCGGGGTCGAAGCGGCGCCGCGGGCGCCGTCATGGCGGATTGAATCGATGCTTGTCCCCCACCATTACCCTCTCCCCGCCGGGACGGGGAGAGGGTCGCCACCTACTTTTTCTTCGCCAGCAGCGCCTTGGCGTTCTTGACGCCGAGCGCGGCGGGCCGCTCACAGGTCGTCTGCATGGCGACGTACTTGCCGCTTTCGCCGGAACGCAGGATGCCGGTCATGACATCGACCGCGTGCAGCGCCATCTCCATCGAGCAGCGATGCGGCCGTCCTTCGGCAATCGCGACCGCCATGTCGGCCAGGCCGGCGGTGCGGTAGTTCGCCATCATGCCATGGCCATGCATCTCGTTCGGCACGCCGAACGGATGGTTCCATTTCGGCAGTTTCTTCACCGGCTTGGCCGAGTCGGTGAAGCGCACCTCGCCGCCGAAGAAATTCGGGTCCGGCACGAAGACGGTGCCCAATTCACCGTAGAGCTCCATCGGCGCGTGGCCATGGCTCCAGACGTCCCAGCTGGTGTTGAGCGTGATCACCGCGCCATTGGCGAATTCAAGCAGCGCATGGATGGTGGTCGGCGTGTTCACCGGGATCTTTTCGCCCGCACGCGGCTTCGACGAAATCGTACGCTCCTTGGCCGGCGTCGTCGCGAAGGCCGCCACCTGTTTCACCGGCCCGATCAGTTGGATCAGGTTGGTGACATAATACGGCCCGATATCCAGCACCGGACCGGCGCCCGGCTGGAAGAAGAAATCCGGGTTGGGGTGCCAGTGCTCCATGCCGTGGCCCATCACATGGCAGGTGCCGCTGGTGATTGCGCCGAGCTTGCCGCTGTCGATCAGATCGCGGACCAGTTGGTGCGCGCCGCCGAGGAACGTGTCTGGCGCCGAACCGATGCGCAGGCCCCTCTTCTCGGCCCGTTTCTTGAGATCGAGCCCTTCCCCGATCGACAGCACGAACGGCTTTTCCGAATAGACATGCTTGCCGGCGTCGAGCACCGCTTTGGAGACTTCGTAGTGTACCGCCGGAACCGTGAGGTTGACGATGATGTCGATCTCGTCGTCCTTGAGCAGGTCGTTGACCGTCTCGGCACGCAGCTTGAACTCCTTTGCCCGCGCTTTCGCCGCATCCATGTTGATATCCGCGCAGGCGAGCATCTTGATGCCGCGAAACAGCGGCGACAGCGAGAAATACGCCTTCGAGATGTTGCCGCAGCCGACGACGCCGACGCCAAGTTTTTCTGCCATTTCGATCACTCCTGCCAGCTCTTGGCTGCCGCGATGGAGCGGCGGGCATAGCGCTCGATGTCGTTGGGGTTGTCCTGCTCCATGATGAAATACTGCGCCGCGCTCTTGGCGCGCAATGTCTTGAACAGGCCCGCCCAGTCGATCGTGCCGTGGCCGACGTCGGACCAGCCGTCCTCGTCCAACCCCTCGCCTGGCTTCGCCATGTCCTTGACGTGCACGGCGACGATGCGCCTACCGTGCTTTTCAATCCAGGGCAGCGGATCGGCGCCGCCGCGGATCACCCAGGCGACGTCCATCTCCCAGCCGATGTCGGGTGCGGCGGACAGGATATGGTCCTGCGGCAGCGAGCCGTCGGCAAGCGGCTTGAACTCGAAATCATGGTTGTGCCAAGCAAAGCCGTAGCCGGCCTTCTTTGCCACCTCGCCGACCTTGGCGAGACGTTCGCCGAAGCCGCGCCAGCCGACGGCATCGGACGGGCGCTGATCGGGCATCAGATAGGGGCAGATCAGGAGCGTGATGCCGAGCGCGTCGGCGGTTTTGCGCACGCCGTCGAAATCGCTTTCCAGCGCGTCGATCGAGAAATGCCCGGTCGGCATCGCAAGCCCGTTCCTGTCGAGCTCGGCGCGGAACGCTTTCGGGTCGTCATAGACGCCGCCGAAGCCCTCGACTCGGCTGTAGCCGAGCTCGCCGAGCATTTTCACCACGCGGTTCCATGGCTGGAAATTGCGGGCGCTGTAGAGTTGGAATGACCAGTTCATCTGTCCTGTCCGTTCTGTTGGTCCTGGGGAGTTAAATTCGGTTGCCGGTTTGAGCGTCGAAGAGCGAGGCGCGCAGCGGATCGAAGCCGATGCCGACCGCATCCCCGTTCTTCGGCGTGCGTTCGGAGGTGACGCGCACGGTGAAGTTCTGCCGGCCGAGCTTCAGCCACACCAGCGTGTCGGAGCCCATCGGCTCGACGACCTCCACATTGGCCGTCGCGGTGAAAGGCCAGCCCGTGCCGCTGTTGAAGGCGACATGCTCGGGCCGGATGCCGAACACAGCAGGGCCCGGCGCCGGCTCCTTCTCGAAGGAATAGGTCGCAAGCGGAATGCGCAGATCCTCGACGGCAAAGTGCCAGTCGCCGCCGTCCTTCTCCAGCCGGCCGTCGATGAAATTCATCGCCGGCGAGCCGAGGAAGCCGGCAACGAAGCGGTTGACGGGGCGGTTGTAGATCGTCTGCGGCGCGTCGAGCTGCTGGATCACGCCGCCCTTCATCACCGCGATCCGGTCGGCCAGCGTCATCGCCTCGATCTGGTCGTGGGTGACGTAGATCATCGTGTTCTGCAAGCGGCGGTGCAAAAGCTTGATCTCGACGCGCAACTCCGAACGCAGCTTGGCATCGAGATTGGAGAGCGGCTCGTCGAACAGGAAGACGTCGACGTCGCGCACTAGTGCGCGCCCTATCGCCACGCGCTGGCGCTGGCCGCCGGACAGCGCCGAAGGCTTGCGCTGCAGCAGCGGCTCGATCTGCAGGATCTCGGCGGCGCGCGCGATGCGCTTGGCGATCTCGTCCTTCGCCACGCCGGCGACGCGCAGGCCGAAGGAAAGGTTCCTCTCCACCGTCATCTGCGGGTAGAGCGCATAGGACTGGAACACCATGCCGATGCCGCGGTCCTTCGGCTCTTCCCAGGTGACGTTCTTGCCCTTGATGAAGATGCGCCCGTCGGAAATGTCGAGCAGCCCGGCGATGCAGTTGAGCAAGGTCGACTTGCCGCAGCCGGACGGCCCGAGCAGCACGATGAATTCGCCGTCGGCGACATCCAGGTTGAGCGTCTGCAGCACCGAGACGGCACCGAAATTGAGCGAAAGGTCCTGGATCGAAACGCTGGGATTGGCGATTTCAGCGGCCATCATCATCCTTTCACCGCGCCGGCGGCGATGCCGCGCACGAAGAGCTTGCCGGAAATGAAGTAGACGATGAGCGGAACCAGCCCGGTCAGGATGGTCGCGGCCATGTTGACGTTGTATTCCTTCACGCCCTGCACCGAGTTGACGATGTTGTTGAGCTGCACCGTCATCGGATAGGTGTCGGGGCGCGTGTAGACGACACCGAACAGGAAGTCGTTCCAGATGCCGGTCACCTGCAGGATGATGGCGACCACGAAGATCGGCAGCGACATCGGCAGCATGATGCGCAGATAGATGCCCCAGAAACCGGCGCCGTCGACGCGCGCGGCGCGGAACAGCTCCTCCGGCATCGAAGTGAAATAGTTGCGGAAAAGCAGCGTCAGGATCGGCATGCCGAAGATCGAATGCACGATCACCAGGCCGGTCAGCGTGCCGTAAATGCCGATCTCGCGCAGGATAATGACGATCGGATAGATCATCACCTGGTAAGGGATGAAGGCGCCGACGATCAGGATGATGAAGAAGGTGTCGGCGCCCTTGAAGCGCCAGTTGGCCAGGGCATAGCCGTTCACCGAGGCGATCGCGATCGACAGGATCACCGACGGCACGGTGATGCGCACCGAATTCCAGAAACCGCGCGAAAGCCCGTCGCAGTTGAGCCCGGTGCACGCTGTCGCCCAGGCTTTCACCCAGGGTTCGAAGGTGATTTCCACCGGCGGCGAGAAGATGTTGCCGAGGCGGATTTCCGGCATGCCCTTCAGCGACGTGACGATCATCACGTAGAGCGGCAAAAGGTAATAGAGCGCCACGACGATCAGCGTGCCATAAAGGAAGATATTGCGGCGCGACAGCACGTGCCGCGGCTTGGGCCCGCTCGGGCCGGTGGCATTGCGCCCGAGCGCTTCGGCACCGGTGGACGGGGAGGCGACGTCAGCCACGCTTCTTGCCTCCGAATTCGAGATAGGCCCATGGCACGATGACGATCACCACCGACAACAGCATCATGGTCGAGGCGGCGAAACCCTGGCCGAGATTCTGGGCGAAGAACATGTAGTCGTAGACATATTTCGCCGGCACTTCGGAGGCGATGCCGGGGCCGCCGCTGGTCTGCGCCACGACCAGGTCATAGACCTTGACGATGCCGGCGGCGATGATCACCAGCGTGGTGATGAAGACCGGCCGCATCATCGGGATGACGATGAAGAGATAGGTCTTCCAGGCCGGAATGCCGTCCACCCTCGCCGCCTTCCAGATGTCCTCGTCGATGCCGCGCAGTCCGGCGAGCATCAGGCACATGATCAAGCCCGTGCCTTGCCAGAGCGCCGCGATCGAAATGCCGTAGATGACGATGCTGGAATTGTAGAGCGGATCGAAGCTGAAGCTCGTCCAGCCGAGGTCGCGCACGACGCGTTGGACGCCGAAATCCGGATTGAGCAGCCACTGCCATACCAGCCCGGTGACGATGAAGGACAGCGCGAAGGGATAGAGGAAGATGGTGCGGAACGTGTCCTCGAAGCGGATCTTCTGGTCGAGAAGGGCGGCAAGCAGGAAGCCGATGACCAGCGAGAACACCAGCGAGATCACGCCGTAGATCAAAAGGTTCTCGATCGACACCAGCCAACGCGATGTCGACCACAGCCGGTGATACTGGTCGAGCCCGACGAAGTTGAGCCGCGGCAACAGCTTCGAATTGGTGAAGGAGTAGAGCACTGTCCACGCCGTGCCGCCGACGAACACCACCAGCGCGGTGAGCACCATCGGGATCGATGCGACCTTGGCGTTCAGGTTGCGGAAAAGCTTACTCGGGCGTTCGCTGCTGCTCATCTCGGCCGGCCGGGCAATGAGGACATCGAGCTCCCGACCCCGATAGGCTGGGGTCGGAAGCCGGCGGGGGCGCCGGTCGTCAGTCCGCCGAGCCGATGATCTCGGCGAAGCGCTTCTGTGCTTCTTCGATTGTCATGTCGGGCTTGGCGAAGAATTCGGAGAACAGGTCTTCCTTCTGCTTCTGGGTGTCCTGCGAAAGCAGTTGGTCCGTCCACGGCATGACGGCGCCCTTGGCGAGGATGGCGAGGCCCTTCTTCATGCAGTCGTTCGCCGTATTGAGGTCGACGTCGCCGCGCACCGGCAGCGAACCCTTCTTGAGGTTGAAGGCGACCTGGGTCTTCGGATCGAGCAAGGTCTCGGCAAGCACCACCTGCGCCTTCGCCTTCGCCTCGTCCTTGAGCAGCGGGAAGTAGAAGGCGTCGCCGCCGGTGGCGATGACTTCGTTCAGGCCGAGGCCGGGCAGGCAGGTATAGTCCTTGCCGGCGGTCTTGCCGGCGACCTGGAACTCGCCCTGCGCCCAGTCGCCCATGATCTGGCCGCCGGCCTTGCCGGTGATGACCAGATTGGTCGCCTGGTTCCAGTCCTGCACGTTGGTGTTCTTGGCCATCTTGCGGGCATCGTCCGCCGCCTTGAACACCTTGGCGATCTCCGGGCCGGCCGCGAAGGTGGCGTCCTTGTCCTTGTAGACCTTGAGGAACGTGTCGGTGCCGCCGACAGCGGCCATCAGCACGTCGAAGGCGCCGGAGGCCTGCCAGGCCTGTCCGCCGACCGCGAGCGGAATGATGCCGGCCTTTTCCAGCGCCGGCGCATCCGCCACGAATTCATTCCAGTCCTTCGGCAGCGGCAGGCCGGCCTTCTGGAAGGCCTCGTTGGACAGCCATAGCCACTGCCAGGAATGGATGTTGACCGGCACGCAATAGATCTTGCCGTCGATGGTGCAGCTATCGAGCAGGCTCTTCGGCCGCACGATTTCCGTCCACTTGTCCTTGGTGGCGATATCGGTGAGGTCGCGCATCAGCCCGGCCTGCACCAGTTCCTCCGCCTGCCGGCCGTGGTTGAACTGGGTGGCGCCCATCGGGTCGCCGCCGGTGATGCGGCTGATCATGATCGGCCGGGCCGTGCCGCCGGAGCCTGCAATGGCGCCGTCGACCCAGTGATTGCCTGTCGCGTCGAACGCCTTGGCAAGCTCGGCCACCGCCGCCGCCTCGCCGCCGGAAGTCCACCAATGGGTGACTTCCAGGTCGGTCGCGGCCGCCGGACCGGCGAAGTTGAGCGCAACCGTCGCGGCAAAGGCGGCAGTCAGGAATTTGTATCGCATTTCGGCTTCCTCCCAGAATCTGAAACGTTACAGATTTTCGATACGGCAAATGATCCGCATAGGCAACCCCTCGCCTTGAAGCCAATCAGGATTTTTTCGAGGCACGAACAAAATCTTTCTTCCGAAGCGGCAATGCCGGCGCCGGAACAGTCGATTGGTGGCAAAAGTAGGCCTGGATCGATATTTCCTTGTGATTCCAGCGACTTTCGGTTCATCGCCGCACCCGCGACGCAAAGTGGCACGACCTTGCCGGTCGATCACGAAGATTGGCAATCTGTAACGTTTCAGTATATTGAACCGAGCCACAAGCTGAAGGTCGCGCAAATGTCACCGCCGCACGATTGCCGGTCGGCCCTGCGGCTGCTATGCGCCTGACGGGCGGGACGAATGGATAGACGGATAACGAAGAAGGGCGACGACGCCGCGTCGGGCAAGGAACGGCCGACGCTGAAGACGCTTGCCTTCATGACCGGGCTCGGCGTCACGACGGTCTCGCGCGCGCTGAAGGATGCACCCGAGATCGGCGCCGAGACCAGGCGTCGCGTCCAGCTCGTCGCCAAGCAGATCGGCTACCGCCCGAACCGCGCCGGCGTCAGGCTGAGAACAGGCAAGACCAACGTCATCTCGCTTGTGCTGAACACCGAGCACGAGCTGATGAGCTTCGTCTCCGACATCATCTACGGCGTCACCGAGGTGATCGCCGACACGCCCTACCACCTGATCGTCACGCCCTATTCGCGCTCGCAGGATCCGCTGGATCCGGTGCGCTATCTGGTCGAGACGGGCTCTGCCGACGGCGTCATCATCTCGCGCACCCAGCCCAACGATCCGCGGGCGCGCTACATGCTGGAGCGCGGCATTCCCTTCGCCACGCATGGCCGCACCGACATGGGGCTGGTGCATCCCTATCACGACTTCGACAATTACGCCTTTGCCGGCGAAGCCGTGCGCTATCTCGCCAGCCGGGGCCGCAACCGGCTTGCCCTTGTGACGCCGCCGGTCGGCCTCACCTATTACGGCCATACGGTGAACGGCTTTGCCGATGCGCTGAGCGAGGCGGGCGTTAGCGAGGTGCCGTTCAACACCGTCTCCATCGACCAGTCGATCGAACAGATCAGGATGCGCACAGCGCAATTGATGCGTCGCAAGGACCGGCCGGACGGCTTCGTCAGCAGCGCCGCCGCAGCGACGCTCGCCATCGTGGCCGGCATCGAGGACGCCGGGCTGAAACTCGGCCGCGACGTCGACGTGGTGTCGAAACAATCGTCGGAGCTGCTGCATCTGTTCCGGCACGAACTGCTGGTCGTCAACGAAAACTTCCGGCTGGCCGGCTCCGAGCTCGCCCGCGCGGTGCTCGGCTGGATCGGCGGCGCCGACCCCGGCTCGCTGCAATCGCTGAGTACGCCGAGCGAGGTTCTGCCCTATCGGGGTTAATGCCCCGCGCCGCTGCCCCACGGGCCATGAAACGCCCCCTGCTCGCCGATACGCTCGAAGCCGTGCGCGCCGAAGAAATCGCGCTGCGCCTGGATCAGGTTCGACGTGCCGCGCCCCTGCCGGTAGCTGTCGAAATAGGCAAGCGCCGACGACAGTGCCGGCACCGGCGACCCGGCCTCGGAGGCACGCGCCACGATGCGCCTGAGCGACGGATGCGCCTCCTTCATCAAGGCGATGAAGGCCGGCGCCATCAGCAGGTTGGTGGAAGCGCTGCCTGAACCGAACGCCTCGGCCATCGTGTCCAGCATCTGCGAGCGGATGATGCAGCCGGCGCGCCAGATCTTGGCGATGGTCGGCATCGGCAGGTTCCAGTTGAATTCCTTCGAGGCGCCGCTCATCACGGCGAAGCCTTGCGCGTAAGCCGCGATCTTGCCGGCGAACAATGCCAGTTCGAGATCCTTGAGCAACGCCGCCCTGTCGCCGGCAATCTTCTCGACACCGATATTGCCGTAGGCCTTCTCGGCTGCCTGCCGCTCGTCCTTGATCGACGACAGAACGCGCGCCGCGACCGCCGCCTCGATCGCCGTCGCTGGAATGCCGAGCTGCTGCGCTTCGATGACCGACCATTTGCCGGTGCCCTTCTGTCCGGCGCGATCGAGGATGATATCGACCACCGGCTTGCCGGTCTTGGGATCGTCGGCGGCCAGCACCTTGGCGGTGATCTCGATCAGGTAGGAGTTGAGCCGACCCTTGTTCCAGCCGTCGAAGACCTTGCCGATTTCCTTTGGCGCCATGTCGAGCCCGTCGCGCAGGATGCCGTAGATCTCGGCGATCATCTGCATGTCGGCATACTCGATGCCGTTGTGGATGGTTTTCACGAAATGGCCGGCGCCGTCGGTGCCGAGCCAGGCGGCGCAAGGCTCATCCTTGAACTTGGCCGAGATCGCGGTCAGCACCTTCTCGACGCGCTTCCAGGACTCCTCAGTGCCGCCGACCATGATCGACGGCCCGTGGCGCGCGCCCTCCTCGCCGCCCGAAACGCCCATGCCGATGAAGGTCAGGCCCGAGCCGGACAATTCCGAGAAGCGGCGCATCGTGTCGCGGAAATTGGCGTTGCCGGCATCGATGACGATGTCGTTGGCCGACAGCACGCCGCGCAGGGCCGCGATCTGCTCGTCGACCGGCTTGCCGGCCAGCACCATGATGATGATCGGCCGCGGCGGCCGGATCGCCGCGGCGAGCTCCTCCAGGCTGTAGCAGGGAACGACCATGTCCTTCAGCGAACCGGCGCTCTCGATAAAGGCGTCGGTGCGCGACGGCGTGCGGTTGAAGACGGCGATGCGGTGCCCGTGCTCGGCGATGTTGAGCGCCAGGTTGGAGCCCATCGTGCCAAGGCCGATCAGGCCGATTTCGGCTTTTTCCATCGTTTCTTCCCTGCGTTCGGATGCTTGTTGAAGGCTGTGTCCTGGAGAACGCCTTTCCCAGATGAATGACGGGCCTTGGCGGCGGCGTCAACCGTCTCGCCGAATTGTGTCGGCAGGTTGGTTATTGCGCCCTGATCTCCATGGGAGCCTCGATCTTCACCACCTCGAAGTCCGAGACGAGGATGTCGAGCCGCGCATTCCAGCGGCCGGGCAGCGGGATGACGAGGTTGTCGACGCGCCATGTTCCGTCGCCCGGCTTGGTCGCTGGCCGCTTGATCGGCTCGATACCGGAATCCGGCTTCGACAGCACCAGCGTCACCGCCTTGGCATCGAGCAGTCCGAAATCGCCGGTCATGATCATCATCGAAGCGGCGACCTCGCCGGCATGGCCGGGCGTGATGCTGAGATCGGCCATCGCCTTCACCGTGTGGATGTGGATCGACACCGGCTGCGCGGCGGCGATCGCCAGCGCGCGCGGCGGCGGGGTGAAGCGCCAGCCGGCGGCGACGCCGAAGATGGCAAGCACGATGACCACCTCGATGCGGATGGAGCGCGCCAGCCGCCGCTGCACCTCAGTGTCGCCGGCCTCGGCGGGCGCCGTCAGCGTCCAACGATTGACCGCTGCAAGCGTGAACAGGAAGAGCAGCAGAGCCAGCTTCAAGAGCAGCAGCCGGCCATAGGACGTGTCGATCAATGCTGCCGGCTGCTGCACCTGGATGATCGCCAGCACGATGCCGCTTGCGGCAAGCAGGATGACGACCGGCAGGATCGCGCGGGAGAAGCGGCGCAGAAAGGCTTTCGCTTCCGCCGGCTGCCGCCGCAATGCCAGGCCGAGCGGCGTCAGCGAACCGGCCCAGAACGCGATTGCCGCGCCATGCAGGAACACCAGTGGCCGCGTCAGCCATTGCGGTTCAGCCGCACTTGCGTGGCCGCTCGCGGCAAGGGCGCCGCCGACGCAGAGCAGCGCCGCGCCTGCCGACAGCTTGCGAAGAGCCGAAGGTCCGGAAAGCGAAAGCAGCGCGAGACCAAGCACGATCAAGCCGATCAGCACCGTCCAGACGAAGCTCGTCCCCAGCGCGGTCTTCCAGACGGCTGGTGTCGCAAACCGGGCGAGCGGGGCGCCAAGCCCATCCAATCCCTGCAGGCCGAGCGACAACGGCGCGCCGACCAGGCCGAAAAGCAGTGCCAAGGCGACAAAGCGTTGGCCGCGGCGCCGGTCCTCGGCCAGCCAGGCGAGCGCGAACGCGCCGCCGACGCCGAGGAAGAGGCCGGCATAGACTAACAGCCTGGCCGCCCAGATCGCCGCGCGCAGCGTCCAGTCGACGGCTTCGCCCGCCACCGGCGCGGCGCTTGGCGCGCCTATGGAAAACAGCGCCGAGCCACCGACAGGATGACCGTCGACCGACACCACCCGCCAACTCAGCACATGCGTGCCGGGTTTGAGCGTTTCGGGATTGTCGATCTCGACCGTCTGGTCGTTGAGACGGAAGGATGTCAGCGCAAGCTGCGAGCCGTCCGGCCGCACAAGCGTCAGAACCAGTGGCGAGACGGGCTCGCTGAAGCTCAGCGAAAATTGCGCGGGGCTTTGCGTCAGCACGGCGCCGTCGGACGGATCGGTCGCGACCAACGCCGCATGCGCGAAGGCACGACTGGGCAGCGCCAACACCGATATAGCCACGAGCGAAACGAACAGCCAGGCAAGCAGGCCGATATGTCGGCCCGCGGTCCGGTTCGTCGACGAAGGCTGTGCTGCGTTCATGCGATCATGACAGGAAATGGTGGCGCGCCCGATGGAGCGCGCCGACAGAGATCATTTCTTCGGCAGCAGTTTGATGCCGGGCGCCGGAGTTTCCAAGGCGTCCTCATCCTGGCCCGCCGCGGGGATCTCGATCCAGCGGTTGGTGGCGTCGCCGCATTCCTGCACCACCGGGAAATAGAGCATCTGGCCGGCCGGCAGATCGGCCGCCAGCGAGGCGCGGAAAACGAACTCGTCATAGAACTCGTCGGGCAAATTGCCGCCGCTCCAGTCCACTTCCTTGACGCCGGTGGTCAGCGTCTCGCCATAGAGCTGGTAGGATTTCTCGTACTTGCCCTTCTTGGTCTGCAGCGTCCAGCCCGGCTTGGGCATCGGCTTCACCGAGATCACGCCTTCGGGCATCTGCACGCGCACGGCGGTCGTCGCCTTGCCCTCGCAGCCATGCGGCACCCGCAAGACCGCCTTGTAGGTGGAGCCGACAGCCGCTTCCTGCGTTTCGAGCGTGATGTGGGCGAGCGCGGCATTGGTCCCGAGCGCGAACAGCGCGCCGGCAAAAAGATATGTCTTCATGAATTGTCCCTCTGATTTCGAATTGGCGGATTACTCAGCGTGGTCCATGTCCATATCGCCACTGCCCGTCTCGCCCATGCCTTCGACGGCAAACTCGACTTTCACGCTGCCGGCCTTCTCGAAGGTCAGCGTCGCCGGGAATTTCTCGCCCTGCTTCGGCTGCCGCTTCAGCCCGGTGAACATCAGGTGATAGGCGCCCGGCTTCAACGCGACCTTGCCGCCGGCCGGGATCTCCAGCCCGCCCTCGACCGGCCGCATGGTCATGACGCCGTCCTTGACGCCCATCTCATGCAGTTCGGCCTTGTCGGAGATGTCGGAGGAAATCGACAGCAGCCGGTCCGGCGCGCTGCCCTTGTTGACCACGGTGAAATAGCCGCCGGCCACCTTGGCGCCGGGCGGCGCCGCCCGCGACCAGGGGTGCTCGATCTCGAGGTCTCCGACCTTGAATTCATGCGCGAGGGCGGCGGGAATGCAGGCCAAGAGAAGAAGAAGGCTGAGCACGGCAAGGCCAACACGCTGCTGGAGGTGGAACGGCGGCGCGCCGCGAAGGGCATAGGTCCGAGCCCTGGGAAGAAGATTGGACATGGTTGCTCCATGAATGTGAGGATCGCGCCGCTTTGCGGCCGCGAACAGTCTGATCATTGGATGAATAGGCCCGCGAAAAGTTTCCGCGGATCAGACCATTGCCGGCGGCGCGCGTGGATTGGCCGGCGAGCGATCGCGGGCAAAGTCGAGATGCTGGAAGGCCGGAACCGCAAAAGCGACCGTCTCGAACGCCGTCGCCCTGTGAAGCGCGCCTGCCTCCGGCGGCGGCAGATGCGCCGGCGAAACCATGCTGCAGCCGAGCGAGCAGCAGGCCGGCATATTCTGCTGGTGCGGATCGCCGCCGGGGAGCTTTACCGCGCCTTCATGGGTGCAGATGACGTTGCCGAAGACGTCGAGCTGCGAAGGCGCGCCGAACGCGAAAGCGCCGAGAGAGGACTGAAGCAACAGGAGCAGCGCCGCGACGAACGCGGCCGGCATGCTCCATCGTTTCAGCCGGATATCCAACGCAAAGCCTCTCCCGGAAACTTGATCGACACTAGAGCAATTCCAGGAAAAGTGTGAAACGGTTTTCCGTCCGGGATTGCGACCAATAAGGAAATAACACGGAGGATGCGGCTGGAAAATCGGCAAAACCGCGCTGCGGCAACGCGGCGCGACGCGCTTGTTTTTATGCATTGTCGTTGTCCCAAACCGCTGCGCGCTTCTGGGCGACATGCATTAGGGTCTGTTGAGATTCCAGGTCAGGCCGGCATCACCTGAATATCGACAGACCCTAGGCGGGCTGCGCCTGGCGTCCTTCGGGAATCGAGCTCAGCAGCGTCTGGCGCGCCGACTTCAGGTGCTTGCGGCAGGCGGCATCCACCTTGCCGGGATCGCGCGATTTCAGCGCCGCGATGTAGGCAAGATGCTCCTGGACCGCGACCTCGTTGCGCTGGCGCTCCTCGGCCTTGTTCCACTGATAGTGGTAGTGGAAGATCATCGCGATGACATCGTAGAAGTCGACGATGAAGCGGTTGTGCGACGCGCGGTGGATCAGCCGGTGGAAGCGCTCGTCGAGCTCGGAGAATTCGTTGAAGCGCGTGGCGATCTCGCTGGCGAGCTGGCGATGCTCGACCTCCAGCCGATCGAGATCGGCCCAGACCGCGCTATCCTCTGGCAGCGCGGCGAAAGCCGCCGCCGAACGCAGCTCGAACATCTCGCGGATCTCGGTCAGCTCCAGCGCAAAGGCGCGCGTGAAACCCTTCAGCACCCAATGGCTGTTGCGCCGCTTCTCGATCAGCCCGAAGCGCGAGAAGCGGATCAGGAATTCACGCACGCTGGTGGTGCCGACGCCGATCTCGCGCGCCAGCTCCAGCTCGTTGATCTGCATGCCGGCTTCCGCGCCTTCCGCAAGCAGGCGCCGCATGAAGGAGCGCTCGATGATCTCGGCGAGCGAATCGGTCTCTTCCTCGGGGAAGAAATCCTCCGGCCGCGGCGCCCTGAGCACCGTCTTGTTGCGTTTGTTCCAGGCGATCAGCCCGGTTTCTTCCATGCGCGCAAGAATGCTGCGCACCGTGGTGCGGCTGACGCCGAGCAGCGTGCCGAGTTCCGGTTCCGAGGGCAGGCTCTTGGTCTCGTCGAGCAGCCTGAGGCAGCGGTTGAAGGCGTCCTTGTAGACATTGTTGCTCTTCGACATGCCCCGTATCCCCCAACGCTTGCCGCGGCCTGCCGGAAGCGCGATATGATCGGTGTTCCTAGAGCAGTTCAGCGTTTCCCGGAATCGCCGAACTGCTCTAAATCCTTGTTTCTGCGCAATTCCGGACGGAAAACCGCTACGCATTTTTCCTAGAACTGCTCTAGAGCATGATGCCGAAAAGTGTGAAGCGGTTTTCGGGCGACATCATGCTCTATCTCTTTGATTTAGAGCCGGATTCAGATTTCAGATCAAACGGACCTGAAACCATCCGGCTCTAGCGCAAGCCTCCGAAAAGCGGAACGTTTTTCGCCGGCTTGCCAAACGGGTGGCGCGGGCGTCCACAAGACGCGCGCTACCTAGGGTGAGAAAACAATTGACGCAGAATTGTTTTTTCCCGATAAAAGACATTACCTTTAAACGGGCGCAAGTCAATCCGCCCGCATTCCCAGGATCACCCAGGACAGCCGCACGTGACCATTGCAAACACCATCCTTCTCTCGCCCTCCGATAATGTCGCCGTCGCCAACGGACGCATCGAAATCGGAACACCATTGCCGGGCGGCGCCGCCGCGACCGCCGTGATCGAGCCTGGCCACAAGGTGGCGATCAAGTCGATCGCTGCGGGCGAAGCGGTGGTGAAATACGCGCAGGCGATCGGCCGCGCCACGCAAGCCATCGCGGCAGGCGAGCATGTCCACTCGCACAATCTGGTCTTCGAGAGCGGCCGCTTGCCGGTGGTGCCGCCGAGCGAGGCCGAACACGCCACCGAGGCCGACCGCAAGCGCACCTTCATGGGCTACCGCCGCGCCGACGGGCGAGCCGGCACGCGCAACTTCATCGGCATCATCGCCAGCGTCAATTGCTCGTCGACCGTCTGCCACGCCATCGCCGACGAGGCCAATCGCACGCTTCTGCCGAAATATCCCGGCATCGACGGCTTCGTGCCGATCGTCCACGGCCAGGGCTGCGGCATGAGCGCCACCGGCGACGGCATGATGGTCCTGCACCGCACCCTCGCCGGCTATGCGCGCCACCCGAATTTCGGCGGCATCCTGATGGTGGGGCTGGGCTGCGAGGTCAACCAGCTCACGCTTTACGGCCAGAAGGGCGTGGCCGCCGGAAAGCGCCATTTCAACATCCAGGAAGCCGGCGGTTCGCGTAAATCGGTCGAGAGGGCGATGGGCGTGCTGGCTGAGATCGCCGATGAGGTCGGCCACTTGCAGCGCGAGCCGATCCCGGTCTCGGAGATCGTCGTCGGCCTGCAATGCGGCGGCTCGGACGGCATGTCCGGCATCACGGCAAATCCAGCGCTGGGCGCCGCCGTCGATATCCTGGCCGGTTGCGGCGGCATCGGCATCCTGTCGGAGACGACCGAAATCTACGGCGCCGAGCATCTGCTTGCCTATCGCGCCGCCTCGCCCGAGATCGCCGCCAAGCTCGACGGCTATGTGAAATGGTGGGAGGACCATACCGCCAAGCACGGCGCCTCGATCGACAACAACCCCTCGCCCGGCAACAAGCGCGGCGGCTTGACCACGATCCTCGAGAAATCTCTGGGCGCCGTCGCCAAGGGCGGCCAGACGCCGCTCAACGGCGTCTTCGGCTATGCCGAGAAGGTTTCGGGCAGCGGCCTGGTGTTCATGGACACGCCCGGCTACGACCCGGTCTCGGCCACCGGCCAGGTCGCGGGCGGCGCCAATGTCATCGTCTTCACCACCGGCCGCGGCTCCTGCTTCGGCTGCCGCCCGACCCCGTCGATCAAGGTCGCCACCAACTCGACCATGTATCACCAGATGGAAGAGGACATGGACGTCAATTGCGGCGTCATCGCCTCGGGCGAGAAGACAATCGCCGGCATGGGCCGCGAGCTCTTCGAGATGATCATCGAGACGGCGTCCGGCCGCAAGACCAAGAGCGAGGCGTTCGGCTACGGCGACAACGAGTTCGTGCCCTGGCATCTCGGCGCGACGCTTTAAGGAAGCGCTGCCAGCAAGGAAGTCGGCCTTCACAATCGCGCGACCTCACGATGGAATGAATATTCCACATTGACAGTACCATGAAATTATCGTTCCATATCCACAAGGAGGAACGGAAGCGCCCATGTGCTGCCAGGGAGGGGCCGGACAAAGCTCATCCGGCATCACATAAACGGCACCAGACACCGCTTGCATCGACCATGGCGATGCATTATCAAAAAAAGGCATCTGTTTTTTATTGATAAAGTTCTGTTCGGGCCGCGCCTATCCGGATGGAGCTTCCGCAACCTTCACCAGGCGACTTTAGGGAGGAACCTAATGAAATTCGTGACCAGCCTTCTCAACCGCCGTGCTTTCGTGGCCTTGGCCGCCGCGTCGATGCTTGCCGGCGCAATGCATTCCGCGCCCGCCTCGGCGGCCGACGTGACCATTCCGATCATCGTCAAGGATACCACCTCCTTCTACTGGCAGATCGTGCTGGCCGGTGCGCGCAAGGCCGGCAAGGACCTCGGCATCAACGTGCCGGAGCTCGGCGCCCAGGCTGAAACCGACGTCAACGGCCAGGTCTCGATCCTCGAGAACGCCGTCGCCAGCAATCCGGCGGCAATCGTGATCGCCCCGACCGAATTCAAGGCGCTTGGCAAGCCGATCGATGAAGCGGCCTCCAAGGTCAAGGTCATCGGCATCGACTCGGGCGCCGACTCCAAGGCCTTCACCTCCTTCCTGACCACCGACAACGTCCAGGGCGGCCGCGTCGCCGCGGACGGCCTCGCCGCCGCCATCGCCGCCGCCAATGGCGGCAAGATCGAGGGCGACGTCGCGCTGATCACCAACGCCCCCGGCGCCGGCTCGCTCGAACAGCGCAAGCAGGGCTTCACCGAACAGCTGAAGGCAAAATATCCGGGCCTGAAGCTGGTCGCCGACAAATACGCCGACGGCCAGGCCACCACCGGCCTCAACATCGCTACCGACCTGATAACCGCCAATCCGAACCTCAAGGGCATCTTCGCGTCCAACCTGATAATGGCGCAGGGCGTCGGTCAGGCTGTCGCCGAGAACAACCTTGGCGGCAAGCTGGCGTTGGTCGGCTTCGACAGCGACGAGAAGCTGATCAAGTTCCTCAATGACGGCGTCATTTCCGCGCTGGTCGTCCAGGATCCGTACCGGATGGGCTATGACGGCATCAAGACCGCTTTGGCCGCTTCCAAGGGCGAGAAGGTCGAGGCCAATGTCGACACCGGCGCCAATCTGGTGACCAAGGCCAACATGAAGGATCCCAAGATCAACGCGCTGCTCAACCCGAAGCTCAACTGAGCAACGTCGCTTGCAGTCGTTTCCGGGGCCTCGGCGCCCCGGAAACAGCCGTCACAGCGGCTTGGCAATTCGCCGGCTTGCTTTAGGCTCAGTCCTCAAGATGCGCGCCAGACGCATCGCTGTGTATCCAACGGTTAGGATCAATCTGGGAGGATTGTCATGACGTCGACGGCGCAGGACCTGCACCCCGCCCCCACGCTGGCGCCGGGCCGGACGATCCTCGAGCTCCACGGCCTGGAGAAGCGCTATCCCGGCACGCATGCGCTGAAGCCCGTGCATCTCGCGTTCAAGGCGGGCGAGATCCACGCCATCGTCGGCGAGAATGGCGCCGGCAAGTCGACCCTCATAAAGCTTCTCACCGGCGTCATGCCGCGCACCTCGGGCGATGTCATCTGGGAAGGCAAACCGGCAGCCCTGGCGACCCCGCATGAGGCGATGGCGCTCGGCATCAACGCCGTGCACCAGGAGGTCGTGCTTTGCCGTCACCTGACGGTCGCCGCCAACATGTTCCTTGGCGAAGAGGATTCGCGCTTCGGCATCCTCCAGCAGCGCGCCATGGTCAGGGAAGCGCAGAAGATCATCGACGATCTCGGCTTCGACCTGCCGGCGCATGTCGTGCTCGGCGACCTCACCATTGGTCAGCAGCAATTGATCGCCGCCGCCCGCGCCACCGTGCGTGGCACCAAATTCCTGATCTTCGACGAACCCACCGCCTACCTCACCCGCAAGGAAGCCGACCAGTTGTTCACGCTGATCCGACGGCTGAAGGGCGAAGGCGTCACCATCATCTACATCAGCCATCGCATGGAGGAAGTGTTCGAGCTCGCCGACCGCGTCTCGGTGCTGCGCGACGGCACGCTGGTCGGTACCCGCAACATCGCCGAGACCAACGACGCCGAACTGGTCAAGATGATGATCAATCGCTCGATTGAGCAGGTTTACCACAAGGAGCATTTCACGCCGGGCGCGACCATCGTCGAAGCACGGAACCTGTCCGGCAAGGGCTTCGAGAATATCTCGATGACCGTACGCGCCGGCGAGATCGTCGGCCTCTACGGCCTGATCGGCGCCGGCCGCAGCGAGTTCGTCACCACGCTGTACGGCCGCCACAGGAAGTCGGCCGGCCAGATCCTGTGGGAGGGCAAGGAGGTCCAGGTCAATTCCGAGCACGACGCGATCCGGCTCGGCATGGCGCTGGCGCCGGAAAGCCGCCGCGATCAGGGCCTCTGCCTCAATTTGCCGGTCGGCATGAACCTCAACCTGCCGATCTACAAACGCATCTCCAGCAATTTTTTGATTTCCGGCGCAAAGGAGAAGGCCGAGGCCGATCGCCAGATCGCCGGCCTCAGGATCAAGACGCCGACGCGCGGCGCGCTAGCCTCCAGCCTGTCGGGCGGCAATCAGCAGAAGATCGTCATCGGCAAATGGCTGGCGCACGGCGCCAAGCTGTTCATCTTCGACGAGCCGACCGTCGGTGTCGATGTCGGCACCAAGGCCGAGATCTACCGCCTGTTCGGCGAGCTGCTGTCCAAGGGCGCGGGCATCATCCTGATCTCGTCCTACCTGCCTGAGGTCTACGAGCTGGCCGACACGCTGCATGTGTTCCGGCGCGGCAAGCTGGTCGCCACGCATGGCTTCCGCACCGCCGATCACGAGGACATTCTCACCCAGGCGCTCGCCGAGAAACAAGAGAAATTGGGAGGACAGACATGAGCACCGAGGCGATCTCCGCCGAAAAGCCGAAGCGCAACTACAACGTCCTGTTCGGCCTGACGCTGCTGGCGCTGCTGGTGCTGCTCTGGATCGTCCTGTCGGTGGCGACGCCGAGCTTCGCTTCGGGCAACAACATCGCCAATCTGCTGCGCCAGGGTTCCATGATCGCCATCATGGCGGTCGGCCAGACCTTCGTCATCATCACCGGCGGCATCGACCTTTCCGTTGGCGCCGTGGTCGGCTTCGGCACGGTGGTCGTCGCCATGCTGATCAACGCCGGCGTCCCGATCTGGCTGGCCATTCTGGCCACCTTGCTGGTCGGTGTCGCCATCGGCATGTTTCATGGCTTCGGCATCGTCAGGATGGGCCTGCCGCCCTTCATCATCACGCTGGCGACGCTGACCTCGCTGCGCGGCATCGGCCTGCTGATGACCAACGGCAATTCGATCAACATCAACAGCGACAGCTTCACCGCCTTCTCCAGAAATTCCTTTATCGGCATTCCCAATCTGTTCTGGATGGTGATCCTGGTCGGCGTGCCCGCCTACATCTTCCTGCACCACAGCCGCTGGGGCCGCTACCTCTTCTCCGTCGGCTCCAATGCCGAGGCCTCGCGCCTGTCCGGCGTCAACGTCCAGCGCACCATCTACATGGCCTACACGCTGTCCGGCCTGTGCGCGGCCTTCGTCGGCGTGCTGCTTGCCGCCCGCATCGGCATCGGCAATCCGACCCAGGCCGAAGGCTGGGAACTGCAGGCGATCGCCTCTTCCGTCATCGGCGGCACCTCGCTGTTCGGGGCGGTCGGCTCGGTGCACGGACCGCTGCTTGGCGCCTTCATCCTCGCCACCATCAACAACGGCGCCAATCTGCTCAACGTCAATTCGTTCTGGCAGCGCATCATCACCGGCGTGCTGATCATCGTCATCGTCTACTTCGACGGCCTGCGCCGTCGCGGCAAATGAATCCTCCCTGACTTCCGCCGGCCTCGTACGTACGAGGCCGGCGTTCTTTTTTGAATATTGGATTTGCGAAATGAAAGCCGTTGTCTGCCGCTCACCCGGCGAGCTTGTCCTCGAAGACCGCGCCGACCCTGGCGCGCCCCCGCCCGGTTGGGCGCGGGTTGCCGTCAGCCATGTCGGCATCTGCGGCACCGACTACCACATCTTCGAAGGCAAGCACCCGTTTCTGGCCTATCCGCGCATCATGGGCCATGAGGTCTCTGGCACCATCGTCGAGAAGGGCGAAGGCGTCGATCTCGCCGTCGGCGAGCCGGTCGTCATCAACCCCTATCTTTCATGTGGCAAATGCATCGCCTGCCGGCACGGCAAACCGAATTGCTGCGTGAAGATCGAAGTGCTCGGCGTCCACCGCGACGGCGCCATGTGCGACGAGATCCTGGTGCCGGTTGAGAACCTCTACCCGGCAAACGGCCTGTCGCTGGCCGACGCCGCGGCGGTGGAATTCTTGGCCATCGGCGCGCATGCGGTGCGCCGTTCGCTCGGGCCTCCCGGCGCGCGCACGCTGGTCATCGGCGCCGGGCCGATCGGTCTCGGCACGGCGATCTTCGCGCGCATCGCCGGGCTGGATGTCAGCTTGCTCGACATGAGCGCCGAACGTCTCGGCTTCGCCGAAAAGGAACTCGGCTTTACCCCGCTGGACGGCTCGAAGGCGACGGCTACCGAACTGGTCCGGCAAGCAACCTTCGGCGAGGGTTTCGACCTCGTATTCGACGCGACGGGCAACACGCCCTCGGTGCAGTCCGCCTTCGCCCATGTCGCGCATGGCGGCACGCTGGTGCTGGTCAGCGTCGTCAAGGACGACATCGCCTTCTCCGATCCCGAATTCCACAAGCGCGAGATGACGCTGATCGGCAGCCGCAATGCGCTGAAGGCCGATTTCGACCATGTTGCGGCCTCGATCCGCAACGGCGCCGTGCCGCTGAACAAGCTCGTCACCCATCGAACCACGCTTGCCAGGACGCCGCGCGATCTGGCGCGATGGACGCATGAGAAATCAGGGCTGATCAAGGCGGTCATCGAGGTCGGATCATAAACGGCAGCCGGTGAACCTGACCCGAATTGACGCCGCCGCGTAGGTCGACCCCCGCTCCGTCGAGCTTCGCTCGACACCTCTCCCCCGATCGACGGGGGAAGAGGAAAGGTGCGAGCTTATGCCGGCTGGCTCCCTTCCTCTCCCTCCGGAGGGGGGAGAGGTGGCGCCGCGAAGCGGCGACGGAGTGGGGGAAGGCGCTCCTCAAACGCGAAGACTCTGACAATTAAGCGGCCGAGCTGGGCTGACATCAGCGTGAGGCAGATCAATCACGGGTCTGAGACAAGGCCAGCATCTCCTACGACGCCGAGAGCCTCAGCTCCACCCGCTCCGCCGGAAAGCGCGACTCCGCGAACTGGATCGGCTGGCCATCGAGCGTGACGTTCACTGCGACGGTGACCAGCACGATGGCGCCGGGCTGCAAATCGAGTGCTGCAAGGTCGTCGGCGTCGGCGTGCCGCGCTGACAGCACTGTCGAGTGGCGCAGATAATCGTGGATGCCGAAACGCTTGAGCGAGGCAGTGATCGACCCCGTTTCCGCCATAGCGGCCTCGATGCCGGCGAAGCGCTTGGCGTCGAACCAGGCCGTCGCGCGCGACACCGGATGACCGTCGGCCTCGCCGCGCGTCTCAAGGCGGATAACGGCAGCACCCTTGGCGAGACCCAGCGCCTCGGCGATGCGCCGGCTGGCCGGCTCCGTCGATGACGACAACAGCGCGATATGCCGCTCGCTCGTCTGCCCTTGCAGTCCGGTCGAGAAGCGCGTGCGCGCGCCGATCGGATAGGACAGCCGTTTGCGCGACAAGACGAAGGTGCCGCGTCCCTGCTCGGCCTTCAGCACGCCTTCCTGCACAAGTGCGGCAATGGCGCTGCGCACTGTGTGGCGGTTGACGCCGTAACGTTCCGCCAGCGCGACTTCGGGCGGCAGCGCCGCGTTCTCCGCGAAATCGCCATTGGCGATCGCCTGCAGGATCCGATCGGCGATCTGCCGCCACAGCGACACGCCGTTACGCCTTTCGATACTAGCCGCCAGTCCAGTCACCCATCGCCCCCAAGCATTTTCCCGGGTTGTCATCCACCCGTCATGGACTCCCGTTACGAGATGAGTATAATTTGTATAGTTGTCTATATCAATAGACAAATTTATGCATGTGAGGAGCGATGCCATGCGAGGACAGGAAGCGCGCGAGCAGGCCGGGCGGAAGGCCTTGATGGCGACGCTGGCGCATGCCGCGGCCGATGAGATTGCCCGTCTGTGGAACGAAGCGGGCCTGCCGTCCGAGGCAGAGCTTTTGCGCGGCCCGGAGACCGGATTGGTGACGGTGCGCGGGCGGATCGGCGGCGGCGGCGCGCCGTTCAATGTCGGCGAGGCGACGGTCACCCGCGCCACAGTGCGGCTGCCGTCCGGCAAGGTCGGCCACTCCTATGCGCTCGGCCGCGACAAGGGCAAGGCAAAGCTCGCGGCGATCGCCGACGCGCTCTGGCAGGACCCGGCGCATCGCGAGGCGGTCGAGACGAAGCTGGTCGCGCCCTTGCGCGCGGCGCTCGATGCGGCGCGCGAGATGCGGCGCGTCGAGACGGCGGCAACGAAAGTGGATTTCTTCACCATGGTGCGCGGAGAGGACTGATGGACATCGCCACGCAATCGATCGACGGCGGCTTCGCCGAGCCGGTTTTCGACGCGCAGACCGTCTTCCGCGCCATCATGGACGCGATGGCGCGCCCCGGCACCGTCCAGGACCTGCCGCAACTCGCCCGCCCGCCAGCGCCATTGTCGGCGACGGCAGGCGCGGTCGCGCTGGCGCTCTGCGACAACGACACGCCAGTCTGGCTCGATCCGCCGCTGCAGGCGGACGCCTCGGTCAAGGCATGGCTCGGCTTTCACACCGGCGCGCCTTTGGCCAACACGCCCGCCGACGCGCATTTCGCCCTGATCGCCAATCCGAAAGAGATGGCGGCGCTCGACGGTTTTGCGCAGGGCACGCAAGAATATCCCGATCGCTCGACGACGCTGATCCTCCTGGTCGATGATCTCGCTTCGGGCCCGTCGCTGCTGCTCGACGGTCCTGGGATCGAAAAGACGTCGATGATCGCGCCTCCGGGCATGCCGCGCCATTTCGTCGAGCAGTGGAAGCAAAACAACCAGCGTTTCCCGCGCGGCGTCGACATCATCCTGGCGGCGCCCGGCAGCCTCGCCTGCCTGCCGCGCACCACCCGCATCAAGTCGATGGAGGCATGACATGTATGTCGCGGTGAAAGGCGGCGAGGCCGCAATTGCCAACGCCCATCGGCTGCTGGCCGACCGCCGCCGCGGTGACCGCTCGGTGCCGGCGCTGCGCCTCGACCAGATCGTCGAGCAGCTGGCGCTCGGCGTCGACCGCGTGATGAGCGAAGGCTCGCTCTACGATCGCGAGCTTGCCGCACTCGCCGTCGTCCAGGCGCGCGGCGATATGATCGAGGCGATCTTCCTGGTGCGCGCCTATCGCACCACGCTGCCGCGCTTCGGCTACACCAACCCCGTCGATACCGGCACGATGCACCTCGAGCGGCGCGTGTCGGCAACCTACAAGGACCTGCCCGGCGGCCAGGTGCTTGGTCCGACTTTCGACTACACCCACCGCCTGCTCGATCCCGAGCTTGCCGCCGGCGCCGAGGTCGAGACGCCGGCGCAGCGTCCGGTCGGGCCAGAGGCCATGCCGCGCGTTTCGGCGATCCTCGCCCATGAAGGCCTGATCGAGGCCGATGGCGACATGCCGCTTGACCACGTGCCTGGCGATATCACGCGCGAGCCGCTGCAATTCCCGATGGCGCGCGACATCCGCTTGCAGGCGCTGTCACGGGGCGACGAGGGTTTTCTCCTGGCGCTCGGCTATTCGACGCAGCGCGGCTACGCCCGCAACCATCCCTTCGTGGGCGAGGTGCGCATCGGCGAGGTCGAGCTTGAACTCGACGTGCCGGAACTGCCCTTCGCCGTGCCGCTCGGCTCCATCCGCGTCACCGAATGCCAGATGGTCAACCAGTTCAAGGGCTCGGCCAAGGCGCCGCCGCAGTTCACCCGCGGCTACGGCCTGGTCTTCGGCCAGAGCGAGCGCAAGGCGATGGCCATGGCGCTGTGCGACCGGGCGCTGCGCGCGAGCGAGCTTGGCGAGGACGTCGTCGCCGCCGCGCAGGACGAGGAATTCGTCATCTCACATTCCGACAATGTCCAGGCCACAGGCTTCGTCGAGCACCTGAAGCTGCCGCATTATGTCGACTTCCAGGCCGAGCTCGGCCTGGTTCGCCGCATGCGCGCCGAATACGAGGCGCGGGAAAACGAGGACAAGGCCGCCGAGGAAAAGCGGGAGGCGGCGGAATGAGTTCAGTGCCCGCTACCGGAATGTCCGCCGCCATCGAACGAGCCGCCGCCCGAGCCGTAGCCACTGGCGCCGGCAACGGTCTCGCCGTGCGGGGGCTCCTTTGGCGCGGGGAGAAACATCTTCCGAAGCGCAAAAGCCGCAACGCCGGCGAAGACCAGCAACAGCACGCCAAGATGCATCCAACCGGTAGAGTCCATGTGGATCTGCTTCCGCGTCTTGAGCGTCAAATCCATAGCACGAAGCGGATGTGATCGCCATGACCGACATCGCCACCTACAACTTCGCCTATCTCGACGAGCAGACCAAGCGGATGATCCGCCGCGCCATTTTGAAGGGCATCGCCATTCCCGGTTACCAGGTGCCCTTCGCCTCGCGCGAGATGCCGATGCCTTATGGCTGGGGCACCGGCGGCGTGCAGGTCACCGCCTCGATCATCGGCCCGGATGACGTGTTGAAGGTCATCGACCAGGGCGCCGACGACACCACCAACGCCGTTTCGATCCGCGCCTTCTTCAAGAAGGTCGCCAAGGTCGCCGTGACCACCGAAACCGCGACGGCGACCATCATCCAGACCCGCCACCGTATCCCCGAGCATCCGCTCAACGCGGGCCAGGTGCTGGTCTTCCAGGTGCCGATCCCCGAGCCGCTGCGCTTCCTCGAGCCGCGCGAGACCGAAACGCGAAAAATGCATGCGCTGGAGGAATACGGCCTCATGCATGTGAAGCTCTACGAGGACATCGCCAAGCACGGCCGCATCGCCACCACCTATGCGTACCCGGTCAAGGTCGAGGGCCGTTATGTGATGGACCCTTCGCCGACGCCCAAATTCGACAATCCGAAGATGCACCGCTCGCCGGCCCTGCAGTTGTTCGGCGCCGGCCGCGAGAAGCGCATTTATGCGGTGCCGCCCTTCACCGACGTCGTCAGCCTGGACTTCGAGGACCATCCCTTCGAGGTGCAGACCTTCGACCAGCCCTGCGCGCTCTGCGGCGCCGAGAATGTCTATCTCGACGAGGTCATCCTCGATGACCATGGCGGCCACATGTTCGTCTGCTCGGACACCGACCACTGCGAGAAGCGCCGCGCCGATGGCCATCAAGGCCACCTTGCGCCGGAAACCCATCTCGCCCTTGAAACAAAGGAGCCGGCCGAATGACCGACGAACCGCTGCTGCGCGTCTCGGCGCTGTCCAAATTCTACGGCTCGCGCGTCGGCTGCGAGAACGTCACCTTCGACCTTTGGCCGGGCGAGGTTCTGGCGGTGGTCGGCGAGTCCGGCTCCGGCAAGACGACCCTGCTCAACTGCCTGTCGACCAGGCTGCTGCCCTCCTCCGGCACCGCGAGCTACCGCATGCGCGACGGCCAGTGGCGCGAGCTCTACCGCATGAGCGAGGCCGAGCGCCGCTTCCTGATGCGCACCGACTGGGGTTTCGTCCATCAGAACCCGGCCGATGGGTTGCGCATGACGGTGTCGGCGGGCGCCAATGTGGGCGAGCGGCTGATGGCGGTCGGCGACCGCCACTACGGCAAGATCCGCGCCACCGCCGTCGACTGGCTGTCGCGCGTCGAGATCGACGAGGACCGCATCGACGACGAGCCGCGCGCCTTTTCCGGCGGCATGCGCCAGCGCCTGCAGATTGCCCGCAATCTGGTCACCGGCCCGCGGCTCGTCTTCATGGACGAGCCGACCGGCGGCCTCGACGTCTCGGTGCAGGCGCGCCTGCTCGACCTGTTGCGCGGACTGGTCACCGACCTCGGGCTGGCCGCGATC
The DNA here is from genome assembly GCF_006439495.1 of Mesorhizobium sp. B3-1-8. Lineage (NCBI taxonomy): Bacteria > Pseudomonadati > Pseudomonadota > Alphaproteobacteria > Hyphomicrobiales > Phyllobacteriaceae > Mesorhizobium > Mesorhizobium sp. B3-1-8. The sequence continues at coordinate 35,255 of NZ_VFTK01000021.1, forward strand.
GTCGTCACCCACGACCTCGCCGTGGCGCGGCTTTTGTCGCAGCGCATGATGGTGATGAAGGACGGCCGCGTGGTCGAAAGCGGCCTCACCGACCGCGTGCTCGACGACCCGCGCGCGCCCTATACCCAGCTTCTCGTTTCTTCCATCCTGCAGGTGTGACCGCATGATCCCGAAAAGTGGAAGCCGGTTCTCGGATCAGATCATGCGGAAAAACGAAGGACTCTAATATGCCCACTCCTCTCGTCGTTTCCGATGTCGCCAAGAGCTTCACCATGCATCTGCGCGACGGCGTCACGCTGCCGGTGGTGGCAGGCGTCTCCTTCTCGATCCGCGCCGGCGAATGCGCCGTGCTCGGCGGCCCTTCCGGCGCCGGAAAAAGCTCGATCCTGAAGATGCTCTATGGCAACTACGCCGTGGATGAAGGCCAGATCATCGTCCAGCATGGCGGCGGCTTGATCGACCTCGCCTCCGCCAGCCCGCGCACCGTGCTTTCCGTGCGCCGCCACACCATAGGTTATGTCAGCCAGTTCCTGCGCACCGTGCCGCGCGTCTCCGCGCTCGATGTCGTCGCCGAACCGCTGGTCGAGCGCGGCGAGGATAGGGAAAGCGCGCGGACGAGAGCGCGCGCCCTGTTGGCGCAGCTCAACCTGCCGGAAAAGCTCTGGGCACTGCCGCCGGCGACCTTCTCCGGCGGCGAGCAGCAGCGCGTCAACATCGCGCGCGGCTTCATCACCGAGCATCCGATCCTGCTGCTCGACGAACCCACCGCCTCGCTCGACGCGAAGAACCGCGATGTCGTGGTCGAGCTCATCGCCGCCAAGAAGGCGGCGGGCGTTGCCTTGCTCGGCATCTTCCACGACCTCGACGTGCGCGACGCGGTGGCCGATCGCGTCATCGACGTCACCGCTTTCGCCGCCGGAAAGATCGCCGCATGAAGCTTTCGGAGACGCCACTGATCCACCCGACAGCGCAGGTCGAAAACTCGACGCTCGGCCGCTGGACCGAGATCGCCGAGCGCAGCTGCGTCGCCGAATGCGAACTCGGCGACTATTCCTACATGATGCAGGACTGTGCCGTGTGGTGCGCGACCATCGGCAAGTTCTCCAACATCGCGGCAAGCGTCCGCCTCAACGCCACCAATCATCCGACATGGCGGCCGACGCTGCATCACTTCACCTATCGGGCGTCCGACTATTGGGACGACGCCGAACATGAAAGCGAGTTTTTCGCGCAGCGTCGCGCCAGGCGCGTCACCATCGGCCACGATACCTGGCTCGGCCATGGGTCGACCGTCCTGCCGGGCGTGACAGTCGGCGACGGCGCGGCAGTTGGAGCGGGCGCGGTGGTGTCGAAGGACGTCGCGCCCTACTCCATCGTCGGCGGCGTGCCGGCAAAGCCGATCCGCGAACGCTTCGACCGCCGCACCGCCGAGCGCTACCAGGCTTTAGCCTGGTGGGATTGGGATCACGCAAGGCTGCGCGCCGCCCTCGACGATTTCCGAGAGTTGTCGGCCGAGGCGTTCCTGGAGAAATATGGCGGCTAGGTGCGGTGAATGGCGAATGGCGGAAGACAAGGTCCCGGCCAGGGAAATTCTCTTCACCATTCACACCGTTGACACATGACTCGGACAGGACGCCATCTCCCCCAAGGAGATCGCGATGCTCGCCACAGTCAGACCTTCGCTCGCCGGATTTTTCGAAGGCACCAATCCGGTGGCACCAGTGCATCTCGGCACTCGTTACGACACGTCGGGCAATTTCCTCCTCGAGCCCGGCAACACGGTCGTCAGTCACCTCGTCGGCGGCTCTACTTCCGAAGCTGCAATCATCGAGGTGCGCAAGCGCATGCTGGCCATGCCCGACGCCGATCGGCTCGCCTTCACGCCGATCTCCAGCCTTCACATGACGCTCTTGCAGGGCATCATCGAATACCGGCGCCGCCTTCCCTACTGGCCATCGGACGTGCCGCTCGACACCGGCATCGACGACATGACCCGGCTCTATCTCGGTTGCCTGCAAGGCTTCGAGGGCCACGGCCCCTTCAAGGTCAAGATTGTCGAAGTCGTGCCGACCGGCCTCACCGTCGCCGGCGCCACCGACGAAGACCGCCGCGTCCTGAAAGCGTGGCGCGATGCCCTTTCAGTGCCGTTCGGCTACCGCCATCCGGACCACGAGACTTATGCCTTCCACATCACCTTCGCCTACCAGATCCGCCGCCTCGCCGACGAGCGGGCCGCTGCCTGGCAGCACCTGTTCGATGACTGCCTGTCATTCCTCGAGCGCGGGGCTCCGGTGATCGAGCTCAGGCCCCCGGCCTTCTGCAGCTTCAAGGACATGAAGCATTTCGAGGAATTGCTGGTGCTTGGTTGAATCCCCAAGCCTGTGGGACGTAACAAAACTGACATCAATCCGACACCCCAGCTTCATCGGCCTGCGCTAGCGAAGGTTAACAGACCTGCAAAAGCGCGACGGACTGGAGTTTTGGTATGTCAGCATCATCGGCCACGCTTGAGATCCGCGGCGTAACCCGACGATTTGGCAAGAACACCGCCGTCAGCGACATCAACATCTCGATCCCGCGCGGCCAGATGGTTGGCATTATCGGCCGTTCGGGCGCCGGCAAGTCGACGCTTTTGCGCATGATCAACCGTCTCATCGATCCCAGCCGGGGGTCGATTTTTTTTGACGGCGCCGAGGTCTCCAGCCTGCAGGGTCCGCCGTTGCGCCGCTGGCAGCGCGACTGCGCCATGATCTTCCAGCAGTTCAACCTCGTGCCGCGCCTCGACGTCTTGACCAATGTGCTGCTCGGCCGCCTCAACCATCGCTCGACGGTTTCCAACCTGCTGGGCATGTTCACGCGCACCGAGTGCGCCGAGGCGGTCGCCGCGCTCGAGCGCCTCGACATCGCCCGCACCGCGCTGCAGCCGGCCGGCACGCTGTCCGGCGGCCAGCAGCAGCGTGTCGCGATCGCCCGCGCCATGATGCAGCAGCCGAAAGTGCTGCTGGCCGACGAGCCGATCGCCTCGCTCGATCCGCTCAACGCCAAGGTGGTGATGGACTCGCTGCGCGACATCAATCTGCGCGAAGGCATCACCGTCGTCACCAACCTGCACACGCTGGACACCGCGCGCGCCTATTGCACCCGGATCATCGGCATGGCCGCCGGCAAGGTCGTCTTCGACGGCGCCCCGGAAGACCTCGACCGCGACGCCGTGCGCACGGTCTATGGCGCCGACGCCAGCGGCGCCGAGATCTCCGAAGCCATCACGTCGACCAGCGTGACCATCAAGCCGAAGATGACCGCATCCGCCGGACCGCTCGAACCAGCCTTCCCTGGCTACTGAGTCCACCGTCCCGGGCCCAGCCGGTGCGGGCAAATCGTGGATTTCAGCAGAGCAACCCGGATCGCCCGCCAGCGTCAAAGGCAAGACTTGAAAAATCAGAACGCAGCCGGCGCAGCCGGAACAACAGGAGAGAGATCGAAATGTTCAGGAAGATGGTTTTTGGGGCGGTTTCGCTGCTCGCCATGGCGGCAAGCGCCGCGCATGCCGCTGATATCAAGGAATTCCGCGTCGGCATCCTCGGCGGCGAGAACGAGACCGACCGCCTGCGCAATTACCAATGCCTCGCCGACCACCTGAAGTCGGAATTCGGCTTCGAGAAGGTTTCGCTGTTCCCCGCCGCCGACTATGACGGCGTCATCCAGGGCCTGCTCGGCGGCACGCTCGACTTCGCCGAACTCGGCGCGTCCGGTTATGCCAGCGTCTATCTCAAGGATCCGAAGGCTGTCACCCCGATCCTCACCACCAAGCAGACCGACGGGTCCACCGGCTATTATTCGATCGGCCTGGCGCTCAAGACTTCCGGCATCACCGACATCAAGTCGGCAAAGGGCAAGAAGCTCGGCTACGCCGATCCGGATTCTACCTCGGGCTACCTGATCCCGCTGACCCAGATTCCGAAGGACACCGGCGCTTCCAACGAGACCTACTTCGCCTCGACCCAGTTCAACGGCGGCCACGAGAACAACGTGCTGGCCGTGCGCGATGGCAAGGTCGATGTGGCGGTGGACGATTCCTCGGGTATCGGCGACTTCAAGAACGGCTACACCTCCGGCACCTTCCACAAGGAAGTCTCCAAGGGCGCCGTCGACCCGAACGACTTCGTCGAAGTGTGGCGCTCGGGTCTGATCCCGAACGGTCCGCTGGTCGTGCGCACCGCGCTGGGCGACGACATGACCGCCAAGCTTACCGCTTTCTTCACCGCCCTGCCGGCCAAGGACAAGGCTTGCTTCGAAGGCGTCGAGGGTGGCGACTTCACCGGCTACGTGCCTGTAAAGCCGGAATTCTACAACGTCATCGTCGAAGCCCGCAAAGCCGCCATCGGCGGCTAATGGCAAGATCAGAAAGGGCGGTGTGCCTCCAGCACCGCCCTTTTTGCATGTCCCGATCATGACATCAGCGACATTCCATTCCGACGCCACCCGCCAGCAGGCCGACGCCTGGCGGCGCCAGACCTCGCTGCGCCGCTTCTACACCGCGCTTGGCGTGGGGCTGCTGCTTGTCGCCATGTGCGCCACCATGTGGTTCGCCGACGAGGCCAATGCCGGCCACTTCTTCGACCGGCTGCCGCATATCCTCGATTTCCTGAGCTGGCTGGTCCCGAAGGACTGGAACGACGTCTGGCGGGCGTTGTTTGACATCGCCTCGCCCAACGACAAGGGCACGCAGGAATTCAACTTCCCGCTCGGCCGCGTCTATGTCTGGGGCGGTTTCTACATCCCTGAATATTTCGAGCTGATGCTGACCACGGTGAATGTGGCGCTGGTCTCGACCTTCATCGGTTTCGTCTTCGCCGTGCCCTTCTCCTTCATCGCCGCGCGCAACCTGACGCCGAACCCGATCCTGCGGCTCGTCGTCAAGCGCTTCATGGAACTGCTGCGTGCCTTCCCCGAGATCGTCATTGCCGGCCTGTTCGCGGCCATCGTCTCGATCGGCCCTGTCGCCGCCATCATCGCCATCGGCCTGCATTCGATCGGCGCGCTCGGCAAGCTGTTCTACGAGATCAACGAGAACATCGACATGCGCCCGGAGGAGGGCCTGCGCGCCGTCGGCGCCAACTGGTTCGAGCGCGTGCGCTTCGCCGACCTGCCGCAGGTTCTGCCCAACTTCATGTCCTACACGCTGCTCAGGATCGAGATCAACGTGCGCATCTCGACCATCATGGGCGCGGTCGGCGGCGGCGGTATCGGCGAAGAGCTGAAGCTTTCCATCTCGCGCGGCTTCGGCGCCAAGACGCTGGCGCTGGTGCTCCTGCTCTTCATCACCATCTTCCTCGTCGACCAGTTCTCCGCCTGGCTGCGCCGCAAGCTTGTCGGCGAGCAGGCTTTCCTGATGAGCGCTTGATATGGCTATGACCGCCGACGAACTAAGCGCCATCGAAAGCCGCTACCCGCAGGTGTTCCATCGTCCGGCCTACAAGCGTTTCTGGCCGTTGCTGCTGATCGCGGGCACGGTGCTCTATCTCGGCTATGCCTTGTGGTTCTTCAGCTTGCCGCAGGTGCTGCGCGAGTCGCACTGGGAGCGCCTGCCCCTCTTCCTGTCGCAATGGATCAGCTACGACCTGCAGCCGGAGTTCCGCCTCGACCAGCCACAGATCACGCCGAAATATCCGCGCTTTTCGGCGCTCGGCGAGAACCCCAATCCCGATTGGGTGGTCAGGAACCCCGACGGCACCTTCACGGTCCGGATCGACGGCGATGCGAAATCCGTTACCTTCGACAAGACCAGGGCGACGATCACGGCCAATGGCGTGACCGTGCCGATAGCGCTGACCGCCGGCAAGCCGGTCGTGACTGGCCCGGTGCCTGATTGGGTGACCGTCCATGACGACGAGATCGTCGCCAAGATGGGCTTCGCCGGCGAGGTGCGCGTCACCGTCGACCGCGTCAAGGTTCGCAAGCGCTTCCTCGGCTGGGCCAATTTCGTCTTCGACACGCGCTCGCCCTTCTTCGGCAAATCGGCCGGCGAGGTCATCTCGCTGATCGTCTCCGGGCCTGAGCTTCAGCCCGGCACGTCGAACCTCGCTTTGGCCGCCGACAACATCTGGAACAACGCGCAGTGGCAGCACGGCGATGTCTGGACGAAACTCCTGCAGACCATCGTCATGGCGTTCCTCGGCACCCTGCTCGGCGGTATCGTCGCCTTCCCGCTCGCCTTCTTCGCCGCCCGCAACATCACGCCGAGCGGCCTGCTCAGCCAGGTGCTGAAACGCTTCTTCGACTTCATGCGCTCGGTCGACATGCTGATCTGGGCGCTGTTCTTCACCCGCGCCTTCGGCCCCGGACCGCTGGCCGGCAGTGCGGCGATCTTCTTCACCGAGATCGGCACATTGGGCAAAACCTATTCCGAAGCGCTTGAGAACATCGACGACAAGCCGCGCGAAGGCGTGCTCTCGACCGGCGCCAACGGCCTGCTCGTGCAGCGCTACGGCGTGATGCCGGAAGTGGTGCCGGTCTTCATCAGCCAGACGCTCTATCAGTGGGAATCCAACACCCGCGGCGCCACCATCATCGGCGCCGTCGGCGCCGGCGGCATCGGCCTGAAACTATGGGAAGCTATGCGCACCAACTCGAACTGGGCCAACGTCTTCTACATGGTGCTGCTGACGCTGCTCGTCGTCTTCATCTTCGACAACATCTCGAACTTCCTGCGCCGAAGGCTGAGCCGCACGCTGCACGATTACAACAGGCTGCAGGCCGAGCGGGGGTAGCCTTGTGGCGCGGAAGCGCGGGCATCGTATAGTGCCGCGCCAAGGGTCGACCCCCACTCCGTCGAGCTTCGCTCGACACCTCTCCCCCGATCGACGGGGGAGAGGAAAGGCGCCAGACGAGCCGCGCCTGTCCTCGAGGCAGAGGCCTTCTTCCTCTCCCGTCGCCACCAAGCGCCCTTTCCTCTCCCTCCGGAGGGGGGAGAGGTGGCTCGGCGAAGCCGAGACGGAGTGGGGGAACCACCTGGCAACCGTTGCCAACGCAAATAGAAAATGGATCAGGCGCAGGGCCCCTAAGCCGCCTTCTTCCACCCGTCCCTGATATGCTTATACCCCTCGCGATAAACCGCCTCCGGGCTCTCCGCGAAATCGCGCCACACCTTCGTCGCCGCAGCCAGGTCCTTCAGCGAGCGTCCGAACGACTCGATGGTCAGCCAGTCGTCGTATCCGGTCCGGCGGATCGCCGCGAAAGTCTCCTTCCAGGGGATGTTGCCGCGCCCAGGCACGCCGCGGTCATTCTCCGAAATGTGGATATGGACGACGTTTCGGCGATGCTTCGTATAGGCGCCGATCGGGTCGGCCTCCTCGATATTGGCATGAAAGGTGTCGTACATCGCCTTGATGTGCGGCCGGTCGATCGCGTCGATATGCTCCGACAGGTCGGCCATGGTGTTGACGAGGTAGCATTCGAAGCGGTTGAGCGCTTCGAGCCCGATGGTCACGCCCTTCTTGCCGGCATGGTCGCCAATGGCGCGCTGCGAGGCGACCGAGCGCTTCTTCTCGGCCGCCGTCGGCCCGCTGCCGGAAAAGGCGCCCAGCGTCGAATGCAGCGGCCCGCTGAGGGTGTCCGCTCCGAGCGCGGCGCTGCAGTCGACCGCCCATTTCATGTAGTCGATGCCAGCTTTGCGGGTCGCGGCATCCGGCGAGATCAGGTTCATCGCCGGATCGCCCATCGCCGAGACCGCGGTGCGCTCAAGGCCGATGCGGTCGAGCATTTCGCCGAGTTTCTTGTAGTCGTCGGGCGCCCCGACGAAGACCGGTATCTCGACGCCGTCGAAGCCGGTCGCCTTGATGTCCTTGAGCAGCGTCTCGTGCTTCTTCGAGACGCTGGTCGTCCATAAGAACATGCACATGCCGATCTTCATCGACGCCCCCTCCCCGCTTGCGGCCAACCCTTTGCGTTGGCCGGCCACACTCCCCCTCATCCGGCCGCTTCGCGGCCACCTTCTCCCGAGGGGGAGAAGAGGTCAGCGCCGGCGTCGCTTGTCTCCTCTCCCCTCGGGGAGAGGTCGGATTGCCCCGAATTGCTCTTCGTAATTCGGCTGGCAATCCGGGTGAGGGGGACTCCCTTGGACGACGCGGCCGTCCCTAGAGCTTCGTCCACGCCCCATTCTTCTTCGACGACTTCACGCAGGCCTCGATGAAGGCCATGCCTTCGACGCCGTCCGCGATCGTCGGGAAGACGACGTCCTTGCCTGGCTTGCCGCCCTTCCGGCGTGCCGCACGGATGGCGCGGGCCGCTTCCTGGTAGATATTGGCAAAACCTTCGAGATAGCCCTCCGGATGGCCGGACGGCACGCGGCTGACGCGGGCCGCGACCGGCATCGCGCCGGCGCCGGCCCGGGTGAGCAACTGCTTCGGCTGGCCGAACCGCGTGTACCAGAGATAGTTCGGGTCGGCCTGCACCCATTCCAGCCCACCCTTGGAGCCATAGATGCGCAGCTTCAGCCCATTCTCATGGCCGGGCGCCACCTGGCTTGCCCAGATCATGCCCTTGGCCGGATGCTTGTTGCCGACCGGCTTGAAGCGCAGCATGACGTTGACGTTGTCGTCGAGCTGGCGCCCCGGCACGAACGCATCGAGATCGGCCGAAAGTGAATCTAGCTCCAGCCCGGACACGAAGCGGGCGAGATTGTAGGCATGCGTGCCGATGTCGCCCAGTGCGCCGCCGGCGCCTGCCTGCTTAGGGTCGGAGCGCCACGAGGCCTGCTTCTGGCCGGTGGCGGCGAGGTCCTCGGTCAGCCAGTCCTGCGGATATTCCGACTGCACGATGCGGATGTCGCCGAGTTGGCCCTTGGCCACCATCTCGCGCGCCTGCCGGATCATCGGGTAGGCGGTGTAGTTGTGCGTCAGCACGAACACCTTGCCGGTCTTCTCGACAAGGGCCGCGAGCTTCTTCGCCTCGGCCAGCGAAGTCGCCAGCGGCTTGTCGCAGATGACATGGATGCCGGCCTCAAGGAAGGCCTTGGCAGCCGGCACATGCACATTGTTGGGCGTCACGATCGCCACCGCCTCGATGCCGTCGGGGCGCTTGGCCTCGGCCTTCGCCATCTCGGCATAGGAGCTGTAGCTGCGCGCGGGATCGAGTCCGAGTTCTTCGGCCGATGCCTTCGCCCGCGCCGGATCCGACGACAGCGCGCCGGCCACCAGCACGAAGTCGCTGTCCATGCGCGCCGCGATGCGATGCACCGCGCCGATGAAGGCACCCTGCCCGCCGCCAACCATGCCATAGCGGATCGGGCCGCCTCCCGCTTCCGACTTCGATGCGCCGACCATTTCTTGTCCTCTCTTTAGCTCCTCACCCTCCCCCTTGCGGGAAGGTCGACGCGCAGCGTCGGGGTTGGGGTATAAGAGTCCGCTGCGACTTGGGATTCAACCCACCCGGACCTGTGGCCGAATCTCCTCAAGCAGAGTTCGTAGGTCAAATCCCCATCATCGCCCGCAACAGCTTCTTGTCGCTGGTGCCGCCGGCGAAATCGTCGAAGGCTTTCTCCGTGACCCGGATGATGTGATGCTGGATGAAGGGCGCGCCTTCGGCCGCCCCGTCCTCGGGATGTTTCAGGCAGCATTCCCACTCCAGCACCGCCCAGGAATCGTAGTTGTACTGGGTAAGCTTGGAGAAGATGCCGCCGAAATCCACCTGCCCGTCTCCCAGCGAACGGAAGCGGCCCGCCCGGTTCACCCAGCCCTGGTAGCCGGAATAGACGCCTTGCCGCCCGGTCGGATTGAACTCGGCGTCCTTGACGTGGAACGCCTTGATCCGCTCGTGGTAGATGTCGATGAACTCGAGATAATCGAGCTGCTGCAGCAGGAAATGCGACGGGTCGTAGTTGATGTTGCAGCGCTTGTGGCCGCCGACCGCGTCGAGGAACATCTCGAAGGTGGCGCCGTCGAACACGTCCTCGGAAGGGTGGATCTCATAACCGACATCGACGCCATTGTCCTCGTAGACATCGAGGATCGGCTTCCAGCGCTTGCCGAGTTCGGAGAAGGCCTCCTCGATCAGCCCGGCCGGCCGCTGCGGGAACGGATAAAGGTAGGGGAAAGCCAGCGAGCCGGTGAACGACACCGAAGCATTCAGCCCGAGATTCCTCGATGCCTTGGCGCCGAACTTCATCTGCTCGACTGCCCATTTTTGGCGCGCCTTGGGGTTGTTGTGCACTTCGGCCGGCGCGAAGCCGTCGAACTGCGCGTCATAGGCTGGATGAACGGCGACCAGTTGGCCCTGCAGATGCGTCGACAATTCCGTGATCTCGACGCCGGCATCGGCGCAGATGCCTTTCACCTCGTCACAATAGGCGTTCGACGACGCCGCCTTCTTGAGGTCGAACAGGCGCCCGTCCCAGGTCGGGATCTGCACGCCCTTGTAGCCGAGCCCGGCCGCCCATTTGGTGATCGAAGCCAGCGAATTGAACGGCGCGGCATCGCCCGCGAACTGCGCCAGAAACAGGCCGGGGCCCTTCATCGTCGTCGGCATCGGCATCCTCCCTCATTGTTTTCGCGACCAAGCATAGCGCCGATTGAAGTGAGGGCCAGCCTGTTTGGTCAATACTGTCGGCGTCTATGCGTCGCGCCATTCTGGTATTACCAAATCCCGAAATTCGGTCAAGCGGTCCAAATCGACGAGGACGGCGCAGGCTTTCGAACAAATGAGCGAAATTACCGTATAAAATCAGACTATTGACCGATTGATTTGGTGTCATCCACCCACTTCTTGCCGTGCAGGAAAATTTGCTGTAGAGGTCATGGAAGGCCCAATTGGTCGAACCAGTTTCAAGAAAATGCTGGCAAACGCCTTGGGGAGGAAACGTGCGACCGCTTCTATCGGAGCCGTCGTGGGGTAAAACGTGACAGGCGAATTCTGGGAAGGATAGACCATGCATCTTTCGACGCACAATTGGATGCGGGCGGAGCCGCTGGAGGTGACGCTCAAGCGCATCAAGAAATTCGGCTACGAATCGATCGAGATTTCCGGCGAGCCCGAGCAGTACAAGACCAAGGAGACGCGTGCGCTTCTGAAGGAGCACGGCATACGCTGCTGGGGTTCGGTGACGCTGATGCTGGGCGAGCGCAACCTCGCCGCCAAGGACCAGGGCCAGCGCGAGCGCTCGGTCCAGTATGTCAAGGACGTGCTCACCATGGTGAGCGAGCTCGAGGGCGAGATCATCACGCTGGTGCCCGCGACTGTCGGCAAGGTCGTGCCGGACGGCACCGAGGCGGAGGAATGGGGCTGGGTGGTCGACGCCACGCGCGAGTGTTTCACCCATGCCAAGAAGGTCGGCGTCAGGATCGCCGTCGAGCCGCTCAACCGCTTCGAGACCTATCTCTTCAACCGCGGCGCCCAGGCGCTGGCGCTCGCCGATGCGGTGAGCCCCGAATGCGGCGTCTGCCTCGACGCCTACCATATCCACATGGAGGAATTTAACGTCTATGATGCGATCCGCCAGGTCGGCAAGCGCCTGTTCGATTTCCATGTCGCCGACAACAACCGCTTCGCCGCCGGCCTTGGCCAGATCGACTGGCCGAAGATCGTGCGCACGCTGAAGGAAGTCGGCTATGACGGCGCGCTGACCAACGAGTTCGTCGCGCCCGTCGACCGCACGCCGGCGGCGCCCTATCCTGAGATGGTCGAGCGCAATCCGGTCGACATCTCGCCCGAGCAGCTCAAGTTCATCCAGGACCACGGCTCCAGCGTGCTCACGGAAAAATTCTACACCGACCAGATGCGCATCACCGCCGAAACGCTGCTGCCGCTGATCAAGTAGGCCTCCGATTGAAACCTATCCCTTCCACCCGGCGGGCGGAGGGGCCGAAGGGAAAACATGCGCATCAAACGCGTCCAGGCCTGGTGGGTTCGTATCCCGATCGAAGTCGCGAAGCAGCATCGCAGCGACTTCGGTCAGGTGACGACGTTCGACGCCGCCATTTTGCGCATCGAAACCGACGATGGCCTGGTCGGCTGGGGCGAGGGCAAGAACGCCGCCGGCAGCGCCGGCAGCTATGGCGCGCTCGTCCATATGCTCAACCACGAGATCGGCCCACAGCTCATCGGCCGCGATCCGGCCGACATCGGCATCATCTGGGAAATGCTCTACAACGGTGTGCGGTACGAGACGGCCGCGCATGCCGGCCATGCCATGCCGCAGCTGGCGCGGCGCGGCATGAGCGTCGCGGCGATCAGCGCCGTCGACATCGCGCTCTGGGACATTCTCGGCAAATCGCTGGGGCAGCCGGTATGGCGGCTGCTCGGCGGCCGCAAGGTCGAGCGGATGCAGGCCTATGCCTCGGGCGGCTGGGCCTCCGCCGACGCCATCGGCGAGCAGTTGAAATCCTATATCGCCAAGGGCGGCTTCAAGGCGCTGAAGATGCGCGTCGGCGCCATGGACGGCGCCCCGCATGTCTCGGCCGCGCGCGTCCGCGCCGCAAGGCAGGCGATCGGGCCCGATGTCGATCTGATGGTCGACGCGCATGGCACTTACACCGTCGCCGAGGCCAAGCGCTTCATCAAGCTCACCGCCGATCTCGACCTTGCCTGGTTCGAGGAACCGGTGATCGCCGACGACAAGCCGGGCATGGCCGAAGTGCGCGCCTCGGGCGCGACGCCGATCGCGACAGGCGAAAGCGAGGCGACGCGCTACGCCTTCCGCGATCTGGCGGTGCTGAAATCGGCCGACATCTTCCAGCCGGATCCCGCCTTCTGCGGCGGCATCAGCGAGGCGATGAAGATCGGTACCATCGCCAGCGCCTTCAACCTGCGTTTCGCGCCGCACCTTTGGGCCGGCGCGCCCTGCTTCTTTGCCGGGCTGCATGTCTGTGCCGCCTCGCCCGCCAGCTTCATCATCGAATATTCGCTCGGCGCCAACCCGATGATCCACGACCTTGTCGAGGAGACTGTCGAAGCGAAGGACGGTATGATAGCGATCCCTGAAAAGCCTGGATTGGGTTTCACCATCTCCGAGCGATTCCTGGAGGCGCACGCGCAACGTATTTGACGATGAAAGAAAAGAACCTTCTCGCGGAACTTGCCGCCTACCTCTTCGCCAACTCGGACAAAGAGTCCGGCCGCACGCCCTCGGAGCGCGAGCTGGCGGAGCATTTCGGCGTCAGCCGTGGCCAGATCCGCGAAGCGCTGGCCATCCTGGAAGCCATGCGCATCGTCGAGCGACGCGCCAAGTCCGGCATCTATATCGACACCAAGCAGGCGAGCGTGGAAGCGCTGGCGCTTTTCGCCCGCGCCGGCCTGCCGCTCGATCCGGTGCAGATCTACGAGACCGTCGAGTTGCGCAAGATCCACGAGATCAAGGCGGCCGAGCTTGCCTGCTCGCGCGCAACGGAAGAAAACTTCGAACGCCTGCGCGAGATCCTGAAAGCCTCCGAAGAGCGCATCGCCGCCGGCGAGGGCCTCGCCAAGGAGGACCGCGAGTTCCACCTCGAGATCGTGCGCGCGACCAAGAACAGCGTCTTTCACAACATCTGCAGCGTCTATTACCTGATGGGCGAGCAGCGCCTGCCGATCTATTTCAACGATCCCGAACGCAGCGTGCGCTCACATGCCGAGCACATCCAGATCTACGAGGCGCTGTTGCGCCGCGACGGCAACCTCGCCCAGGCCCTGATGAATGCCCATTTGCAGGGCGCCGAGAGCTACTGGAAGGGGATCATCGAAGGCCGCGGAATGGAGCCGAAAAGCCCGGCGCTCGAAAAGGCCTAGAGCATTTTGCAGCCAAGCGTTGTCGCTTGGCGTCGCAGAAATGCGGAGAAAAACAAAACCTCATGCGCAAGATCCTGTCGACGCATCCGCTGCATCCTCGCGCCACGGCCATGCTGGCCGGAGCCGGGCGGCTGGCCGTCGCTTCCGCGCTCGATCCCAAGACTCTGATCGCCGAAGCGAGCGATGCCGATATCGTCATCGTGCGCGCGCCGCTGCCGCCGGAGCTGTTTGCGGGTGCTTCGAGCCTGCGCGCCGCGATCCGCCACGGCGCCGGGCTGGACATGATCCCGGTGGAGGCCGCGACCGCCGCCGGCGTGCTGGTGGCAAATGTGCCCGCCGTCAATGCCCGCTCGGTCGCCGAGCATGTGATGTTCGTGGCCCTTGCGCTGCTGCGGCGCTTCCGACCGATGGACCGCGACCTGCGCGCCAAGGGCTGGCTTGCGGGGCGCGAGCATGCCAATTCGACCAGCGAGCTTGCCGGCAAGACGATCGGCATCGTCGGCCTCGGCGCGGTCGGTCAGGCCGTCGGCCATATCGCCGCGCACGGCTTCGACCTCAATGTCGTGGCGACCACGCGAAGCCTGCGCCCGGCGCCCGAACGTGTCGGCTTCCTGTCGATCGACGCGCTGGTCGAGCAGAGCGATATCATTGTGCTCTGCTGCCCGCTGACGGAGGAGACCCGCGGCCTGATCGGCCGCGAGCGCATCGCCCGCATGAAGCCCAACGCGTTGCTGATCAATGTCTCGCGCGGCCCGGTGGTCGACGACGAGGCGCTGATCGAAGCGTTGCGAGCGGGCCGCATCGGCGGCGCCGCGCTGGACGTTTTTTCCACGCAGCCGCTGCCGCCCAACCATCCTTATTTCGGCTTCGACAATGTCATCGTCACCCCGCATATGGCCGGCATCACCGAGGAATCGATGATGCGCATGGGGGTCGGCGCCGCCGGCGAGGCGTTGCTGGTGCTCGCCGGCAAATTGCCGGTCAATCTGCGCAATCCGGAAGTCGTCGAGCACTACCGGCGGCGCTTTCCAGCCGACGGTTAGTTCCCGGCGACCATCCCGACGATGCAGCCAGAGATGACAGCGGGACAGCGAATTCCCGGGCGCCGCGCCCTATCAACGGCCAAGCAAAGTCTCGACCGCGGCGGCAATGCGCAGCAGATGACTGTCATGCCCGTGCTTGCCCACCAGCATCACACCAGCCGGCAGCTTCATGCCGGGCATGGGCAGCGAGATCGCGCAGAGGTCGAACTGGTTGGCGACCTGCGTGTTGCGCAGGAGCAGCCCTTCCGCCTTGTCGCGCAGCGCTTCGTCGCCAGCCATGGCGGCAATGGAGGGCGCGACCATCGGCACGGTCGGCAAGGCCAGCACATCAATCGTCTCCAGCCGTTCCGCCATTACCGCCACAAGCTCGCCGCGACGGCGGATCGTGCGGATGTAGGCGGAAGCGGGAACGGCCAGCGCGCGCGACAACGGCCCGGTGACATGCGGATCGACCGGTACCGAGGCGCCGCTCGCCAGCCAGTCGGCATGCACTTCCGCACCTTCCATGGAAGCGATGGTCCCGCGTTTGGTGGCGGCCCGCATCTCGGCGATGAGATCGTCGATGGACAAATCGGCAGCACGGGCGCCGGCTAGCCCGATCCGGTCGATGCAGCCCTCGAAAGCCGCGGCGACCTCCGCTTGCGTCTCGCCGAACAAGTCGCCGCGCGGAATGCCGACGCGCAGGCCGGCGAGTGGGACCGGCCGAAGCTCCGTTGGCTCAGTTCCCGCCATGATCGCATCGGCAATCGCGCAATCGGCGACGTTGCCGGCAAGCGGCCCGATCGAATCCAGCGTCATCGACAGCGGAAAAGCGCCTACCAAAGGCACCCGCCCCGCCGTCGGCTTGAAGCCGACGACACCGTTGAGCGAGGCCGGGATGCGCACCGAGCCGCCGGTGTCCGAACCGATCGAGATGTCGCTCGTGCCCTCGCCGACCGCAACGCCCGCCCCCGATGACGACCCGCCCGGGATCAGGCTTGCATCGGCGGCATTGCCCGGCGTGCCGTAATGCGGATTGTCGCCGATCGCGGTGAAGGCGAACTCGGTCATGTTGGTCTTGCCGGGGATGACGGCTCCCGCCTGGCGCAGCCTCCGCACGATCGCCGCATCTCGCGCGGCGGCTGAGGCCTCGGCATGGATCAGTGACCCGGCGGTCGTCGGCTCCCCGGCGGCATCGAACAGGTCCTTGATCGAGACGATGCGCCCGTCGAGCGGTCCGAGGCTCACACCCGCCTTGCGGCGGGCATCGGCCGCATCGGCGGCTGCACGCGCCGCCTCGGCGTAGAGCTTCGTATAGACCTTCTCGTCGGCCGCGCGATTGGCAAGACGTGACAGGATGATTTCAAGACGGTCGCGAACGGATTGCATTTTCGATGTCGGGCCCTGCAAAGTTGCAACGTCTTTTAGGCACGGCCTGATGTTGGGCCAGCCAAGAGATAACCCGGCAAGCGTGCCTTTGCACCCTGCCAGCGATGGGAAGATGCTGATGCTGTACAAAGGCAGCTGCCACTGCGGCAAGGTGGCGTTTGAGGTCGAGGGCGAGCTTGGCATGGCCGTGCGCTGCAATTGCTCGATCTGCCGGCGCAAGGGCGCGCTGTTGTGGGCCGTGCCGCATGAGAAGCTCAATCTGGTCGCCTGGGGCGACGACCTCGGCCGCTACACATTCGGCAAAGGCGCGATCGCGCATCGCTTCTGCCGCACCTGCGGCATGCACCCTTTCGCCGAGGATGTAAGCGAGGGCAACGAACGATCCGCCTATGTCAACATCAACTGCCTGGAAGACGTCGACCTGGCGACCATCGAAGTCTTCGAGTTCGACGGTGGCGCGGCCTGAAGCTAAAAATTATCGGCCCGGCGCTCGTGAGAGCCGCCGGGCCGATGCCTGGGAGGCAAGCAGTCTTAGCTACTCGGCAGCCTGCTTCGGTCCCATCAGGAAGGCCACCAGCGCCGCGAGCAAGGTCGCCACGCCGCTATAGGCGAAGGCGGTGGCGACACCGGCATGATCGACCAGAAGGCCGCCGACGACGGCGCCAAGCGCGATCGCCACCTGGAAGGTCGCGACCATCAGGCCGCCGGCGCTCTCGGCCTGGTCGGGAGCGGCGCGCACCAGCCAGGTCTGCAGGCCGACCGGAACGGCGCCGAAGGCAAAGCCCCAGGCGGTGACTGCTACAGCCGCCGTTATCGGCGAGGCGCCAAGCATGAGCAGCGCCGCCGCCGACAAGGCGATCAGCAGCGGCGCCAGGCCGACCGCCATCTTCAGGTTGCGCTCGGCCAGGAAGGCGCCGGCGAAATTGCCGAAGAAGCCGCCGATGCCATAGGCGAGCAGCACCAGCGAGATGGTTTCGATCGGCATTGCCGGTACCGTCTCCAGGAACGGCCGCACATAGGTGAAGCCGGCAAACTGCCCGGACGCGACCAGCAGCACCACCAGCAGCGCGATCCGGATCATCGGTCGCTTCAGCACCTCGGCCAGCGTGCGGAAGCTCGCGACCGCGGTCGGCGGCAGGCTTGGCAGGGTGGCGAGTTGCACCAGGAGCGCCAGCCCGCCGACGACCGCCGCGATCATGAAGGCGGTGCGCCAGCCCCAGATATCGCCGACATAGGCGCCGACCGGAGCCGCCGTGACCGTGGCGACCGAGACGCCGGTCAGGATGATCGACATGGCGCGCGGCATCAGCCGCATCGGCACAAGCCGCAGCGCCATGGCCGCCGACATCGACCAGAAACCGCCAAGCGCAACGCCGAGCACCACGCGGGCAAGAAGCAGCATGGTGAGCGAGGACGCGAAGGCGGCGACGAGGTTGGAGACGATCAAAAGGACGGAGAGGATCCACATGACCAACCGGCGGTCGAGCCGCTTGGTGACGATCGCCATGGTCGGCGCCGCGATCGCGCCGACGACGGCCGTCGCCGTCACCGCCTGGCCGGCGGCGCCTTCGCTGACGCCGAGGTCCTGCGCCAGCCGCGTCAACAGGCTGGCGGGCAGGAATTCGGCGGTCACCAGGCCGAAAACGCCGAGCGCCAGCGAGACCACCGCCGCCCAGGCCGGTTCGGTTCGTTCGTCCGGCTCGCTTACGTCGAGAATAGTGGCGTCGACGGCGCCCGTTGCGGGTTCGGTCATGGCAAAATCTCCGATCTGTTTGCGGCGCCACGCAAGAGATGACCAGATCGGACTCCCCCCGTTACATGCCGGCGGGCGGCTCTGTCAGTTCGATTCGGTTGCGGCGCAACATTTGGCTGCAGCGCAACATAGGGAGTGACCGGCTGGAGTTTCCATGCTAGAAACGCCGAAATGAATTACAATTCGTCCAAAACCATTCTGCAGGCTTCCGGCGACCCGCTGACCGACATGTTGCGGGGCCTGCGCCTTGACGGCGTCGATTACGGCCGCTGCGTGCTTGGCGAGCCGTGGGCCGTTTCCTTTCCCGCGCAGAAGGCGGCGCGCTTCCATTTCATCGGACAGCGAGGCTGCTGGCTGTTCTCGCCGGCCAAGGAATGGATAAAGCTCTCGGTGGGCGACGCGCTGCTGATCCCGCGCGGCGACGAGCATGTGCTGGCGAGCGCGCCCGGCGTGCCGCCGGTGCCGATCGGCCGCTACACGATCGAGCCGGTGTGCGAGAACATCTACGACGTCTCGAACGGCTGCGACGGCTGCAAGACCTTGCTGTTTTGCGGCAGCATGCATTTCAACCTCGACGGCTCGCATCCGCTGCTGGAGATGATGCCCGACCTGATGCAGGCGCATAAGCTGATGGCCAACGCGCCCGGCATCCAGCATCTGCTCGACGCGATGGCGGGCGAGGTGACGATGGACCGCGTCGGCTCCGGCGGCATCCTCGCCCGCCTGGCCGACGTGCTCGCGGCCACCATCATCCGCTCCTGGGTGGAGAATGGCTGCGGCGACGCCACCGGATGGATCGCCGCCGTGCGCAACCCGGATGTCGGCAAGGTGCTTGCCGCTATCCACCTGCAGCCGGAGCGCGACTGGACGGTCGAGGCGCTGGCCAGGATGATGGGCGCCTCACGCTCCGCCTTTGCGCAGCGCTTCGCCACCGTGGTCGGTGAGACGCCGGCCAAATATGTGCTGCGTGTGCGCATGCACCAGGCCCGGCAATGGCTCACCCGCGACGGCATGCGGGTTTCGGTGGCGGCATCGAGGCTGGGTTACGATTCGGAAGCCTCCTTCAGCCGCGCCTTCAAGCGGGTGATGGGCGTGGCGCCGAGCCATTTCCGTCACACCGGCGCCGACGAACAATCCTGATTACAAGCAGCCGGTGGCCAGGCTGGAGGAATTGCCAAGTCCTTTGGACACCGTGTCATTCCCGCCGGCCGAGGCGGCATAGGCTGGCTGACGGAGGAAACAGCATGCCCAATCATCTTGCATCGCTTGCGCTTGCGCTTGCCGCGCTCGCCATCCTGCCAAGCCCGGCTTTCGCGCTCGAGGACAGCTACCTGCCGTCGAAGCGCCGGGCCAGCCACAGCGCCTTGGCCCGCTATGGGGCGAACGAACGAAAGGCCCGGCCGGCACGCTGCTGAAGGTTCCCCGCAACTGGAGCGCGCCCGTCCATGCCCACACCGCCGATTACCGCGCCGTGGTCATCAAGGGCCTCTGGGCGCATTGGCAGATGCAGGGCGGCGAAGCCAACAGGGCCGAGTTGCCGCCGGCTCCTACTGGACCCCAGAAGGCCGACGAAATGCATGACGATGCCTGCCTGTCGGACACCGAATGCGTGATCCTGCTGACCGCTATCCGGCGTGCCGCAGGCTGACGCCGCTGCCCTTGTCGAACAGCACCACCTTGTCCGGGTTCCAGGCAAAGCGCACCGGCTGTTCGATCGCGACATCGGTCCTGGCCGGCACGGTTGCCCGCAGCATCGTTTCGCCGACCCTGAGCGTCAGGATCTTCTCCACACCGTGGTTCTCGACGTCGTGGACGTGCGCCTCGACCGGCGCGCCGCTCTCCAGGTAGACGTCCTCCGGACGGATGCCGAAGACGAGTGGCCGACCGTTGGTCGCGCCACTCGTCCTGCCCCCGCCAAAAGTCTTGGCCCCAACTGTCAGCGGCAGCTCGAAATTCATCGGCGCCATCACGGCGCGGTCGTTGACCAGTCTGCCGTCGATGAGGTTCATCGGCGGCGAACCGACGAAGCTCGCGACATAGGTGTCGCGAGGATTGTTGTAGATCTCATGCGGCGTGCCCGTCTGGACGATGCGGCCATGGTTGAGCACGCCGACCTTGTCGCCCATCGACATGGCTTCGATCTGGTCATGCGTGACGAACAGGAATGTGGCGCCAAGCTGCATCTGCAGGTTCTTCAATTCCGTGCGCAGCGCCTCGCGCAGCTTGGCGTCGAGCGCCGACAGCGGCTCGTCCATCAGGAACACGCGCGGCTTGCGCACGATCGCCCGGCCGATCGACACGCGCTGCATCTCGCCGCCGGAAAGCCGGTCCGTCTTGCGGTCGAGAAGGTGCTCGATCCTGAGCGTGCGGGCCGCGCGCGCCACGCGGTCCTTGATCTCGGCATCCGGCAGCCGGCGGATCTTCGGCTTTAGCGGAAATTCGAGGTTCTGCCGCACCGTGTAGCGCGGATAGAGCGAATATTGCTGCAGCACCAGCGCCACGTCGCGTTCGGCAGCGCCCCAGTCGGCGACGTCGACGCCGTCGATGAAGACCTGGCCCTCGGTCGGCTTCTCAAGGCCCGCGACCATCCTCAGCGTCGTCGTCTTGCCGGCGCCCGTCTCGCCGAGCAGCACGAAGAATTCGCCGTCGGCGATGTCGAGATCGAGATTGGACAGAGCCGTGTGGGTGCCGAACGTCTTGGAGATGTTCTTCAGCTGGATATGGGCCATTACAATCTCACTCCGAGCGACTTGCCGCTCGCGGCGTCGAAGAAATGCGCCTGCGAAGGATCGATCCGCGCATAGACCTTTTCGCCCGCACCGCCGATGAAGCCGCTCTTGGTGCGGGCGCGCAGCATCTTGGAGCCGACCTTGAGATCGACGATATCGAAGGATCCCAGCGGCTCGACGATCTGTGTTTCGACTGGCAGGAAGCCGTCCGTCGCCTCGCGGCGCACCAGCACGCCTTCCGGCCGGATGCCGAGCGTCAGCTGGCCGCCGGCATGGCCGTTGAGCTTGGAAAGCAGCGCGCGCGGAAACTCGAAGCCGGTGGCCGCGCCGCCGACGGAGACGGAAGCAGCCGACGCATTCTCGGCGACCGTCGCCTCAGCCACGTTCATCACCGGGCTGCCGACGAACTGCGCGACGAACAGATTGGCCGGATGCGAATAGACCTCGTCCGGCGTGCCGACCTGCTGCAGCACGCCCTCATGCATGATGACGATGCGGTCGGCGAGGCTCATCGCCTCGATCTGGTCGTGCGTGACATAGATGCTGGTCGAGCCTTGCTTGATATGCAGCCGCTTGATCTCGGCGCGCATTTCCTCGCGCAGCTTGGCATCGAGCGCGCCGATCGGCTCGTCCATCAGCATCGCCTTCGGGCGCCGCACCAGCGCCCGGCCGATGGCCACGCGCTGCATGTCGCCGCCCGACAGCGCCGAGGGCTTCTTGTTGAGAAGATCGCTGATCTGCAGCGTCTTGGCCACCGAGCGCACCTCGGTGTCGATCTCGCTCCTGCTCTTGCGCGTCGCGCGCAGCGGAAAGGCGATGTTCTCGTAGACGTTCATATGCGGATAGAGCGAGAACGACTGGAACACCATGGCGATGTCGCGGTCGGCAGCCTTGAGGTGCTGCACCGGTTTGCCGTCGATCAATATGTCGCCCTGGTCGATGGTCTCCAGCCCGGCAATGGCGCGCAGCGTCGTCGTCTTGCCGCAGCCCGACTGTCCGAGCAGCACGATGAACTCGTTGTCGTCGATCTTGAGGTTCAGGTCCTTGATGACCTGGACGGCGCCGAAGAATTTCTGGACGCCGCGAAGCTCGATCTGGGTCAATGCTGTGCCCCCGCGTTGCGCGCCTGCTGGTCGGCTCCGTGTCCCGTGCCGGCCTGCTCCTCGCGTGGGATCTTGGAGGTGACGTTGAAGCCGATCAGGCCGATCAGGATGATCGTCACGCCGTAGGTGTGGAGCGGCATGTTCCAGGGCTGGCAGAGCGCGACGATGCCCAGCACCATCAGGATCTGCGATCCAGGCTCCAGATACTTCTCGTTGATCGCGCGAAAGCTCATTTGCGGATCGCTCCGAAGGACATGCCGCGCAACAGATGGTTGCGGAGCAGGAAGGTGAAGATCGCGACCGGCAGCAGGAACAGGAACGTGCCGGCGGCGATCACCGTCCAGTCGGGCAGGCCGGAGCCGACCTGGCTCGGGATGAAGGGCGGCGCGGTCTGGGCGCGGCGGTTGGTCATGATCAGCGCGAAGGCATATTCGTTCCACGCCGTGATGAAGCAGAACACGGCGGTGGCGGCGATGCCGGTGGCGGCCTCCGGCAGCACGATCTTGAAGAAGGCTTCCATGCGCGTGTAGCCGTCGACGAGTGCCGCCTCCTCATATTCCTTCGGGATCTCGTCGATGAAGCCTTTCATCAGCCAGACCGAGAAGGACAGGTTGAAGGCGGTGTAGAGAATGATCAGCCCGAGATGGGAATCGTTCAGCCCCACGGCCCGGTACATCAGGAACATCGGGATCGCGACCACCACCGGCGGCAGCATGCGCGTCGACAAGATGAAGAAGAGCAGGTCCGCCTCTCCCTTCACCTTGAAGCGCGAGAAGCCGTAGGCGGTGAACGTGCCCATGCCGACTGCGAGCACGGTCGAGGTGATCGCCACGATCAGCGAGTTCAGGAAGCGGCTCGGATAGCCCGACCACTGCACCTCACCCTTGCCGTCGCGCACGATCTTTTCGCCGCCGTCGAAGACGACGCGCTCCCACCATGGGGCGGCCGCATATTCTTCCGGCGTCGGCGGATTGCGCATCTGGGACCGCTTGGTGAACAGCTTCACGAAGGGCGATATCTCCGGCTGGAAGATGACCGTCGGCGGGATGGTGGTGGCGAGGGCGCGCGGCTTGAATGCCGTCGAGGCGATCCAGTAGATTGGCGCCAGGAAAATGATCGTCACCAGCAGAACGATGACGATGGCGATGCGGTTGAAGGTGATTTCTGAAGAAGTGCGGACGGCGGCCATCTGTCAGCGCTCCTTCACTTTATTGAGGTATTTGACGTAGATGTTGGTGATCGCCAGCACCATGATCAGCACGATGTAGGCCATGGCGCAGGAGCGCCCCGTCTGCCATTCCTGGAAAGCCATCTTGTAGAGCCGGATCGAGATAAGTTCGGCCGTCGGCTGGCTGGTCAGGATGTAGGCGAGATCGAAGGTTTTGAACGCTTCCATGGTGCGGAAAATGACCGCGATCATCAGGATCGGCGCGACCAGCGGCAGGGTGATGCGGAAGAAGGTGTAGAACGGGCCGGCGCGGTCGATCGCCGCGGCCTCGTAGAGATGTTTCGGCACCGCCGAGAGGCCGGCCAGCGACAGCAGCATGACGAAGGGCGACCACATCCAGATATCGGTCAAGGCGACCGCATAGAGCGCCATCTTCGGGTCTGCCAGCCACTCGAAATTGCCGAGCCCGAGCGCATAGTTGATGACGCCCCATGAAGGGTCGTAAAGCAGTTTCCAGAACAGGCCGACGACGGCCATCGAAAGCATCATCGGCAGTAACAGCAGCGTAGTGATAAGGCCCTTGAGCGGAATATCCCGGTTGAGCAGCATCGCCACGCCAAAGCCGACAAGCAGTTGTCCGACGACCGAGACAATCACATATTTCGCGGTGATGGCGAAGTTCGACCAGACATAGGGGTCGTTGAGCAGATCGCGATAGTTCTGCAGCCCGACGAAATTAGCCGGCGCGTTGGTCGACGCGCGGAAATCGGTGAAGGAATAGCCGAGCGAATAGATCAACGGAAAGATGTTGAAGACGATCAGGAACAGGATCGTCGGGATGATGAAGAGATTGCGGATCGAAATGTCGCTGAGGCCGCGCGCTGCGGCCCGCGAGGACCTGTCCAGCGTAGTGATCATCGTGCTCGCCAAAACCCTGCTCCGGATTCTCAAAAAGCAAACGGAGGAGGCATGAGAAGCCTCCTCCGTGAGGCATGTCGGTTACTTCACGCGGCCGTATTTCTTGAAGGTCGCGTTCCAGTCGGCGGCAAGCGCGTCCAGCGTTTCCTTGGCGGTGCCCGAGCCGCCGATCATGTAGGGATAGACGCGCTGGTTGAGCTGCTGCAGCAGTTCGGCATATTCCGGCACAGCCCAGAAGTCCTTCACCTTGAACATGGTCTCGTAGAAGGCCTTGTTATACGGCGTTGCACTCTGGAATTCCGGCGATTTCAGCACCGCGGCGCTGCAGGTATAGCCGCCGAGAGCCGCCCATTTCTTCTGGGTGTCGTCCTTGATGAACCATTCCAGGAACTTCATCGCCTCGTCCTGCTTCTGCGAATAGGAGACGATGGAGATGCCCTGGCCGCCGAGAGCCGCGAACTGGTCGCCATTCGGTCCCGGAGGATTGGCGAAGAAACCGGTGTTCTTGGCGTTCGGATTTGACGACTCGTTGATCAGCGAGGGGAAGAAGGCGAAGTAGTTCATGCTCATCGCCGCGAGGTTCTCGGTGATCGCCTGGTTGTCCTCGACGAAGAACGACTTGGCCCAGCCCGGAGGCGTGAACTTGTAGAGTTCCTTGTAGGCATCCAGTGCCGCGACGGCCTTGTCGGAGTTGACGATACCGTCGACCTTGTACGTGGAGTAGTCGCCGAGCTCGCCGCCGTAGGAGAACAGGGCGTTCTCGAAGCCCATCGCCATCGCGTCATAGGAATTGTCGGTGTAGATGGCGATGCCGTATTTCTTCTGGTCCGGCCGGTAGAAGAATTCAGCGATGTCGCGCAGCGCCTTGAAATCCTTCGGCACGTCGAGGTCGTAGCCATACTTGGCCTTGAAGGCTTCCTTTTCCTTCGGGTCCTCGAACCAGTCCTTGCGGTAGGACCAGCCGACGGCGTCGCCCTCGAGCGGGATTGCCCAGTACTTGCCGCTGTTGCCGGGATATTCAGCGTAGTATTTGACCGTCGCCGGCGCCATGACTTCTTTGAGGTTGTACTTGTTGAAGAAGTCGGTCAGGTCGACATAGTGGCCGCCGGTCGAGCCCGCGCCGAGCCACTGCGAGTCGCCCACCACGAGGTCATAGGCGTCGCCATGGGCGTTGAACTCGGTGAAAGCCTTGGTCTGGAAGTCGGACCACGGCGTGGTTTCAACCGTGATCTTGACGCCGGTTTCCTTCTCATACTCGTTGCCGAGTTCCTGCAGGTAGTTGGCCGGATCCCATTCCGCCCAGAAGATGGTGAGCGACTTTTCCTGCGCGTGCACGGATGTCCCGCAGGCAAGCGCCAGGCCGACACCAGCAAGCACGCTGGTCACTAACTTGCGCATAGTTTTCCTCCCTTGTGCGCATTCTACCGTCTCATGCGGGCTGGCAGCGAAAGCCGGCCCTGGTAGTTCCTCCTGTGATGGCGCCCCTCCGGTTCCAGGCCTCGTCGCCCTGCCGGAAATGGATCGCAGCCTTCACTTTTTGATCCGCTTTATCTGTCTTGATCTGGTATTACCAATTCCGGCTTGGCGTCAAGCGCTTTCTTAAGTGGCCAGCAGTAGCCGAAAAAGCGAAACATTACGATATCCGCCTGTTTTCCTTTGCTTTTCCTACTCCTTGATATGCAGAGCCCTTGCCACAGGCTGCCCATCACAATTAGCATTCCAAACTGTCCCCTTAATCTGGTCGAACCAGATTTAGGCCGTTGTTGCCTTGGACATCGCCGATTTCGCCTCCGATTCCATCATCGCGGCACGCACCAGCGCGCCCGCCGCCCATTGCGCGACCGACATCATCTCGGCGCTGTCCAGCCCCCATATATCCTTCAACACCGTGACCACCTCGACGCCGAACACCAGCGACAGCGCCTGGGCAAGGCGCTTGAGCTGGCGCGGCTTCAAGCGCCCCTTGAGCGGCGCGATCGCATCCTTCAGCAAGTCGACGCGATGGCCGCGCTTTAAGGCCGGTTCCGATCCGAGCGTGCCCGCCTCGCGCCGTGCCCATTGATCGAGGGACAGTTTCAGCGCCGCCTTGAAGGTCGCCTCGAAGGCTTCGATGCGCGGCATCGCGGTGGCGAAGAGATCCGCCACGCGCCGCTCGGCATCGTCGGACGCCGACTTCCAGGTCAGGATCGGGCCGAGCCCTTCGTCGACCACGGCCTGCACCAGCGCCGCCTGGCTCGGGAAATAACGGTAGGCGGTCGCGCGCGACACCTCCGCCGCCTCCGCGACCTCGCTGACCGACGGGGTCATGCCGGACTGCATCAGCCTCGTCGCCGTCTCCAGCATCAGTCGCCTTGTGCGGGCGCGCGGCCCCTTCTCGATGGCCGGCGCCTGGGCGGCATCATCGTTGGCGGCGGCTTGTTGACGTGAGACATCCATATCAATACGATACGCGCGTCTCAAAAATTTGCAATGGCAACGCCAGGCGATATGGGGTCCCACCAGCGACGAGGCTTGTGCCGAGGAGCTTAAGGGTGGGGCAAAAAAAGGCGGACGGCGATGCCGGACATGCCGGATGACGGGGAACCACCGATGGGGCGCATCTATGTGGTCGGCACCGCCGACACCAAGGGTGAGGAACTCGCCTTCCTGGCCGATGCCGTCGCCAAGGCCGGCGGCGCGGTCATGCGTGTCGATATCGGCACGCGCGGCGCGACTGTCCCGGTCGACATCCCCGCAAGCGAGGTCGCCGCGCATCATGCCAAGGGAGCCGGCGCGGTTCTCGGCCTCGATGACCGCGGCGGCGCCGTCGCCGGCATGGGCGCCGCCTTCGTCAATTTCATCCGGTCGCGCAACGACATCGCCGGCATCATCGGCATCGGCGGCGGCGGCGGCACGTCGATCGTCACCGCCGGCATGCGCGCGCTGCCGCTCGGCCTGCCGAAGCTCATGGTTTCGACGCTGGCCTCCGGCGATACCGCGCCTTACGTCGACGTCTCCGACATCGTCATGATGCCGTCGGTGACCGACATGGCGGGACTGAACAGGCTCTCCCGCACGGTACTGCACAATGCCGCCCAGGCTATCGCCGGCATGGCCGCGAAGCCCGCCCCGGCCGCCGCCGGCAAGCCGGCGCTGGGGCTCACCATGTTCGGCGTCACCACGCCCTGTGTGACCGCGATCGTCGACCGATTGCGCGCCGACTATGACTGCATGGTCTTCCACGCCACCGGCACCGGCGGCCGCTCGATGGAGAAGCTCGCCGACAGCGGTCTGCTGGCCGGCGTCCTCGATATCACCACGACCGAAGTCTGTGACTTCCTGTTCGGCGGCGTGCTGCCCGCGACCGAGGATCGCTTCGGCGCGATTGCCCGCGCGAAGCTGCCCTATGTCGGCTCGGTCGGCGCCCTCGACATGGTGAATTTCTGGGCGCCGGCCACGATCCCCGATCGTTATCGCGGACGCTTGTTCTACGAGCACAACCCCAACGTCACGCTGATGCGCACCACGGCCGAGGAATGCCGCAGGATCGGTGAATGGATCGGCGGCCGCCTCGCCCGGTGCGGCGGCCCGGTCCGTTTCCTGATCCCGGAAAACGGCGTGTCGGCGCTGGATATGGAAGGCGGCGCCTTCTTCGATCCGGACGCCGACGCGGCACTGTTCGACGCCATCGAGCGCACGATCGAGCCGACCACGGACCGCACCGTGACGCGCCTGCCGCTGCACATCAACGACCCCGCATTCGCCAAGGCCGCCGCCGAGGCGTTCCTCGACATCGCCAAAAACTGAGAGACGACAAGCATGGCCGCCATTCCCCGCAAAACGATCCTGGAAAAATTCCGCAACATGATCGCCGATGGCGTGCCGATCGTCGGAGGCGGCGCCGGCACCGGCCTGTCGGCCAAGGCCGAGGAAGCCGGCGGCATCGACCTTATCATCATCTACAATTCCGGTCGCTACCGCATGGCCGGGCGCGGCTCGGCCGCCGGCCTGCTTGCCTATGGTAACGCCAACGAGATCGTCAAGGAGATGGCCTATGAAGTGCTGCCGGTGGTGAAGAAGACGCCGGTGCTGGCCGGAGTCAACGGCACTGACCCCTTCGTCATCATGCCGCTGCTTTTGGCCGAACTGAAGACGATGGGTTTTTCCGGCGTGCAGAATTTTCCGACCGTAGGCCTGTTCGACGGCACCATGCGCCAAAGCTTCGAGGAGACCGGCATGGGCTTCGGCCTCGAGGTCGACATGATCGCCGAGGCGCACAAGCTCGATCTCCTGACCACGCCCTACGTCTTCAATCCGGACGAAGCGCGCGCCATGACGCGAGCCGGCGCCGACATCGTCGTCGCCCATATGGGCGTCACGACCGGCGGCTCGATCGGCGCCACCTCGGCGAAAACGCTCGACGCCTGCGTCAAGGAGATCGACGCCATCGCCGACGCCGCGCGCTCGGTGCGCAAGGACGTCATCCTGCTTTGCCATGGTGGGCCGATCTCGATGCCCGACGACGCGCGCTATATCCTCGAGCGCTGCGGGGGGCTGCACGGCTTCTATGGCGCAAGCTCGATGGAGCGGCTGCCGGCCGAGGCAGCAATCGCCAGGCAGACGGCGGACTTCAAGGCGGTCGCGCTGGGGCATCGGACCCAAAAGTGGAAGCCGGTTTTGGGGAAATCCGATGCCCCGACAAAAACGAAAAGGAAGGGATGAGGCAATGGCCGACAAGAGCAAGGTGTTCGTCTACCCGAAGGATGTCAGCGCCTTCGGCTTCGACTGGGGCAAGCTGTCGCTGACCGTGGCGCCGGAAGTGAACGGCGCCGCTCGCTTTTCCGGCGGCGTCGTCGACCTGCCGCCGGGCAAGGGCCACACCCGCCACAACCATCCGGGCGCCGAAGAGATCATCTTCGTCATCTCCGGCAATGGCGAGCAGATGGTCGAGGACGAGAACGGCAATCCGGTGGTGGCGAAAGTCGGCCCCGGCTGCACCATCTACGTGCCGGAAAGCCGCTTCCACTCGACACTCAACACCGGCGACCAGCCGATGCAGCTTTTCGTCGTCTATTCGCCCGCGGGGCCCGAGCTGGCGCTGCGCGACCTGCCTGATTTCAGGCTGCTGCCGGCGGGGGAGTGACGAACTTTCCTTCTCCCCGTTCCACGGGGAGAAGGTGCCCGAAGGGCGGATGAGGGGCAGCGCCGATCTTTGGCTACGAAGCCCCGCCCCGGTTCCATCCGCGCCCGCGGTCGCCGAACATCACATAACCGCTGTCGGTCACCGCAACCGTATCCTCCAGCTTGATGAAGCCGCGCGACGGATGGAGCATGGTGGTCTCGACCGACAGCACCATGTTCCTTTCCAGCGGCTTCGCCGCATAGGTGCCTTCATAAGCGACCGGATGGTTGGTCATCAGGAACGGCGCCTCATGGGTGATCAGCCCCATGCCGTGGGCGAAGAAATCCGTGTAGGTCGCGACCTTGGAGGCCTTCAGCACGCTCTCCGCATGCGCGATCATGTCGCCGCCCAGTATACCCGCCTTGACCTTGGAAAAGGCCGCCTGCTGCACCGCTTCGACTTCGGTCAGAAGATCCTCAAGCTCGGCATCCGGCTCGCCGAGCACACCCATGCGGCACAGGTCGCCGATATAGCCGTGATAGTTGCCGCCGGAATCGATCGACATCACCTCGCCTTTCTTCCACGCTTGGCTGGACGCGGCGCGGTTGTGGCTGGAGCCCAGCGTCAGCAGGCAATATTCGAAATGCGCGCCGCGATTGGTCTCCTCGCGCCTGAGCTGCTCGATGATGTCGGTCTTGCTCGTGCCTTCCCGCGCCCAGGCAATCGTTGCCAGCATGGAATCGGTGATCAGCTCGGAGGCGATGCGCAGTTGCTCCAGCTCCGCCTCGGTCTTGATGGCGCGCATGCGTTCCAGCATGTCGGTCGCATCGACCAGCTTGGCATCCGGCAACGCCTTGCGGATCAGCATATAAGCGTCGGAGGGCAGGAAACCCGGTTCGATGCCGATGCGGGCCGCCGACCTGCCGATCTGGCGCAGATGCTCCACCGCCAGATTGGCGGCATCGAGCGTGCCCCAGCAGGCCGCGTGCAAGGTCGGAGTCCAAAACGGATGGTTCTGGTGCTCGCCGCCCTCCATCTTGTTGCCGATATAGGCCGCATGTTCCGGCCCGCCCTTCTCGTAGAGGACGATCGGCAAATAGCGGCTGTGGCCGATCGCATCCATCGCCGCGAAGAAGATGAACTTGTAGCCGCCGAGCAGATATTGGGTGTTGTGCTTGGAGGTGGCGAAGAGCACGTCGATGCCGGCCTCGTCCATCAGCCGGTCCACCCGCGCCTGGTCGAACGGAACGCTGCTGACCTCGGCTTTGCCCGGAGCGATGTTCATCTGCCTCTCCCTGTTTTTCATCGGCCGCAGGAGCGCCGAACGTCATGATTTATGGCTGTCAGCCAAATCTGCATCATTTTGACCACTCTGGTCCAGCCAGAATTGATCACTTTCGCGCTAAAGGCGGTTTCTGCTCGATCCCGATCCTGCTTCTCTACAATGTGGTCCTACCAAATAGAGCATGAGAGCCTCTTTCGGCCGGCTGGTCCAGCGGACGGAAATTTCAAAGCCAAGCCATGATGCGCCAAATCCGTCTCTGGCGAAACCTTTGCCAAGGGCCATAATCACCGGATTGCCGCGCCTGCCACGGCGTGAAGAGGGGAGTTTGAGCGATGTCCGAATTGACGATTTCACGCCGCGGCCTGCTGGCCGGCTCGGCGCTGCTTCTGGCCTCGACCGCATTGCCGACGATCGGCTTCGCGCAGACGCCAAAGAAGGGCGGCCGGCTGATCCTCGCCGCCGATTCCGAGCCGCGCAACCTCAATCCCGCGATCGTCGCCTCCAACGGTGTCTTCTTCATCTCGAGCAAGATCGTCGAGACGCTGGCCGAAGCCTCCTTCGACGGCAAGGACGGGCTCGAACCGCGCTTGGCGCTTTCCTGGGAAGGTGCCGCCGACGGCCTGTCGGTGACCTTCAAGTTGCGCGATGGCGTCAAATGGCATGACGGCAAGCCGTTCACCTCCGCCGACGTCGCCTTCTCGGCGCTGCAGATCTGGAAGCCGCTGCAAAATCTCGGCCGTACCGTGTTCAAGGACCTGGAGGCCGTGGACACGCCGGACGAGCTGACGGCGGTCTTCAAATTCGCCAAGCCGACGCCGTTCCAGCTGATCCGCAACGCGCTGCCGGCGCTGTCGAGCGTCGTGCCGAAGCACCTTTATGAGGTGGGCAAGATCGAGGACAATCCGGCCAACAACGCGCCGGTCGGCACCGGCCCGTTCAAGTTCGCCGAATACAAGGCCGGGCAATATTACCGTCTGGCCAGGAACGACGCCTATTGGGGCAAGGACGAACCCTATCTCGACGAGATCGTCTACCAGGTGCTCCCCGATCGCACCTCGGCCGCCGCTGCGCTCGAGGCGGAAGAGATCCAGCTTGCCGCCTTCTCCGCCGTGCCGCTCGCCGACCTCGACCGCATTTCCAAGGTGCCGGGTCTCAAGGTCATCACCAAGGGCTATGAGGGGCTGACCTACCAGCTCGTCGTCGAGATCAACCACCGTCGCAAGGAACTGGCCGACCTGAAAGTGCGGCAGGCGATCACGCATGCCATCGACAAGGATTTCGTCGTCAAGACGATCTTCCTCGGCTACGCCGCGACCGCCACCGGCCCGGTGCCGAAAAACGATCCGCAATTCTACACCGCCGACGTGCAGACCTATGCTTTCGACGTCGCCAAGGCCAATGCGCTGCTGGACGAGGCTGGCTACAGGCGCGCCGACGACGGCAAGCGCTTTGCGCTGAAGCTGCTGCCGGCGCCCTACTTCAACGAGACGAAGCAGTTCGGCGACTATCTGCGCCAGGCGCTCGCGGCAATCGGCATCGACGCCGAGATCGTCAACAACGACTCGGCGGCCCATATCAAGGCGGTCTACACCGACCATGCCTTCGACCTCGCCGTCGGCCCGCCGGTGTTCCGCGGCGACCCGGCGATTTCCACCACCATCCTGGTGCAGAGCGGCATTCCGGACGGCGTGCCCTTCTCCAACCAGGGCGGCTACAAGAATGCCGACCTCGACGCGCTGATCGCCAAGGCTTCGGAGACGCTCGATACGTCAGCCCGCACCGAGCT
The DNA here is from genome assembly GCF_006439495.1 of Mesorhizobium sp. B3-1-8. Lineage (NCBI taxonomy): Bacteria > Pseudomonadati > Pseudomonadota > Alphaproteobacteria > Hyphomicrobiales > Phyllobacteriaceae > Mesorhizobium > Mesorhizobium sp. B3-1-8. The sequence continues at coordinate 67,267 of NZ_VFTK01000021.1, forward strand.
CTACAAGGAGTTCCAGAAGAAGGTGGCCGCCGATCTGCCACTGATCAACGTCGCCGAATGGAGCTTCATCTCTGTCGCGCGCGACACGGTCGGCAACATCGCCAACAACCCGCGCTGGGCGGTTTCGAACTGGGCGGACACTTATTTGGAATCGTGACACACTCGCGCGGATGAGAATTCGCGAGAGAATGGGAACTTGGGCAAAGACCGAGTTCCCGCCAACCCCCCTCTGTCCTGCCGGACATCTTCCCCGCAAGGGGGGAGATCAGCAGCTTGTCCGTCCCGCCAGTTCCGCAAAGTTGGAGATTGGCGAAGCCGTTGATGACAGCCAATCTCCCCCCTTGCGGGGGAGATGTCCGGCAGGACAGAGGGGGGTGCCTGGGCTCGGCATTTCTTATAGCGAGCCTTTCTCCAAACCTTCGAGACGCGCGTGACGCGCGCTCTCACGCTTCTCCGCCGCCGTCTCGTCGGCAGCGTCTTCGTGCTGCTGATCGTCGTCATCGGCAGCTTCCTGCTGCTCGAAGCCGCCCCCGGCGACGCGGTCGACGCCTATATCGTCTCGACCGGTGGCGATGCCGGCATGATCGAATTGCTGCGGCACCGCTGGGGCCTGGACCAGTCGGAACTGACGCGGCTAGCCAACTACCTCTGGGCGCTGCTGCATCTCGACCTTGGTCAGTCCGTCACCTTCTCGCGGCCGATCCGCGATGTCATCCTCGAGCGCCTGCCGACCACGCTGGTCTTGATGGGCAGCGCGACCGCGCTTTCCTTCGGTCTGGGCTCGGCGCTTGGCATCTATGCCGGTGCCCGGCCCGGCAGCTTTCGCGACCGCTTCCTGTCGATCGGCTCGCTGGCGCTCTATGCCGTGCCCGGCTTCTGGCTCGGTCTTGTGCTCATCGTCGTCTTCGCCGTCGACCTGCGCTGGCTGCCGATCGGCGGCATCGAGACCATCGCCTCCGGCAAGACCGGACTGGCGCGGGCCGCCGACATCGCCACCCATCTCGTGCTGCCGGTCTCGGCGCTCGGCTTCATCTATCTGGCGCTCTATCTGCGCATGATGCGCGCCGGCATGGCCGAGGCATGGCGGCAGGATTTCGTGCTTGCCGCTCGTGCGCGAGGCCTGTCGCGTCGCCGCATCGTGCTTGCCCATGTCGCCCGCAACGCATTGCTGCCCCTGGTCACCATGCTCGGCCTGCAATCGGCACAGATGCTCGGCGGCAGCGTCGTCATCGAAAGCGTCTTTGCCGTGCCGGGCCTCGGCCGCCTGGCGCAGGAAGCCGTCGCCGGGCGCGACACGCCGCTGCTGCTCGGCATCATCCTGGTCAGCGCCGTCCTCGTCATCGTCATCAATCTCCTGGTCGACCTCGCCTACGCTTTCCTCGATCCGCGCGTCGGCGCCGGCGAGGCGGGCGCATGAACCGGCTGCGTCGTTTCTTGCGCACGCCGGAAGCAATCGCCGGCGCAATCATCCTGGCCCTGCTCATCGTGATGGCGTTGGCGGCGCCGCTGCTGTTTCCCGGCGACCCGCAGGCGATCGCCGGGCAGGCGCTGCTGCCGCCGTTCCAGGACTGGTCGCTGCCGCTCGGCACCGACCGGCTCGGCCGCGACGTGCTGGCCGAGCTGTTCCATGGCGCCCGCACCTCGCTGGCGGTCGGCCTGGCGGCGGCCGCCGCGGCGCTCCTGATCGGCGCGGTGATCGGCACTTTGGCCGGCTTTGCCGGCGGCCTGATCGACGAAATGCTGATGCGCGTCACCGACGCCTTCCAGACCGTGCCGAGCTTCCTGCTGGCGCTCGCCTTCGTCAGCATTGTCGGCCCCTCGCTCGGCGTCGTCGTCGCGGCGATCGCGCTCGGCGCCTGGACCGGACCGGCGCGGGTGGCACGCGCGGAAGTCCTGTCGATCCGCGAGCGCGACTATGTCGCCGGCGCCCGCGTCATCGGCATGCATCCGCTCGAAATCGCCTTTCGCGAAGTGCTGCCCAATGCCCTGCCGCCGGTGCTGGCGCTGTCCTCGGTGATCGTCGCGGCAGCGATCCTCACCGAAGCGGCGCTCTCCTTCCTCGGCCTCGGCGACCCCAACCGCGTCACCTGGGGCGGCATGATCGCCGAGGGCCGCACGGTGCTGCGAACCGCGCCGTTTTTGTCGATCGTTCCCGGCGTGGCGCTCGTGCTGACGGTGCTCGGTGTCTACCTCGCCGGCGAAGGCGTGGTGGAAAGCACCGCCGTGCGCAGGAGCCTGTCGTGACCGCGCTGCTTTCGATACGCGATCTGGTGGTTGGTTACCGACGCGATGGTGTTGAGGTGGCAGCGTTGAAAGGCGTCAGCCTGGAGATCGCCGCCGGAGAGCGCCTGGCGATCATCGGCGAAAGCGGGTCCGGCAAGAGCACGCTGGCGCTGGCGATTGCGGGATTGCTGCCGAGGTCGGCCAAGATCGAAGGTTCGATTGAGTGGCAGAAACCTCGATCGTCCCGTTCCTTCGCGCCCCCCTCTGTCCTGCCGGACATCTCCCCCACAAGGGGGGAGGTCAGCAGTTCCGTCGCCGGCTCTCCTTTTGCAACGCCGGCCATTGGCGAAAGCAGACGCGACAGTTCAATCTCCCCCCTTGTGGGGGAGATGTCCGGCAGGACAGAGGGGGGCGCGACAGAACGCGACCTATCCACGATTGGCGAAAACCAGGCACCCCGCCTCGGCCGTGACATCGGCTTCGTCTTCCAGGACCCCTCCTCAAGCCTCGATCCGGTGATGCCGGTCGGCAGACAAATCGCCGAAGTCGCCCACTCCCACCTTAACCTGAACTGGCCGCAGGCCCTCGCAAAGGCCAAAACCCTCCTCGAACGCGTCCGTCTCCCCGATCCGGACTCGGCCCTCCACGCCTATCCCCACCAGCTCTCCGGCGGCCAGAAGCAGCGCGTTGCCATCGCCGCCGCCATCGCTGCCGGACCCAAGCTCTTGATCGCCGACGAAGCCACTAGCGCGCTCGATACCATCGTCCAGGCCGAGATTGTCGCCCTGATCCGCAGGCTGGTGGCCGAGGACGGCATGACGCTGCTTTTCATCAGCCACGACATGGCGCTCGCCGCCTCGCTTGCCGATCGTATCGCGGTACTGCGCCACGGCGAACCGATCGAGCTCGGCGAGACGGACCAGATCATCAACGCGCCGCGCCATGCCTATACACGGTCCCTGCTCGATGCCCATCTCGGCCTCGACGCCAAGCCTTTGCTCGGCCGGCAAGGCGCCTCGTCATGAGCGTGCTTGCCGTCTCCAGTCTCGCCAAGCGCTACCATCGTGGCGGCAGGCCTTTCGCGGCGGTCGACGACGTGTCCTTCAAGATCGAGGCGGCCGAAACGCTGGCGCTGGCAGGTCCCTCCGGCAGCGGCAAATCCACCATCGCGCGGCTGGTGCTGCGTCTGATCGAGCCCGATGCCGGCCGCATCGACTTCGAAGGCCTGGATTTCCTCGCGCTGTCGGGCGCCGCGCTGCGCGCGCGCCGCGCTCGCCTGCAAATGGTGTTCCAGGATCCGCTCGCCGCCTTCAATCCGCGCGCCATGGTGGCGCGCGTGCTGGACGATCCCTTGCGCGTTCACAACATCGCCTCGCGCGCGGAACGCCCGCGCCGGATCGCGGCGCTGCTCGAGCGCGTCGGCCTCGATTCAGGCCTTGCCCAACGCGCCATCCACGAGATTTCCGGCGGCCAGCGCCAGCGCGTGGCGATCGCCCGCGCCATCGCCACGCGGCCGTCGCTGATCGTGCTTGACGAGGCGGTGTCGGCGCTCGACGTATCGGTGCGCGGGCAGATCCTGGAACTGCTGCTCGACCTGCAAAGACAGGAACGGATCGCCTATCTGTTCATTTCCCATGACCTCGGCGTCATCCGTGCCGTGGCGCACCGCGTCATCATCCTCGATGCCGGCAGGGTCGCCGAGAGCGGCGATGCCCGCGCCGTCATCGCCAACCCGCAATCGGCGATCGGCAAGGCGCTGGTGGCGGCGACGCCGAAGCTTGTAAGAACCAATCAGGACTCACCATGACCGATCTCGAATCCGCCAGAGCCGAAAAGTTGTCGGGCGAGCTCGACTCCGCCTTCCGCAACCGCGCCGACCTCTACCGCCTTTTCCTCGACGAACTGACCGCCGAGCTCGGCGCCGAGAGGGCCGAGGCGGTGATGATCCGCAGCATCGAGAAGCGCGGCCGGGAGGTCGCGGCGGCGGCCTTCGCCGGCTTCGGCCCCAATGACGCGCCGGCGATCGGCGAAGCGTTTCTCGCCGTCAGCCCGGATGGCGGGCGCATGTATCCCACCGATGTCGAGCGAGGGCAGGACCACATTGCCTTCAAGGTGAAGCGCTGCCCGCTGAAGGATGCCTGGGTCGAGGCCGGCGTCGGCGAGGAGAAACTCGCCACGCTCTGCCGCATCGCCGGCGCCTTCGACCGCGGCCTGTTCGAGGCGACCGGCGTGCGCTTCGCCAATGTCACCTGGACACCGGGCCATGGCCCCGGCTGCTGCCACATCGCGCTGACCAATCGAGACGCTTAGCCACGAAATTAAAGCATGTCTCCCGAAAGTGGGAACCGGTTTCGGAACAAAGACATGCGTAAAATCAAAGCCCTAGGCGCACGGAGCGGATCTGAAAGATCGCGACGCGCTTTAGCTCTCGGCAAAGACGTGCAGCTCGCCGCCTGCCTCGTCGATCGCGGCGCGCAGTGCCGCCGTCGGCTCGCTGTCGGTGACGACGTCGGAAATCTCGCTCAGCGCGCAGACGCGTTCGAGGCCGCTGCGGCCGAACTTGTCGTTGGTGACGACCAGCATCGTCGACAACGATCGTCCTATCATCGCGCGCTTCACCGCCGCGGCGCCCGAAATCATGTCGCTCGGGCCTTCGGCATTCAGCGCCGAGGCGCCGATGATGGCGACGTCGGCATTGTAGCGGTGCACGAATTCGACCGTGTCCTCGCCGAGCACCGCGGCCTCGCGGCTGTCATAGGTGCCTGGGCAAAGGATGACGCGAAAGGTCGGATTGGCGCCGGCCACCGAGGCGGCGCCGACGGAGTTGGTGATGATCGTCAGATCCCTGCCGAGCTGCGACAGGCTGCGCGCGACCTCGTAGGTGGTCGATCCGCCATCGATCATCACGATGCGGCCTCGCTCGATCAGTCCGGCGGCGCCGCGTCCGACGCGAGCCCGCTCCTCGACCATGGTAAGGCCGCGTTCGGCGATCACCGGTTCCGACGTCACCAGCGAAATGGTGGCGCCGCCATAGGTGCGGTTGATGAGCCCCGCCTCGCCGAGCTCGATCAGGTCGCGGCGGATGGTTTCGCCGGCGACGCCGATCCGGCGCGCAAGCTTCGAGATGCGGATCGAGGCCGAGCGCCGCACCTCCGACAGGATCAGCTCATGTCGCTCTTTCTTCGTCAGCCGGCCCGGCTCGATATTCATCGCCCTTCCCTCTCAAGGCCCCCGGCGCGGAGACATTAGCCACGCCGGGGACAGGAAAGCCAGCGTCAGTGTCTGAGCCGATCGCGCATCGCATACCACAGCATGCCGAGCACATAGAGCGGACCGCGCAGCGCCGTGCCGCCCGGGAACGGCAGCGGCGTCAGCGTCGAGAACAGATCGAGCCGCGAGGCATCGCCCGTGATCGCTTCCGCCAGAAGCTTGCCCGACAGCGTCGACAGGATGACGCCCTTGCCGGAATAGCCATGCGCGAAATAGACCTCGCCATAATGCCCGACATGCGGCAGGCGCGACGTCGTCACCGACACCAGACCGCCCCAGGCATGATCGATGCGGCAGCCCTGGAGCTGCGGAAAGGTCTTTTCCATATGCGGCCGCACGAAGCCGGCGATGTCGGCCGGCGGCGACGGCGTGTAGCGCTCGCCACCGCCGAACAGCAGGCGGCCGTCCGCCGACATGCGGTAGTAGTTGACGACGAACAGCGTGTCCGAGACCGCGACATTCGCCGGGATGACATCGCGCTCGCCCAAAGGCTCGGTGGCGACGATATAGTTGCCGACCGGCATGATGCGGCTGTTGACGCGCGGCTCCAATCCCTTGAGCAGCGCATCGCCGGCCAGCACCACATGCCTGGCGCGGACCGAACCCTTGTCGGTGAGCACCCGGATCGACGGCTCCCGCTCCAGCCGGACGGCAACCGAGTTCTCGTGGATGACGACACCGGCGGCGGACGCGGCGCGGGCAAGCCCCAGCGTGTAGTTCAGCGGATGCATATGGCCGCCGAGCCTTTCGTAGACCGCGCCCTGATAGGGCGTATCCACCATCTGACGCGCCTGCGAAGCCGACAGGATCTCGACATCGGTGAACTTCATCACCTTGGCGAGGCATTCGGCCTCTTGCTCGAAGTCGCGCACATCCGAAGCGCTGACGGCGCCGACCAGATGGCCGGTCTGGCGCAGATCGCAGTCGATGCCGTGACGCTCGATGATGTCGAGCACCAGCCCGCGCGCCTCGAAGGCGAGGTCGAACAGCGCCTTTGCCCGTTCCGGCCCAAAGCTCTTGACCAGGCCCCTGGCGCCCTTGCGCAGGCCCGGGATCATCTGGCCGCCATTGCGACCCGAGGCGCCCCAGCCGATCTTGCCGCCTTCGAGCAGCACCACTTTAAGACCACGCTCGGCCGCATGCAGCGCCGCCGAAAGGCCGGTGCAGCCGCCGCCGACCACTACCAGATCGGCCTCGACATCGCCGGCAAGTGCGGGATGGTCGGGCGCCGGATGGGCGGTGGCGACATAATAGGACTTGCCGATATCGAGACCGGAATTGAAACCTGTCGAACGCGAAGCCATGGTCACACCTTGAGCAACAGATGGTCGCGTTCCCAGGACGTCACGACGCTCTGGAACAGGTCGAGCTCGACGCTCTTCACGCGCAGATAGGTCTGGAAGAAATCCTCGCCGAGCAGCGCCCGCACGGGCTCGCAGGCCGCGAAGCGGTCGAGCGCCTCCTCCATCGTCTTTGGCAGTGTGCTCTTGCTTTTATAGGCATTGCCAAAGGCCTCTTCCGAGCGCGTAAGCTTCTCCTCGATGCCGAGATAGCCGGCGATCAGCGAGCCGGCCATGGCAAGGTAGGGATTGGCGTCCGCCCCCGGCAGCCGGTTTTCGATCCGCCGCGCGGCGCGCCCGCCCATCGGCACGCGCAGACCGCAGGAGCGGTTGTCGTGCGACCATTCGATGTTGGCGGGAGCGCTGTGGTTCGGCCGGATGCGCCGGTAGGAGTTCACGTTGGGCGCGAACAGCGGCATGATTTCGGGGATGTATTTCTGCAGGCCGCCGATGAACTGCGCGAACATCCCGGTGTCCTCGCCGTCTTCGCCAGCGAACAAGGGCTCGCCCGCTTCGTCGACGATCGACATGTGCAGATGCATCGAGCTGCCGGCCTGCGCGGCGATCGGCTTGGCCATGAAGGTGGCGTGCATGCCATTCGCCTGCGCCGCCTGGCGCGCCAGGCGTTTGAACAACAGCACCTTGTCGGCAAGCACCAGCGGATCGCCATGCAGGAGATTGATCTCGAGCTGCGCCGTGCCGGATTCGTGGATCAGCGTGTCGAGCGGCAGACCTGTGACGGCGGCATGTTCGTAGATCCGTCGCGTCACTGCTTCGAACTCCTCCATCGCCTGCATGTCGTAAGGGTGCTGCACGCTTTCCGGCCGACCGTTGCGCCCGGTCGGCGCGGTGATCGGGCGATCCGGATCGGGGTTCGGCGCCGTGAGATAGAATTCGAGCTCCGGCGCCATCAGCGCGCGCCAGCCACGCCGGCGGTAAAGGTCGAGCACGGACCTCAGCACATGGCGCGGCGAGGCCATCCACGGCCGGTCGTCCATATGGAAGGTGTCGGCAAAGACATAGGCCTTTCCAGCGCTGCCGGGCGCGACGCACAGCGTGGAAGTGTCCGGCACCATGCGCATGTCGGGGTCCGAATAGGCAAAGCCCTCGTCGATGGAGCCGGAATAGCGGCCGTCGATGGCGACCAGGAAGGCGCTGCTCGGCAGATAGAGCGCGCGGTCCTCGAGCGACTTGAGGAATTTGGCGACCGGCAAGGTCTTGCCGCGCAGCACGCCGTTGACGTCGGGCACGAAGCATTCGACTTCGTTGATCGCGTGCGTCTTCAGCCAGCCTTGCGTGTCCGCGCCGGGGAATGAGGTGTTCAGATTGTCAGGCATTGGTCATGTCCGTACGAAGGAGATCGCTTCGGCGGGCATGTCCGTTCCGGGTAGGGCGTTATCTAAGCTGCGTTATCCGAGAACGGACGCCCGCCTGATGACCGGCCGAAAGGCCGGGTGCGGAGCGCCCTGTACACCTTCCGTCCAGCCGTCGCGGACGACATGCGAGCCGACCTTGGTCTCCTTCGCGCGCTGCAGGTTCTCGTGACGGCAGCAGCGCATGATCAGCGATACCCCGAGCGCGCAAACGAAATACCGCAGGCAAAAATCGGATGCCTTTCGCGGTATTGCTGTTTTGCAACTTGCATGACGGGTCTCACTAAAGGTGGAATTATGGTTTGACCGATCATCGTCGCCGGCGCAAGCCCGCTTTGCTGGACCAGATCAGCCGATGCTCTCGCCGCCATCGACGACCAGCGCCTGCCCGGTCATGAAAGACGAGCGGTCGGAGACGAGGAACAGGATCGCTTCGGCGATCTCCTCCGCGTTCGCCCAGCGCCCCATCGGGATCTTGGTGCGGACATAGTTTTCGATCGCGTCGCGGCCGCCCATCTGGGCGATGAACGGCTCGTTGAACGGCGTGTCGACCCAGCCCGGGCAGAGCGCGTTGATGCGCACATTGTGCCTGGCGTAGTCGAGCGACATCTGCCTGGTCATCGCCACCACGGCGTGCTTTGACGTGGCATAGGCGATCATCTCGCGGTCGTAGAAGACACCGGAATTGGACGCCGTGTTGAGGATGACGCCGCCACCTTGGGCAATCATCGCCGGCATGACGGTCTTCGCCGCCAGGAATTGTGCCCGCACATTGATGCGCCATGAGGCGTCCATGCCGTCGGTGCCGACTTCCGTCAGCGTGCCGCCGACCTGGATGCCGGCATGGCTGTGCAGGATATCGATCCGGCCATGCTTGCCGAGCGTTCCCCGGATGAGTTCTTCGACGGCCGTGTCGTTGCCGACATCGGTGGCGACAGCCTCGGCGCGGCCGCCGGCGTCGCGGATGCCGGAGGCGGTGGCTTCGCCCGCCGCCGGATCGCGGTCCGCGATCACCACGAGCGCCCCTTCCCTGGCCATGATCATCGCCCCGGCGCGCCCGATGCCCGACCCCGCGCCCGTCACCACGGCGATACGGTCTTTCAAGATCATGGATTGGTCTTTCAAGGCGATGGCTTTCGACGGCCAAGCTGCCATTGCGCAAGCAGTACGAGCAGGACGGATGCGCAGAGCACGATCGTCGCGATGGCGTTGATCTCCGGCGTCACGCCGCGCCGGATCGAGGCGAAGACATAGATCGGCAGCGTCGTCTGCGCGCCGGCGACGAAGAAGGCGATGATGAAGTCGTCGAAGGAGAAGGTGAAGGCGAGCAGGAAGCCGGCGATCACCGCCGGCATGATCTGCGGGAGCACGATCGATCGGAACGTCGTCAGCGGCGTGGCATAGAGATCGCTCGAGGCCTCGACCAGATTGCGGTCGAGGCTGCTGAGCCGCGTGCCGACGATCATCGTCACCAGCGCCATCGAGAACAATCCGTGCGCGGCGATGATCGAGCCGTAGCCGAGCGAGAGCCGCGGCGGCTGGTCGGTCGGCCACAGCGAAGCGAGGAACGGATTGAGGACGGCGAAGAGCTGCACCAGCGCCACCAGCGTCGAGATGCCGATGACGACGCCCGGAACGACGATCGCGGCGCCCAGCAGCGCGTCGAACAGCGCCCGCGTCCGCGCGCCGACGCGCTGCAGCCCGAGCGCCGCAGCCGTGCCGCAGAAGGCCGCGAGCAGCGCGCTCGTCGTGGCGATGAACAGGCTGTTCTTCAGCGCTTCGACCAGGAAGGGATTGGACAGCGCCTTGCCGTACCATTGCACCGAGAAGCCAGTGAACTCGCTGGCATGATGCCCGGCATTGAAGGAGAACAGCACGACCAGCGCGATCGGCAGATAGAGGAAGGCAAAGACGGCAAAGACGAAGGCACGCATTAGATCAGGTCCACCCGGCGTGCGCCCGAGAGCCGGGTCGAGATGCGATTGGCGACGATCAGCACCACGACCGAGACCAGCACCAGCGTGATGGCGATGGCCGATCCGAACGGCCAGTTGCGCGATTGCAGGAAGAGATCGACCAGCGCGTTGCCGATGAAAAACACCTTGCCGCCGCCGAGCAGCGTCGGGATCAGGTACTCACCGAGCAGCAGGATCATCACCAGCGAGAAGCCGGTCATGACGCCGGGCAGCGACAGCCTCAGCGTCACACCGAGGAAAGTCGACAGCGGTGTCGCACCCAGATCGGCGGAAGCCTCCAGCAGCCGGCGGTCGAGCCGCTCCAGGCTGACATAGATCGGCAGGATCATCAGCGGCAAATAGCCGTAGACGATGCCGAGCAGAACCGCGCCCGGCGTGTTGATCAGCCTCAGATCCTCGATGCCGACATAGGCGAGCAAAGCCGGGATGCCGCGCCCGCCAAGAATGTACATCCAGGCATAGGTGCGCATCAGAAGGCTGGTCCAGAACGGGATGACGATCAGCGCAAGCAGGATCAGCCGCCAGCGCTGCGGCGCGCGCAGCGCAAGGTAATAGGCGACCGGATAGGCGACGAGCAGGCAGGCAAGCGCGCCGGCCGGCGCCAGTACCATCGTGTTCCAGAAGGCGGTTGCCCGTGCCGGCAGGTTGGCGTATTGCGCGAAGGTCAGCGCGGCCTGGTAGCCGCCCTCCGGCGCCCGCTCGCCGACGCTGAAGATGGCGATGGCGACGAACGGCAGCACCAGGAAGACGACCAGCCACAGCGCCGCCGGAGCAAGCAGCAGCGCCGTCATGAGGTTTTTGCGAAAGAGACTGCCGCGCATCGATAAAGCCGGTTGGGAGCCGGCGGACATTCGTCCGCCGGTCGCATTGTCTGGTTCGGGTTTGTGGCCGTTCCCGCTCAAGCCGACTTGAAGCGCGCCATCAGCTCGGCGCGGCCCGGATCGGTGAGCGTTGCGGCGGCGCCGAACTCCAGTGGCTTCAACAGGTCGGCGGCCGGATAGAGGATGGGATTGTCCAGCACTTCCTTCGGCAGCAGCGCGTTGACGCGCGCGTCGGTCGAGGGCGCACCATTGGCCAGATGCTCCTTCACCGCGACCTTCGGGTTCATCAGGTAGTTGAGCAGCGCGTAGCCGGCCGGCTTGTTCGGCGCATCCTTCGGAATCGCGTAGAAATCGGTCCAGATCTCGCCGCCTTCCTTGCCGAGCACATAGGCGATTTCGGGGATGTCGCGATGGAGTTGCGCCCCGTCATTGGTCCAGCACATCGTCATCCAGGCATCGCCGGCGCGCATTCCCGGCTGATAGTCGCTCGATACCGCGAACAGGTGCGGCTTGACCTTGAGCAGCAGTTCCTCCGCCTTGGCGAGCTCGTCCTGCTTCAGCGAATTGAAGGAGTAGCCGTAATATTTCAGCGCATTGCCGATCGTGGTCAGCTGATAGTCGTGCACCATCGTGCGGCCGTCGCCTTCGGCCATCGCCGTGTCCCAGAATTCCTTCCAGCTCGACATCGGCTTGGTGAGCTTCTTGGTGTTCACGGCAAAACCGGTCGTGCCCCAGTTCTTCGGCACAGCGTAGGTCGTCCCGTCGATCGTGCCCTCGGCGGTGAAGCGTGCATCTTCCGACTTGCCATCGAAATTGCCGAGCTTGGCCATGTCGAGGGCTTCGATGATGCCGAGCTTCTTGTAGGTCGAGATGGTGTAGTTGGTCGGCACGAACAGGCTCCAGCCCGAGCCGCCGGCCTGCAGCTTGGCCAGCATCTCCTCATTGGAGCCGAAGACGTTGACCTCGACGGCGACGCCCGTATCGGCCTTGAAATTCTCGAAGGTCTGCGGGTCGTGGTAGTTCGGCCAGGTGGCGATCGACATGCGGTCGCCGAGGTTCTCAGCGGCAAAGGCTGGCGTCGGCATGATGCCGAGCTCGCGCGCCATCACCGCGGTCGCGACGCCGAGGCCGGTGAGGCCGAGGAAATCGCGCCGGCTGATCGAGCCGCGCTTCAGGCGCATCAACTGGTCGACGAATTTATCGGGGCTTATCGGCAGTCTGTCACGATAGGATTTCGGCATGTTGGTCTTCCCTCTGGTTGGTCCCGTTGTTCTTGGGTCCCGGAAACGCCAGCGGCGTTCCGGCGGCAAAGCCGATGGCGACGGGTTCGCCCGGCTTGAAGAGATTGCCCTGGCCGATCACGTGATCGGCCTTGGCGAGCAGCGATCCGATACCCTGGACCTCGATCGCGTATTCCGCCGTCGAACCCAGGAAGATGCGGTTGCGGACGATGCCTTTCAGGCTGCCGCCTCCGGGCGCTGAGAGGCTGAGCGATTCCGGCCGCAGGCTGACGGATACGGCCTCGCCGCGGCTGAGCGGCACCCGCTTGCGCGCCGAAATCACAGTGCCGTCGGCAAGCGTGACATCGACGAAATCGCCGGAGAGCCCGGCCACCTTGCCGCTGACGAGATTGGTCTTGCCGACGAAATCCGCCACGAACAGGTCGGCCGGCTCGTCATAGATTTCGCTTGGCTGTCCGATCTGGACGACGCGGCCGCCATTCATGACGCAGACGAAGTCGCTCATCGACAGCGCTTCCTCCTGGTCGTGGGTGACCAGCACGAAAGTGATGCCGATCTCGCGCTGCAGGTTCTGCAGCTCGATCTGCATGTCGGTGCGCAGCTTCTTGTCGAGCGCCGCCAGCGGCTCGTCGAGGAGCAGCACCGCCGGCTTGTTGACCAGGGCGCGGGCGAGCGCCACGCGCTGCTGCTGGCCGCCGGAAAGCTCGTGGATCTTGCGGCGTCCGTAGCCGGCGAGCTGCACCATGGCCAGCGCCTCGCCGGCCCTCGAGGAGATATCGCGCGACGACAGCCTGGGTCTCGCCTGGCGCAGCCCGTAGGAGATGTTCTCCTCGACATCGAGATGCGGGAACAGCGCATATTGCTGGAACACCATGTTGACCGGCCGCCGGTAGGGCGGCGTGCCGGCCATGTCGCGGCCGCGGATCAGCACCTGGCCTTCGCTCGGCTGCTCGAAGCCGCCGATCATGCGAAGGCAGGTCGTCTTGCCGCAGCCTGAGGGGCCGAGCAGCGCGACGAAGGCGGAAGGCGGGATGGCAAGGTCGATGCCGCTGACCGCGGTGACCGCGCCGTAGCGCTTGGTAACCGCGCGAAATTCGATATCGGGCACTGCAGTCAAGCCACGGGCTCCAGCGACAGCGTGAGGCAATGTCTTGACGCTAGCAGAGGCAATGCCGCCTAGTATATACCTCGCAGGTGGTATATTTAGCCGATTTTATCGTTTGGAGGGGTATGAGTTGGCCGCTTCCCGCAGTGACGACTACAACGCCTTGGCCACCGTCATCGCCGCGTCGCGCGAGACCGGCGGCGACCATTTCGGCAAGGCTATCGTCGGCTGGCTGCGCGGGCACGTCCGTTTCGACCACTGCGTGATCTTCGGCTATCGCGGCGCCGCGAGGCCGCCGCTCCTGTTCGAGACCTTCTCGCCGGCCGAAAGCCACATCTTCGTCGCGCTCTATCAGGAAGGACCCTATCTGCTCGACCCCTTCCATCACGCCGCCGTCGAGCGCAAGGAAGGCTTTTGGCGCATGCGCGAGCTTGCGCCCGACCGCTTCTATGCCAGCGAATATTACCGGTCCTATTACAGCCAGACCCGCCTTGCCGAGGAAGTCGGCTTCTTCGTGCCGCTGGCCGGCAAGGACGCGCTGGTGCTGTCGCTGATGCGGCTGCGCGCCACCGGGCCGTTCGGAACGGCGGATGCCAGGCTGCTGCGCGACATGGCGCCGGCGGTGATCGGCTTCTGCAGGCAGCACTGGCCGTCCCTGCCTGCCGAAGAGGTCTCGACCCAGCCCTCCGGCGAGACCATCGCAACGGCCAACGAACTCGATCGCGCGCATATCTGGAAGAGCCTGTCGCTGACCTCACGTGAAAAACAGGTCGTCGATCTGGTGCTTCAGGGCCATTCCACGGAATCGATCGCCAGGGCGCTCAGGATCGTGCCGGGGACCGTCAAGGTCCACCGCCGCAACATCTATCGCAAGCTCAAGATCAAGTCGCAGGCGGGTCTCTTCGCGCGCTTCGTCGAGATCATCGACGCGCGGATCGGATAGCAACGCCGGCCGCCCTTGCGGCGGTTCGCGTTGAGCGTCTATCGTGCGGCCGAAACGACCGGCCAGCTATCCCGGCGGCGGATCAGCTGACGAAACAGATCTCAGGACGGATGAAGTAACGCATCGCCAATGGCCGACAAATCGCAATTCGGACTGACCGCTGTCGATACCGTTCCCCTGCATGAGAAAGTCTATCTGGAGCTCGTGCGCGCCTTGATGTCGGGGCAACTCCAGCCTGGCCAGAAGCTGACCTCGCGCAAGCTCGCCAAGGAGCTCGGCACCAGCGACATGCCGGTGCGCAGCGCCTTCATGCGGCTGCAGGCGCTGAGAGCCCTGAGCCCGATGCCGAACGGCAGCGTCGAGGTACCGCTGATTTCGGCCGACCGCTTCCAGCAACTGACCGCCGTGCGCACGATCCTGGAAGGCACGGCCACCGAGCTCGCGACGAAACTCATCAACGGCAACAACCTGCGCGCGATCCGGCGCCACTGCGCCGAGCTTACGGAAGCCGCCCGCGGCGGCGGGATCGATAACTATCTGCGCAAGAACTATGACTTCAAATTCTCGATCTACCGCCATTGCGGCAACGAGCAGATGCTCTTCCTGATCGAGACGGTATGGATGCAGGTCGGCCCCTTCCTGCGAAACCTGCACGTCGGCTTCGAGGATGACCTGGCCGGCATTCTCGGCATCGACCACCACGAGGAGGTCGTGGCGGCGATCGAGGCCGGCGACGGCGAAAGGGCGCGCGCCGCGATCGTGCGCGATATCGCCGAGGGCGCGGCCCACATCCTCGGCCAGATGAAATTTCCGGAACTGCGCCACTGACGGGCAAGCCGGCCTCGAATCCGGCTTGGCTTTCGTCGATCGGCCCGCTATGTTGCGATCGCAGATCGCACAATTTGGACCCGAAATGCCGCCCGATATCCCAGCTAGTGACTTGAAAAAATGAAGGAAAACCACCCGGCAGCAGCCGTGTTGGCCTTCACGAACTCACAAGCTGAAAATTGGATATCGTAGCCGACAGGGCTACAGCACCTAGAAAAGGGCTGGAAATTGAGCGATGCGATTGCGGACGTTTTGAAGTGGCTGGACGGCAGGAAGGACATCCACAGCCTGCGGGCGGCGGTGTGCGACCTGAACGGCATCATGCGCGGCAAGCGCATTCCGGTCGAGCAGGCGCGCAAAGCGCTCGAAGGCAAGCTGCGCATGCCCTACTCGGCCATCGGGCTCGACATATGGGGCGAGGACATCGAAGGCAACGCCCAGGTGTTCTCGACCGGCGACGCCGACGGGCTTTGCCATTGGACGGGGCGCGGCATACTGCCCGTCAACTGGACCGCGCACCCGACGGCGCTGTTGCCGGTCTGGCTGGCGGACGACAGCGGCGCCCCCTACCTCGGCGATCCGCGCCGCGCGCTGGCACGCATCCTCGACCGCTACGCCGCCCTCGGCCTGACGCCCGTCACCGCGACCGAACTCGAATTCTACCTTGTCGATCCGACCTCGCAGCGGCCTGTCGGACCGGTTTCGCCGGTAACCGGGCGGCGTCTCGATTCCGACGCGGCGCTTTCGATCGACGAGGTCGACGATTTCGAAGCCTTCATCCACGATATCTACGAAGCCTGCCGCATGCAGGACATTCCAGTCGACACCGCGATCGCCGAGAACGGCGTCGGCCAGTTCGAGATCAATCTCAACCACGTGCCCGACGCCCTGCGCGCCGCGGACGACGCCGTGCTCTTCAAGCGCACCGTCAAGGGCATTGCCCGCAAACATGGCTTCGCCGCCTGCTTCATGGCCAAGCCCTATGGCGAACGCGCCGGAAACGGCTTCCATGTCCATTTCAGCGTCCTCGACAAGAACGGCCGCAACATCTTCGACGACGGCTCGGATCAGGGCTCCGACACCATGCGCCACGCGGTTGGCGGCCTGCTTGCCGCGATGGCTCAAAGCACGCTGGTGTTCGCGCCGCATTTCAATTCCTACCGCCGGCTGCGGCCGCGTTCCTATGCGCCGACCGCCGTCGCCTGGGGTTATGAAAACCGCATGGTGGCGATACGCATTCCGGGCGGCCCGTCGGCCGCGCGCCGCATCGAGCATCGTGTCTCCGGCGCCGACGCCAATCCCTATCTGGTGCTGGCGGCGATCCTCGGCGCGGCGTTGATCGGCATCGAGCGCCAGCTCTCGCCCGGCGAGCCGACCGGCGGCGAGGGCCAGGGGCTGACGCTCGCCAAGCTGCCGCCCGATTGGGCCTCGGCGATCGCCGCCTTCGAGACCGGTCCGCGTGTTGCGGAGATATTCCCGGACGTGCTGCGCGACGCCTTCATCGCCTGCAAGCGCCAGGAGCTGAACACTTTCGCGCTCAACGTCAGCGACTTCGAGATCGAGACCTATCTCGAAAGTGTTTGAGGTGCGTGGGTCACCGCCGCAATCCTGAAATACCGGGCCGGGCGCCTGGCCGCGCGGATTATCTGATGGCGTCCCGCTGTAACGACCTTGCATTGGCAGCGAACGCCTCGCTCAGGCATGCTGTAATTCGTTCCCTGTCTGTCTGCCCGTAGATTTGCGATATCCGGCAATCTGCATGATTCTAGATCACCGCTTCCTCGAGGAACGGTTCGTTGCGCGCGATCCTTTCATAGCAGAATGGCGAAAGGTCCAGCGTCTGGAACGCGCCGTGGATGATCAGCTCCGACACCGCACGGCCGACCGCCGGCGACTGCTGCAGCCCGTGCCCCGAAAAGCCGTTGGCGAACATGAAGTTCTTCACTTGCGGGTGGAAGCCGACAATGCCGTTGTGGTCGAGCATGTTGTATTCGTAATGGCCGGTCCAGCTCGTCTGCACCTTCAGCGCGTCGAAGGCCGGGATGCGGTGCCAGAGCGCCGGCCAGATATGGTCGTCGAACTCCTCGAAATGCATTTCGAAGTCGTCGTAGCTGGCCGGCCCGTCGCCCTGCGGCGTGTTGCCGGTGAGGAAAAGCTCGCCCTCCGGCCGCACGAATGTGCCTGAAAGGTCGATGACATTGGGCATGCGGCCCGGGATCGCATTGGCGCTGGCGAACACGAAGCTGTAGCGCTTGTAGGGCGCGACCGGAATGGACAGCCCGGCCATGGCGGCGACCTGCTGGGCTCGCGGACCTGCCGCGTTGACCAGCGTTCCGCAAGCGACCGTCTCGCCCGTCGAGAGCCGCACCGAGACGACCCGCCCGTCAACGACGTCCAGCGCCGTCACGGCATTGTCGATATATTCGACACCGCTGCCCCGAGCGGCGCGGCGAAAGCCGTTCAACATGCCCATGGAGTCGAACCAGCCCTCTTCGCGAGCGCCCCACGAACCGCCGCCGAGATCGTCGACATTCAGCCATGGAAAACGTTCCTTCAAGGCGCCCGGTTCGAGGAAGACGGTATGGGCGCCGAGGCTGCGCTGCAGTTCGACCCGTTCACGCGCCGCCTCCACACCCTCGGGCGAGCAGCAATAGAGATACCCGTGCTCCTTGAAGCCGAGATCGGGCGCCGGCTCGTTCGTGTAGAACGGGGCCATCCGCTCCTGGAAACCACGGATGATCTCGATGCCGAACTGGCTGATCTTCACATTGATCGGATTGGAATATTGCTGGCGGATCGCGCTGGTGGAAAGCGCGGTCGAGGAGAATTCGTAGCTTGAGTCGCGCTCGACCACGAGGATCGAAGCGCCGCTGCCCAGCGCCTGGCTCAGCCAATAGGCCGTCGACGAGCCGACGACCGCGCCGCCGACGATGACGATGTCATAGGCGTTGCGCGACGGTGCTTTGTAAGGGGGGATTGCCATGATTATTCCTACCGATTGAACGAGGCGACCAGGGCGTCCGAACCCCGCGCCAGCAGGCCGAGATCGGAACCGACCGCCACCATGGTGAAGCCGTCGGCGAGGTAGCGGTCCGCATCGGCCTTCACGGGAGCCAGGATGCCGCTGGCCTTGTCTGCCGAGGCGGCGGCCTTGCGTACCGACGATATCGCCTCCTGCACAGGCCCGGCGCCAGGATTGCCCATCGCGCCCATATTGGTGGAGAGGTCGCCCGGCCCGACGAACAGAACGTCCACACCGTCCACCGCCGCGATTTCGGCGGCGTTCGCCACACCGGCCTCGTCCTCGATCTGCACGGCAAGCAATTGCTGCTCGCGCGCCTTGGCGTGGTAGCCGGCGATGCGACCGAAAGCATTGGCGCGGTGGCCGACCGAGAAACCGCGGAAGCCGCCCGGCGCATAGGTCATCGCCGCGACGATTGCGCGCGCCTGCTCGGCCGTGCGCACATTCGGGATCATCAGGCTGCGGGCGCCGACATCCAGCGCCTGTTTCATCAGATTGGGATCGTCGGATGGCAGGCGCACCACGGCTTCGCAGGGAAACGCCGCCGCGACCTGCAGTTGCGCCATGATGCTGCGCAGGTCGTTCGGGCTGTGCTCGCCATCGATCAGCAGCCAGCCCGCCCCGGAGCCTGCGACGACTTCGGTGGTGAGCGCCGAAGCCAGGGAGCACCAGATGCCGATATGAGCCCGGCCGGCCTGTACAGCCGCCTTCAGCGAGTTGACGCGCTCCTGCATGTGCGATCGGTCTCCAGTCGTGAAGAAGGTGCATTGAAATTTGTATGATGTCCTATATCATATGCCTAGCTTGAGCTGCAAGGCGCTTCGGCGCCGCATGGGAGTTGCCTATGAAAATCGGCTTCATCGGACTTGGCGTCATGGGCGCGCCGATGGCTCGGCATCTCGCCGATGCCGGGCATGAGATCGTCACCGTCCTCAACCGCTCTCCCCTGCCGGAGGCCCTCGACGCATCGGTGGTTGCCTCTCCCGCCGAAGTGGCGCGGGCGTCCGAGTTCGTCATCGCCATGCTGCCCGACACGCCCGACGTCGAGCGCGTCCTGTTCGGGCAGAACGGCGTGCTGGAAGGAATTTCGGCCGGCAAGCTGATCATCGACATGAGCTCGATCAGTCCGATCGCCACGGCCGGCTTCGCCGCGAAGATAAGGCAGGCAGGCGCAGGCTATCTCGATGCGCCGGTCTCCGGCGGTGAGGTCGGCGCCAAGGCGGCCAGCCTCACCATCATGGTCGGCGGGCCGGCCGCCGAGTTCGAGCGGGCGCTGCCGATCTTCGAGAAGCTCGGCAAGAACATCACCTTGATCGGGCAAAACAACGGCGCCGGCCAGACCTGCAAGATCGCCAACCAGATCATAGTCGCGCTCAACATCGAGGCGGTCGCCGAGGCGCTGGTCTTCGCCAGCAAGGCCGGTTGCGATCCGGCCAAGGTGCGCGGCGCGCTGATGGGTGGCTTCGCCTCGTCACGGGTCCTGGAGGTGCATGGCGAACGCATGATCGCCCGCAGCTTCGCGCCGGGTTTTCGTATCCGGCTGCATCAGAAGGATCTCAATCTTGCGCTGGAAAGCGCCCGCACGCTCGGCGTTGCCTTGCCGAGCACCGCAACGGCACAACAGCTGATGAATGCCTGTTCGGCCCGGGCGGGCGGCGCGGAGGCCGACCATTCTTCACTCGTTCGAGCTCTCGAAATCCTCAGTCATCACGAACTCTCAAACGGAAAGGAATAATGATGCGCGGAACCGGCAAGGCCGATGTCTTCGTCATGCTGGCCCATCCCGTAGGCCATGCGAAAAGCCCCGGCATCTTCAACGATATCTTCGAGCAGAAGGGGCTCGACAGCCTGATGGTGCCGCTGAGTTGCCGCCCGGAGGATTTCGACACGTTCTGGGCCGGCATCACGGCGGCCGAGAACATCCGGGGCGTGATCATCTCGGTGCCGTACAAGGTTCCGGTCTTCCACAAATGCGCCGCCGCCCATGATCGCGCTTCGCGCGTGCAGAGCGCGAATTCCGTCCGGCGGCAGGCGGATGGCACCTGGTATGCCGACAATTTCGACGGCGTCGGCTTCGTCGAAGGACTGAAGGCCGGCGGACACCGGATCACCGGCAAGCGCATCCTCCAGGTCGGCGCCGGCGGCGCCGGCGCCTCGCTGACTTACTGCCTTGCCGAAGAAGGCGCGGCGGAAATCCGTCTGGCCGACATCGACAAGGAGCGCGCGCAAAAACTCGCTTTGCTGGTCGGCAAGGCTTTTCCCAACTGCCGCATCGAGGTCGGAGAACCTGATCCGTCCGGCATGGATATGGCGATCAACGCCACGCCGTCCGGGCTGAAGGCCAGCGATCCATTGCCGATGGACGTCAGCAAGCTGACGCCGCAGATGACGGTCGTCGACATCATCATGGAGCCAGCCGAAACGGCGCTGCTGAAGGCGGCGAAGGAGATCGGCTGCCGCATCCAGCCGGGACGCCCGATGATGGATTTCCAGGTCGAGGCCATGGCCGAATTCTTCGACATCGAGCGCAAGGATCGCCGCAATGGCTGACGCACCGACCGCCATCGTCATTGGCGGCACGTCCGGCATAGGCCGCGCGATCGCCGAGCGCTTCGCCGGGGACAGCTATCAGGTTGTCGTCGCCGGCCGCGATGCTGTCCGAGGCAAGGAAGCCGCCGACGCTTGCGAGAGCGCCGGCGCGCCAAGCGCCATTTTCGTGCAAACCGATGTCGCCGATCCCGCCTCGGTCGAAGGCTTGGCGCGAGACGTCAGCAATGCGTTCGGCACGCCGCATGTCGTTGTCAACTGCGCCGGTATCCTGCAGAGCGGCAAGCACGTCCTCGACCAGGATCTCGACGAAGACGAGCGGATGTGGCGCATCAACTATCGCGGCACGCTGCTCGGCTGCCAGGTGTTCGGCCGGATGATGTCGGCCGCCGGGCGCGGCGCGATCCTCAATGTCGGCTCGCTTGCCTCTTTCGCACCACTGTCGCTGCCGGCCTACACGCCGGGCAAGCATGCTGTCCTGGCGCTGACGCAAATGCTGGCCGCCGAGCTCGGCCCGCGTGGTGTTCGCGTCAATGCCGTGGCGCCCGGCTACACGCTGTCGGACGGGCTGAAGGCAAAGATCGCCAAGGGCGAGCGCAACCCGCAAGCCATCCAGGCTACGACTGCGCTGCGCCGCTTCGTCGAGCCGCGCGACGTCGCCGAGGCTGCCTTGTTTCTCTGCTCCGACCGCGCCGCATCGATCACCGGCGTCACGCTTCCGGTCGATGCCGGCTGGCTCGTGCAGGCGCCATACGCGCAGTACCTGCAAGGCAATCCCATCCGGCAGACGCCGGCAATCTGAGAGAGAACAAGTGAGCGACATTCAGCGCTTCGACTTCGACACCCGCATCCATCACGGCGTCATCCACAATAGGACGCTCTACCTCACCGGCCAGGTCGCTCGGCCCGGCCAATCGGCGGCCGACCAGATGCGCGAGGTGCTCGGCAAGATCGACGCGCTGCTTGCCAAGGCAGGCACGGACAAGACGCGCATCCTCCACGTCCAGATGTGGCTGGACGACGTGCGCGATTTCGACGAGGTCAACACGGTCTGGGATGCCTGGATGCCAAAGGAGCACGCGCCGGCGCGATCCTCCGGCGAAGGCCGGATGGCCAAGCCCGGCATGCTGGTCGAACTGATCGTCACCGCGGCGGTTTGAATGGTCCTGCCGGTTCGGGCATCATCCCGAATCTGGGTCGAGCGTTTCAGCTTTTCACGGAAACGCCGAACCGCTCTATCTCTTTGTTTCTACGCGATTCCGGACGGAAAACCGCTACACGCTTTTCCTGGAATTGCTCGAGGGGAGACTGATGACGAAGCGCAAGCCGCTGTCCACCGTCGTGGCGGAGAGCCTGTCCGAAAAGATCCGCTCCGGATCGCTGCTTCCCGGCGCTCAACTGCCGACGGAGGCGGAACTTTGCGCCGAATACGACGTCAGTCGCACCGTCGTGCGCGAGGCGGTGGCGCGGCTGCGCTCAGAGGGCATGGTTGTGCCGCAACAGGGGCGCGGCATGTTCGTCAGCGAAACGCCCGCGCCGCGCAATTTCTCGATTCCGGAGGAGGCGCTGCGGACATTGCCGGAGACCATCGCGTTGCTTGAGCTCAGATTGAGCGTCGAAGTGGAATCCGCCGGGCTCTGCGCGGAACGGCGGACCGACAAGGAGGCAAGCGACATCCGCGCCATGATGGATGAGATCGACGCCCGGCATGCGGACCCCGCCGCCGTCCAGATCCACTACGACTATGATTTCCACCTCGCCATCGCCAAGTCTGCGCGCAATGAATTCATCCATGGCTTCTTGAGCTATCTCGGGCCGATGATCGTGCCGCGATTCCAGCTCGGCTACGTGGTCGAGCCCGCGCTCAAGGACAGCTACTACGCGCGCATCCATAGCGAGCACAAAGCGATCGTCGATGCCATCGAAAGGCAGGACGCAAGCAAGGCCCGCCAGGCGATGCGCAAGCATCTGCAGAACAGCCTGGGACGTGTGCGCGCGCTGGCGAAAGCTTCAGGCATCGAGGCCACCGAAGCAGAACAGAAAGCCGCCGCCGCCTCGCTTTTCACCGACCTGAGAAAGCCCTTGCCGACAGCCGGATAGTTTGGCCGGCTTCGATGTCGTTCGCCCCCGCCGCCGCGCGCCAAGCCAGTCGTTCGCGAAAGCCGTGTTTTTTCTCGGTTTGCGGCCAATGGCCCGCTCCCGCGCGCTGAAAACGTTGTTTTCCTTGGGCTGTCTGCATTTTCCGCCGCACCGGAAGGTTGGAATATTCCGGTCGGCAGCAAGGCTTTCGAAAGTTTATCTTTCCTTTTTGCTGGTTTTCTTGGTTTCGCGGCGTCGGCCCGCGCCGCACACTGAAAACTAGGCAAATGGGGAAGCCGCAAATGGGGAAGCCCAAGTGACGACAGCCTTCATCACCGGAGCGACGAGCGGCATGGGACGGGCGATGGCGATCGCGCTGAGCGACGCCGGCTACGACGTCTATGCGGCCGGCCGCAGCCAGGCGGCGCTGAAAGACCTGCAGGCCGAGCGCCCGGGCATCGTGCCCATCGCCGTCGACGTCACCGATCGTGAGGCGCTGGAAGCGGTGCTGGCGGATCTCACCATCGATGTGCTGATCAACAATGCCGGCATCATGCCGCCGCTCGGCAATTTCGCCGACATGAAGATCGCCGACATCGACACCACGCTGGAGGTGAACCTCAGCGCGGCGATCCTGCTCACCCGCCTCGTCGTGCCGCAGATGCGCGAGCGGCAGTCGGGGCACATATTGTTCACCGGCTCCGTCGCGGGCCACGCCGCATTCTCCAACATTGCCGTCTATGCGGCCACCAAGGCTGCGATCTCCGGCTTTGCCGCCGCGCTGCGCGCCGACCTCTCCCCGTCCGGCGTGCGCGTCACCGAGATCGTCGCCGGCCGTGTCGAGACGCAGCTCTACCAGGACATCCTCGACGCCAAGGCGCGCGCCGCCATGTACGCCAGCAAGGTGGTGCAGCCCGACGACGTGGCCCGGATGGTCGTCGCGGTGCTCGCGCTGCCGGCATGGGCCGACGTCACCCGTTTCGACATCATGCCGACCTGGCCGACCTCGCCCAGCGGCACCAAGTAGGGAAAACTGCAATGAAGGATCTTTCCGTTCTGATCGTTGGTGGCGGCGCCGGCCTCGGCGCGCTCCTGGCCAAGATGGCTGTCGAGGCCGGGGCGGCAAAGATCGGCATCATCGACATCAACCAGCAGGCCGCGGAGGGCGCGCTCGAACCGGCGAAGGCTAAGGGCCTGCCGACCGCGGCGGCGACTGGCGACATCCAGGTCGGTCCGCAATGCCACGCCGCCTTCGACGCCATCGTGGCCAAGCTCGGGCGCGTCGACACGCTGATCAACTGCGCCGCCATCTATCCGCGTCGGCCGCTGCTCGAGATCACCGACGCCGAGTGGGACGCCTCAAACGGCATCAACATCAAGGGCACCTACCATATGATGGTGGCGGCAGTCCGCCATATGCAGGCGCAAGAGCCGAAGGATCATGTGCGCGGGCGGATCGTGAACCTGACCTCGGTCGACGCCTTCAAGGCGCATCCGCAGAACGCCCACTATGCTGCAACGAAGGCAGCCGTCGTCAGCCTGACGCGGTCCTTCGCGCACTATGCCGCCAAGGACGGCATCCTGGTGAACTCCGTGGCGCCGGCCGGCATGGCCACCGAGAAGGCCAAGGCACTCGGCTTCCTCGAGGAACTGGCCAAGGCAAGTCCGCTCGGCCGTGGCGCCGAGCCCACCGAGATCGCCGAATGGGTACTGATGACCGGCGGCCCGAAGAACACCTACATGACCGGAGAAAACGTAATCGTTTCAGGCGGTTACATCTACGCATAGCGTCCCGGCGGCCTGGCGCCGCTGGACATATGGCAGTGCATGATCGACGGAGCTCGAACGAAGGAGGCGGAATTACCATGACCGGCAAGCTTCGCCTTCCTTCGCTGAATGCGCTTCGCGTCTTCCACGCCGTCGCGCAGCACAAGAGCTTCCGGCAGGCGGCCGACGAGCTCCTGGTCACGCCGCAGGCGGTCGGGCAGCAGATCAAGCTGCTGGAAGACACGCTTCAGGTGACGCTGTTCGAGCGCAGGGGCCGGTCCATCGAATTGACCGAGTCGGCGATCCTGCTCTCGCACTACGTCAAGGCGGGCTTCGACGAGTTCTCCGAAGGCGTGCGCCGCGTCACCAAGTCGAACTACCGCGACCGCATCAACCTCAATGCGAGCCCGTATTTCGCGACGCATTACCTGCTGCCAAGGCTTTCGCTGTTCCGCGAGATGCTGCCGGGAGCGGACCTGCGCCTGACCACGATGGTCGACCTGCCCGACTTCGGCCGCGACGATATCGATATGACGGTACAGTGGGGCTACGGCAACTGGCCCGACTACGAGGTCACGCTGCTGGTGCCTGACCCGAAGATTATCTGCTGCACGCCGGCGATCGGCGAGAAGATCAAGTCGGCGCACGACCTGACGCGTTTCACGCTGCTCGACACGGTCAAGTCGAAGCGCCTGTGGCCGGACATATTGCGGCACCTCGGCGTGGAGCTGACCGACGGCGACCGCAGCATCAGCTTCGACGACGCGGCGACGATGCGCCGTGCGACCTTGCAGGGCATCGGCGTCGGCCTCGTCTCCGTCATCGACGCCGAGGAGGATTTTCGCTCTGGCGCGCTGGTCGCGCCGATCGGCCGCGACGCCATCGCCGATATGAAGCCGGAAGAAGTCCCGGGCTTCTACCTCGTCGTCCCGCGTGGGCATCTGCGTGTGAAGGCTGTGGCCGCGCTCCATCGATGGCTAGCCCAGGAGGATTGGCGCAGCGACCTCAAGATCTCCTTGCCGAAACCGACCCCGCTTTCCGACTGACAAGCGGCTTAGAGACCGAGCTCCGAAAGGCATCCTACGGGCTCCAACAACAAGAAACGGAACAACCTCAACAGTGGAGACAATCAAAATGAAAATGATCAAATGGGGGGCCGCCGCTATGGCCCTGGGCCTCGTTCATCTGGCCGCACCCGCTGAAGCCGCCGGCGGCAAGACGCTCGAAACCGTCAAGGCGCGCGGCGTGCTCAACTGCACCGGCCATGACGGCTCCTATCTCGGCTTTGCCGAGGTGGACGATAAGGGCAACTGGAAGGGCATGGACATCGACCTCTGCAAGGCGGTGGCCACGGCCGTGTTCGGCGATCCGGCGAAGCTGAAGATCGTTCCGATCAGCTGGGCGCAGCGCTGGCCGTCGCTCCAGTCGGGCGACGTCGACATCATCATCAAGGCCTCGGGCGGCACGCTCAGCCGCGACACCGAGCTCGGCCTGCAATTCTCCATGTCCTATTACCTCGGAACCACCAAGGTGATGGCGCATAAGGAGCTGAACCTGAAGTCGCTCAAGGACGCCAATGGTGGCACGATCTGCATCCCCGCCGGCACCTCGCAGGAGCAGCAGGTCGCCGCCTACGCCCAGAAGCTCGGCATCAAGCTCGAGCCGGTGCTGATCGAAAAGACCGAAGAGCTGGAACAAGCCTATTTCTCCGGCCGCTGCGATCTCTATGCGCAGTGGGGTCCGACGCTGGCCATCGCCCGCATCGCCAAGAGCAAGGTCGAAGATCATGTGATCCTGCCCGACGTGCTCGCGGTCGAGCCCGAGGTGATGATCATGCGCCAAGGCGACGACAACTGGGTGGACATCGCCAACTGGACGCTGAGCACCCTGATCTTCGCCGAGCAGGAAGGCATCACCTCCAAGAATGTCGACGAGATCAAGGCCAAGCCGACCTCGCCGCAGGTGGCGAAATTCCTCGGCGTCACGCCGGGCATGGGCAAGGGTCTCGGGCTTTCCGACGACTGGGCCTACAACGTCATCAAGAAGGTCGGCAATTACGGCGAGATCTTCGATCGCGATCTCGGCAAGGATTCGCCCTACAAGATGGATCGCGAGCTGACCAACCTGTGGAACAATGGCGGCGTCCTGTTCCCGCTGGTGATCGATTGATCCCCTTGGTGATCGACTGATCCGCGTCTGAAGTTATCCTGCTCTGGGCTCCGCTTGGCTTGCGCCGGGCGGAGCCGGCAGCAATTCGAGAAAGATAGGTCGATGGTCAGCCTGCTGAGAAATCAGAAGGTCCGCAACGCGCTGTTGCAGGTTCTCTATGTCGGCGCGCTTACGGCGCTTGTGCTCGCCGGCGTGGTCATCGCCCGGCGCAACCTTGCCGAGCAAGGGATCACCTCCGGCTTCGACTTCCTCTACAAGTCAACGGGCTGGGACGTGAACTTCTCGCTGCTGCCCGCCACGGCCAACGATCCCTATTGGTGGTTCTTCCTCATCGGCATCATCAACACGCTGTTCCTCGGCACCGTCGGGCTGATGCTGGCGACGCTGGTCGGAACGATCGTCGGCCTGGCACGAACGTCCTCGAACGAATTGGCGCGGCTGCTTGGCCGCACCTATGTCGATATTTTCCGCAACATCCCGCTGATCCTCCAGGTCTTCTTCTGGTACGCCGTCATCACGCACCTGCCGACGCCGCGCGCTGCGCATGAGGCATTCGGCATGCTGCTGACCAGCCGCGGCCTCTACTTGCCGATCCCCAATGTCGGGGCCATCGCGTTTGCGGCGGCGATACTTGCCGTTATCGCGGCAATCGCGCTTCCCGTCTGGCTGGGCAGGACGTCGCGCCTTGGCCAACCATTCGGCGAGCGGCTCGGCATTCAACTGGCTGCGGCGGCGGCGGCGCTGGCCACCGCCGCCGTCATCCTGGCGCTCGGTCGCTTGCCGGACCTGCCACTTCTCGACTTCCCCGCCTTGCAAGGCCTGAATCTCAAGGGAGGCCTGCGTATTCCGCCGGAGTTTTCCGCGCTGGCGATCGCCATCGCCATCTATGGCGGTTCCTACATCGCCGAGATCGTGCGCGGCGGCTTCAAGGCGGTAGGCAAAGGCCAGATGGAAGCGGCGCTTTCGCTGGGCTTGAGCCCGTGGCGCGTGTTCACGCTTGTGCGGTTGCCGCTGGCGCTGCGCGCCATGCTGCCGATCCTCGCCAACCAGTATGTCTGGCTGATGAAGGCGACGACCATGGGCATCGCCGTCGGCTTCACCGATTTCTTCATGATCGTGGCACTGACCATCAACCATTCCGGCCAGACGCTGGAAACCATCGGCATCCTGATGGCAGGTTTCCTCGCCATCAACCTCACCCTTGCCGCCATCTTCAACCGCATCAACAAAGCCATTGCCCTGAAGGGCAATCAACTGAGGGCGTGAGAGATGGAGATGGTCGTTGTCGCTCCCCCTGCCCCGGGGAAGGTCGAAGACCTGAAGCGCCGCTTCTTCGCGACGCCGCTCCAGGCGCTGCTATCGCTGATGTCGCTGGCGATCATGGCGTTCGTCGTCTGGAAGCTGCTCAGCTGGGCAGTCTTCTCGGCCGTATTCACGACCAGCGGCGGACCCGAGGCCTGCCAGGCGGCGGCCGGCGCCTGCTGGTCTGTCATCGCGGCAAGGTGGCGCATTATCTTCTTCGGCCTCTATCCCTTCGAGGAGCAGTGGCGCTCGGCGCTGGCCTGTGTGGCCGTCGTGGTGATGACGGTGCTGAGCTGCATCCCGGCCTTCTGGATGGGCCGCCGCATCGCGCTCGTCTGGGGAGCAGGCACGGCCCTCTATTATGTGCTGATGAAGGGCGGCGTGCTTGGACTGCCCTATGTCGGCGAGGAAGCCTGGGGCGGCCTGGCGCTGACCCTCTTCATCTTCGTCACCACCTGTCTGATCGGCTTCCCGCTGGCGATCTGCCTGGCTCTGCTGCGGCGCTCGGAACTTCCCTGGATATCGCGGACCACCGCCCTCATCATCGACGGGGTCCGATCGCTGCCGCTGATCTCGATCCTGTTCACCTTCGCCATCGTCCTGCCCTTCGCGCTGCCGCAATGGCTGGTGGGCGACAAGCTCTATCGGGTCATCCTCGGCTCCGCCCTGTTCTTCTCGGCCTACCAGGCCGAGATCGTGCGGGGCGGCATGCAAGGCGTGCCGGCGGGACAGGAAGAAGCCGCCATGGCTCTCGGCATGAGCTACTGGCAGCGTATCGGCCGCATCCTTCTGCCGCAGGCTATGCGCAACGCGCTGCCGGCGACGATCAACCAGTTCGTGATCTCGTTCAAGGAAACCTCGCTGGTGGTCATCGTCGGCTTCTTCGAGATCCTGGCCTCCGGCAACGCCGCCTACGGCACCGGCGAATGGCGCTTCGCCTATGTCGAGGTTTACGCCTTCATCGCCTTCATCTACTTCGTCTTCGTCTTCAGCCTGTCCCGCTACGGCGCCTTCCTCGAGCGCCGCATGTCGGTCGGTGAACGGTGAGGAGGTGGTAGACATGAATCCGGGCAAAGCTTCCGGACCGGCGGTCCGCATCGAAAACCTCGACAAACACTATGGGACATTCGATGCGCTGCGGAAGGTGAACCTGTCCGTCGGGCGGGGCGAAAGGATCGTCGTCTGCGGTCCTTCCGGCTCCGGCAAGTCCACCATGATTCGCTGCATCAACCGGCTCGAGCAGCACGATGGCGGCCGCATCACCGTGCTCGGCACCGAGATCAACGACGATGTCGCCAACATCGACGGGATCAGGCGCGAAGTCGGCATGGTGTTCCAGCACTTCAACCTGTTCCCGCATATGACGGTGCTGGAGAACTGCATGATCGCGCCGATGATCGTGCGCAAGCTGCCGCGCACGGAAGCGGAGGCGACTGCCCGGCGCTATCTTGAGAAGGTCCGCATCCCCGAGCAGGCGATGAAGTTTCCCGGCCAGCTCTCCGGCGGCCAGCAGCAGCGTGTGGCGATTGCGCGGGCGCTTTGCATGCAGCCGCAGATCATGCTTTTCGACGAGCCGACCTCGGCGCTCGATCCGGAAATGATATCGGAGGTGCTGGACGTGATGGTGACGCTCGCCTCCGACGGCATGACGATGATCTGCGTCACGCATGAGATGGGCTTTGCGCGGCGTGTCGCCGACCGGGTGGTCTTCATGGACGGCGGAGAGATCGTCGAGGAGGCGCCGCCGGAGGAGTTCTTCACCTCTTGCCGGAACGAGCGCACGCGACAATTCCTGTCGCAGGTCCTGGGTCATTGAGCCGTACGGCCTTACTGTCTATACGCGGCTCATCCACATCTCAGGTACCCAGATGGCTGATCTCGTTATCGCATTGCAGGCAATCCTCGGGCCGAAAGGCTGGCTTTCCGGTGGTGATGCCGAACCCTACCACCGCGATTGGCTCAACCGCTATGGCGTAGCGCCTCTTGGGATTGCCAGGCCTGCCAGCACCGCGGAGGTGGCGGCAGTCGTAAACATATGCAGGGAGGCAGGCGTGGCGGTGATCCCGCAAGGCGGGAACACCGGCCTGTGCGGCGGCGCCGTCGCCGATCGGGCGAACGCGGCGATCGTCTCGCTTTCACGCATGACGGCGATCGGCGAACCGGACCCGGAGAGCGGATCGATCATCGTCGACGCGGGCGTCGTGCTTGCCGCGCTGCATGAGGCGCTGGAACCGCATGGCCTGATGTTTCCGATGCATCTCGGGGCCGAAGGCAGCGCCAGGATCGGCGGCCTGATCGGCACCAATGCCGGCGGCAGCCAGGCGTTTCGCTTCGGCATGATGCAGGATCTGGTGCTCGGCCTCGAGGTCGTGATGCCGGACGGCACGGTGTGGGACGGTCTTCGCGCCGTGCAGAAGGACAATGCCGGCTATCAGCTGCGCAAGCTGTTCTGCGGTTCGGAAGGCACGCTCGGCATCGTGACGCGCGCCGTGCTTCGGCTCTATCCCACGCCAAAGCAGCAGGCGAGCGCGCTCTTGGTGATGTCCGATTTCGCCGCCGCCGTGTCCTTCGGCGCCTTCCTGCGCGGCGAGGCCGGAGAATTCCTGGCCGGCCTCGAGTTCTTCTCGGACGTCGGCCTGACGCTCGCGCTCAAGCATCTGCCGGATCTTGCCTATCAGCTGGAGACGAGGGGCGACGTCTATCTGCTCGTCGAAGTGGCGTCGGGCTCGACGCGCGTCCCCCTCGACGAGATCCTGGCTTCGGCGCTGGAATGGGGCATGGAGCAAGGCCTGGTCGTGGATGGCGCGCTGGCCAATTCGGGCGCGCAACGGGCGCAGTTCTGGCGCTTGCGCGAGGAGCAGCCGGAGGGCCAGCGGCTGGAGGGCGAGCAGCTCAAGCACGACATCTCCGTGCCGCCGCGCGCGATCGCGCGCTTCATCGAGGCCGGCGCGAAACTATGCCACGACATTCTTCCCGGCGTGCGGATCAACCCGTTCGGCCATCTCGGCGACGGCAACATCCACTACAATCTGTCGCCGCCGGAAGGCCGCGCCGATTTCGACGGCAAGGCTGGGGCATTCGCCGAGGCGCTGGCTGCCTTAGCCACCGACATGGGCGGCAGCTTTGCCGCCGAGCATGGGCTCGGCCGCGCCAAGATCGCCATGGCCGACCGTAACCGCGGCTCCACCGAGCGTAGCCTCATGGCGCGGCTCAAGCGCGCATTCGATCCGCAGGCTACGATGAACCCCGGTGTTCTGGTTCGGATTCCATAGCAAAGAAAAACTTTCGTATGGATCGCATTTCTTGATTTCGCGCCGGCCCGCCGCAGTGCAGGTATAGTTGCAAGGGCAGGCCCGGTCCGCTTGCCGCCAGCTTTAAGAGGATGTCGAAGCATGGTCCGCAATGGCGGTCGCCTTCTTGTCGAGTGCCTCATTGCCTTGGGTGCCATCAAGAGCTTTGGCGTTCCCGGCGAGAGCTATCTGGCCGTCCTCGACGCGCTGCACGATACCCATGGCAAGCTCGACTACGTGCTTTGCCGCAACGAAGGCGGCGCGGCCTTCATGGCTTCCGCCTATGGCAAGCTGACGGGCACACCGGGCATCTGCTTCGTGACGCGTGGCCCGGGCGTGACCAATGCCAGCATCGGCGTCCACACCGCCATGCAGGACTCCTCGCCCATGATCCTCTTCGTCGGCCAGGTCGGCACCGACATGAAAGGCCGCGAAGCCTTCCAGGAGATCGATTACCGGGCGGTCTACGGGACCGTCGCAAAATGGGCGGTCGAGATCGACGACGTTGCGCGACTTCCCGAGATCGTAGCGCGCGCCTGGACCACCGCCTTGACCGGCCGGCCCGGCCCCGTCGTCGTCGCGCTGCCCGAAGACATGCTGGCGACCATGACCGAGGCCGCGCCGCTCAGCGGCCCTGCTTCGATTTTCGAAGCCGCTCCGTCGCGGGATGCCGTCGCGGCGGCGCTTGAGATGCTGGCTGCGGCAGAGAAGCCGGTGCTGCTCATGGGTGGCGCCAACTGGACGACCGATGGACGCGCCGCGCTCCAGGCCTTCGCCGAGGCTTCAGACATCCCTGTGGTTGCCGCCTTCCGCTACCAGGACCAGTTCGACAACCATTCGCCGGTATTCGTCGGCGAAGCCGGCGTCGGCATGGTGGCGCATGTCAAGACGCTGATCCGCGATGCGGACGTGATTCTGGCCGTCAATGTCCGCTTCGGCGAGATGACGACGGACGGCTACACGCTGCTCGACGTTCCGGTGCCGCGCCAGAAGCTGATCCATGCGCACGGCTCCGACCGCGAGATCGGCAAGATCTATGTGCCCGCGATCGGTATCCACGCCGGCCCGAATGCTTTCGCCAGGGCCCTGTCCCCGGTGAAGGGTGGCTGGGCCGACTGGCGGGCGGCGGCGCGCAAGGCCTATGAAGGCGCCTTCGCGGCACCCGTACAGCCCGGCCCGGTCGACATGGTCGCGGTCAGCGCCTGGCTGCGCGAGACCTTGCCGGCCGACGTCATCCTCACCAACGGCGCCGGCAATTTCACCGTATGGCCGAACAAGTTCTTCAAGTTCGGACCGCAGGCGCGGCTGCTCGCGCCGCAATCCGGCGCCATGGGCTACGGCCTGCCGGCGGCAGTCGCCGCGAAGGTCGCCTATCCGGACCGCACTGTCGTCTGCTTTGCCGGCGACGGCGACTTTCAGATGAATTGCCAGGAGCTCGGCACCGCCATGCAGGCCGGCGCGCAGCCGATCGTGCTCATCATCAACAACGGCATTTACGGTACGATCCGCGCGCATCAGGAACGCAACTATCCGGCCCGCGTCTCCGGCACCTCGCTGGAAAACCCGGACTTCGTGGCACTGGCAAAGGCCTATGGTTTTCACGCCGAGCGCGTCGAATCGACCGGGGATTTCGCCGCCGCCTTCGACCGGGCGCTCGCCTCGACAACGGGCGCCGTCCTCGACATCGCCATCTCGCCCGAAGCGCTCACGCCCCGGCAAACCCTTTCCCAGATGCGCGACGCCGCGCTCGCTTCGCAGAAGGCCAAGGCATGACCTCCAGATCAGACGACATCCGTCTCGGCGCCGACATTGGCGGCACCTTCACCGACATCGCGCTCGATGTCAGGGGAACGATGTTTTCGACCAAGGTGCTGACCAATTATGCGGCGCCCGAGCAGGCGATCCTCGACGGTATCGACGTGGTGATCCGCGATGCCGGAATTTCTGCAGCCGAGATCGGCATCATCATCCACGGCACGACGCTCGCCACCAATGCGCTGATCGAGCGGCGCGGCGCCAGGACAGCGCTGATCACGACCGAAGGTTTTCGCGATGTGATCGAGATGCGGACGGAGAACCGCTTCGAGCAGTATGATCTGAACCTGCAACTGCCGACGCCGCTGATCTCGCGCGAGGACCGCTTCACGGTCAGGGGCCGCATCGGCGCCGAGGGACAGGAGCTGCAGCCGCTCGACGAAGCCGCGCTCGAGGAGATCGCCGACCGGATCGCTGCCGGCAATTTCGGCTCGGTGGCGATCGGCTTCATCCACGCCTACGCCAACCCCGACCACGAGCGTCGCGCCCGCGAGATCCTCTCCAGGAAACTCACCATTCCGATTTCGATCAGCGCCGAGGTCTCGCCCCAGATGCGCGAGTTCGAGCGCTTCAACACGGTCTGCGCCAACGCCTATGTGCGGCCGCAGATGGCTGACTACCTCGCCCGCCTGCAGACGCGGCTGAAGGACATGGGCGCCGACTGCCCGGTCTTCATGATCCATTCGGGCGGCGGCCTGATCTCGGTCGAGACTGCTTCGGAATTCCCGGTTCGCCTGGTCGAATCCGGCCCTGCGGGAGGCGCCATTTTCGCTGCCGACATCGCCCGACGCTTCGGGCTCGAAAAGGTCGTCTCCTATGACATGGGCGGCACCACCGCCAAGATCTGCCTGATCGAGGATTTTGCGCCGCGCACGGCGCGGACCTTCGAAGTAGCCCGCACCTACCGCTTTTCGAAGGGCTCGGGCATGCCGATCTCCATCCCGGTGATCGAGATGATCGAGATCGGCGCCGGCGGCGGCTCGATCGCGTGGGTCGACGCCATGGGCCGCATCCAGACCGGACCGGAAAGCGCCGGCTCTGAACCCGGCCCCGCCTGCTACGGCCGCGGCGGCAAGCGTCCGGCGATCACCGACGCCGACCTCGTGCTCGGCAAGCTGGACCCCGACAATTTTGCCGGCGGCGCGATCAAGCTCGACACTGCCGCGTCCGAGCAGGCGATCCTGCGCGATGTCGGCGAGCGCCTGTCGCTGAATGCCATCGCGACCGCCTTCGGCATCTGCGAGGTGGTGGACGAGAACATGGCGAATGCCGCCCGCGTCCACGCGGTCGAAAACGGCAAGAACATCTCCGACAATCTGATGATCGCGTTCGGCGGTGCCGCCCCGCTTCACGCCGCAAGGCTTTGCGAAAAGCTCGGCATCGACCAATGCATCGTGCCGCGCGGCGCCGGCGTCGGGTCGGCGATCGGCTTCCTCAAGGCGCCGTTCGGCTACGAAGCCTTGGCGTCGAAGCTGACGCGCCTGTCGCGCTTCAAGCCGGCCGAAGTCAACGCACTCCTCGCCGACCTCAAAGCCTCCGCCGAGGGTTTCGTGCGCACCGGCGCCAGCGGAAAAATCGTCTGCGAGATCACCGCCTTCATGCGCTATGCCGGCCAGGGCTGGGAAATCCCCGTGCCGCTGGCGGACGAACCGTTCGGCGACGATGCCGTGGCCAGACTCAAGCAACTGTTCGAGGCGAATTACCAGCGCTTCTTCGGCCGCGCCATCGAAGGCCTCGACGGTTTGGAGATCGAGATCGTCACCTGGTCGGTCAAGGCGACGGACGTTCGGCCCCCAGGCGCAAGACATGAGCTCATCATCGGCAAGAAGACCAGCGAGCCGACAACGGCGCGCGCGGTGTTCGATCCGGTCAGCGGCGCGCCGCGCAGCTATGGCATTGTCGAGCGTGACACGCTCTGCGCCGGCGATCGCGTCGCCGGTCCGGCAGTCATCGTGGAGCGCGAGACGTCCACCGTCGTCACCACCAGCTTCGACGCCGTCATCCAGAGCGAAGGCGCGATACTCCTGATCCGCAAAGGCAGCCAGGCATGAGCGATATTGGCGAAATCCGCATGCAGGTCATGTGGAACCGGTTGATCTCGGTGGTCGAGGAGCAGGCGCTCACTTTGCTGCGCACTGCCTTCTCGACCTCCGTGCGCGAATCCGGCGACCTGTCGGCCGGCGTGTTCGATCCGCGCGGCCAGATGCTGGCGCAGGCGGTGACCGGCACGCCCGGCCACGTCAACACCATGGCCGAGGCGGTGCTGCATTTCATGCACGCAATCCCGCGCGAGGAGATGTTCGAAGGCGACACCTATGTCACCAACGACCCTTGGCTCGGCACCGGCCACCTGCACGACATCACCATGGTGTCGCCGTCCTTCCTCAACGGCGAGCTCGTGGCCTTCTTCGCCTGCACCGCGCATGTCGTCGATGTCGGCGGCCGCGGCTTCGGCGCCGACGGCAAGTCGGTCTATGAGGAAGGCATCCAAATCCCGATCATGAAGTTCGCGGAAAAGGGCAAAGTCAATCTCGATCTCGTCCGCATCCTGCGCGCCAATGTCCGCGAGCCCAATCAGGTCGTCGGCGATTTCTATTCCTTGGCCGCCTGCAACGAGGTCGGCCACCGGCGCCTGGTCGACATGATGAAGGAGATCGGCCTGGCGTCGCTCGACGGGCTCGGCGACTTCATCTTCTCGCGCACCCGCGACGCGATGCTCGAACGCATCGAGGCGCTGCCGAAGGGAAGCTGGTCGAACGAGCTGGTGACCGACGGCTACGACGAGCCGGTCAAGCTTGCAGCCACGGTCTCGGTCCGCGACGACCATGTCGAGGTCGATTTCACCGGCACCGATCCGATGAGCCGCTGGGGCATCAACTGCCCGATCATCTACAGCAAGGCCTATGCCTGCTATGCGCTGAAATGCATGGTGGCGCCCGACATTCCCAACAATGCCGCCTCGCTGGCCTTCTTCACCGTATCCTCGCCTGTCAACATCCTCAACGCGGTGCGGCCGGCGCCGGTGGCGCTCAGGCATATTTTCGGCCACATGGTTCCCGATCTGGTGCTCGGCGCCTTTTCCAAGGCATTGCCCGGAAAAATCCTCGCCGAAGGCGCCGGCGCGCTCTGGAACATCCATATTTCGGCGCGCCCAGTTTCAGGCGCGTCCGGCCGACGCGCCGAGGTGCTGATGTTCAACTCCGGCGGTATGGGCGCCCGCCCCGAGCTTGACGGCTTGTCGGCCACGGCCTTCCCGTCCGGCGTGCACACCATGCCGATCGAGGCGACCGAACATACCGGGCCGATCGTCATCTGGCGCAAGGAGCTGCGGCCCAACTCCGGCGGCGACGGCGAATTCCGCGGCGGCCTTGGACAGGTCATCGAGATCGCAGCGACCGACGGCCACGAGTTCGACTTTTCGGCCATGTTCGACCGCGTCAATCATCCGGCCCACGGCCGCAACGGCGGCAAGCCGGGCGTCGCTGGCGTGGTCAAGCTGGACGATGGCACCAGGATGCGTCCCAAGGGCTGGCAGCATGTGCCGGCAGGGCGCCGGCTGATCCTCGAACTGCCGGGCGGCGGCGGCTATGGCGATCCGGCCAGGCGCGACGCGGCCGCGCGGGCCAATGACCGATCCAAGGGCTACATCACGGAGAACGACCGATGAGCTATGTTGCCTCGCGCCTGTCGGCGGTGAAGCCTTCGGCTTCGATGGCGGCCTCGCAGGCCGCCAAGGCGCTGCGCGCCAAGGGCGTCGACGTGATCGATCTCGGCCTGGGCGAGCCCGATTTTCCGACACCGCATCATATCATCGATGCCGCTCATTTCGCCGCCAAGGCCGGCCAGACGCTCTATACGGCCGCTGCCGGCACGGTCGAAGTGCGCGAAGCCATAGCCGGCAAATTCCGCCGCGAGAACGGGCTGGATTACACCGCCGATGATATCGTCGTCGCCAACGGCGCCAAGCAGATCATCTTCAACGCGCTGATGGCGACACTGGAAACCGGCGACGAGGCGATTCTGCCGGCGCCCTACTTCGTTTCCTACCCCGAGATGGTGAAGCTGCTCGGCGGTGCGCCAGTCGTCGTCGAATGCCCGGAGATCAGCGGCTTCCGGCTGACGCCGGCGCTCTTGGAAAAGGCGATCACGCCGAGAACGAAGTGGCTCTTCCTCAACATGCCGGGCAACCCGTCCGGCGCGGTTTATTCGCAATCCGATCTGAAGGCGCTGGGCGCGGTGCTGGCGAAGCATCCGCAGGTGCTCATCCTTTCCGACGAGATCTACGAGCACATCCTGTTCGACGGACGCGAGTTCGTTTCCTTCGGCAAGGCCTGCCCCGAGCTCAAGGAGCGCATGCTGATCGTCAACGGCGTTTCGAAATCCTACGCGATGACCGGCTGGCGCGTCGGCTACGCGGCCGGGCCGACGCCGCTTCTCAAGGCGATGTTGACCATCCAGAGCCAGTCCTGCACCTCGGTTTGCTCGATCGCGCAGGCAGCGACGGTCGCCGCGCTCAACGGCCCGCAGGACGAGGTCGCCCGCTTCCGCCAGGCGTTCGAGGCGCGCCGCGACCTGGTCGTCGACGGCATCCGCAAGATCAACGGCCTGACGTTGTCGCCGCCGGAAGGCGCTTTCTACGCCTATATCGGCTGCGCCAGCCTGATCGGCCGCAAGACGCCCAAGGGGGTCGTGCTGGAGGACGACGCGGCCGTCTCGAATTATCTTCTCAACGAAGGCCGGGTGGCGTCGGTGCCTGGTGTCGCCTATGGACTGTCCCCCTACTTCCGCATCTCGACCGCGACCAGCCAAGAGGTGCTGACCGAGGCGATCGCGCGGATCAACGCCGCCGTCGCGCAAGTGGAGTAAGTGATGCCGCATTACGAACGTATCCTGATCACCGGCGCCGCCGGCCGGCTCGGCGCGCAGCTGCGCAAGGGGCTGGTGCCGTTGGCCAAGACGATCCGCCTGGCGGGGCGCGAACCCTTCGGCGACCTTGCGCCGCACGAGGAGGAAGCGGTCTTCGACCTCGCCGACATGGAAGCGACGATCGCGGCGACCAAGGATTGCGACGCGATCGTGCATTTCGGCGGCGCGCCGCTCGAATGCGAATGGCAGACCATCCTCGATTCCAGCATCCGCGGCTCCTACCACATCTATGAAGGCGCCCGGAAACACGGGGTGAAGCGCGTCATCTACGCTTCGTCGGTGCATGCCATCGGCTATCACGAGATCGAGGCGCATATCGGCGTCGACGCGCCGGTGCGCCCCGACAGCCTCTATGGGGTGTCGAAGAATTTCGTCGAGAGCCTCAGCCGGCTCTATTGGGACAAGTTCGGCATCGAGACGGTGTGCCTGCGCATCTTCTCGTCCTTCCCCGAGCCCGTCGACCGCCGCATGCTGTGGTCATATCTTTCCTTCGCCGACTGCGTGCGCCTGGTCGAAGCGTCGCTGACCGCGCCACGCGTCGGCCACACGATCTCCTTCGGAATTTCCAACAACAAGCTGAAGATGGTCGACAACAGCGGCGCGGACCACCTTG
This sequence comes from Mesorhizobium sp. B3-1-8, assembly GCF_006439495.1. Taxonomy (NCBI): domain Bacteria; kingdom Pseudomonadati; phylum Pseudomonadota; class Alphaproteobacteria; order Hyphomicrobiales; family Phyllobacteriaceae; genus Mesorhizobium; species Mesorhizobium sp. B3-1-8. The sequence continues at coordinate 105,917 of NZ_VFTK01000021.1, forward strand.
GGTTCATCCCGCAGGACAGTGCCGAGCCATTTCGCGCCGCGGTCGAGGCCAAAGCCCCTGTTCCCGATCCGAACAAGCCGTCGGTGAAATATCTCGGCGGCTGGTTCTGCGAGCTTGGCCATCCCGACGACAAGCACGCCTGACGATCCCGTCTGAGCGGAACTGCGCCACGAAAGCAAAACGCCGGCAACTCGTTGAGTTGCCGGCGTTTTGCAATCGAAGCTGGTAGCGAGGCCAGGATTTGGCTTCTCTGTCCCGGGGGGGGTCGGCTTTGCCCTTATTGCAGGCCCCTGAGAGTTCAAATCGACCGGCCCTCACAGCCGAATAACAAAACGGCCCGCGTTGAGCGGGCCGTTTTGAGTTTGGTTGCGGGGACTGGATTCAAGCGCGCCGGCGATCCTTAAGGAAGATCCTTTCAGCAAACGAATTCCGTGACAGCGCTGTATGGCAACCTGCCCAGAGCGCGCCCCCCATAGTGAGTTCACGAGGTAGCGGTCCTCTGCTATCATAAGTATCCGCGCCTGGCTCCGCACCGTTGTCCCGCGACTCCCATTAACTCAATCCGATTGCCAAACGGATCGGACACGTACGTCCGGTAAAAACCATCAATCGGCTCGTCGTCTTTGCACGCAAACCCCGCCGTGTTGAGACGCGCGCGAAGCTTTGGAGCTCGTCAACCACAAACGCCGGGTGCACCTTCTTGGCAGGGCAAAAGGCGGCCTCCACACCAGATGCACACGGGCGCGGCCAGCCTCGAACCAGCAGCCGCCCCCCGGCCGGCTTCGAGCTCGCAACCGGGCAATTTTGCGCCGCCTTACTTGGTCGCTTCGAGCTTGTCGACCGCCGCGCCGAACCCCTTGAGCGAAACCGGAATGATCACCGGTTTGCGCGTTACCGATTCCATGCCGACGTTCAACGTCGCTCCGGATCGCATCGCCTTGAGCAGATCCGGCGCCAGCGGCGTCGCGGCATAGGCGCCGTTCTGGTCACTGGTCTGGATAGCGATCGTGACCTTCTTGCCGCTGTCGATCTGGTAGGAAGTTCCCGATGGCAGGAACAGGCCATGCGGCAGGGCCAAAAGCATGGCAAAGCCTGGGGTACCCTGCTGGCGGCGCACCGTCACAGTCAGAACCCGCTGGCCGGTCTTCGCTTCGGTGAGATTCTGCGAAACTTGGCATTGCAGTTCGGTGCCCGTTGATCCCGACGAGCAATTGACCACCCAGGGATTGGCGTCCGCGGGTTTCGTCTCTGCCGGCTTGGTATCTTCGGCCATGGCAAGGCCGGTCGCCAGCAAAAGCGCGCCGAGGCCGACGGGCAGGTATCTTTGCCTTCCAAGTACATTAAATCTCACTAATATACTCCAATTGTCACATCTCTCGGTTTATAGCCGGCTTAATCGAGTTCGAGTCGTTGGACGCAAAGTCAATGTTGCCCTACTGCAACAGGACTCTAATTTCTGTGTTAATACCGTATCGCAACCGTGAATTGCCGTGCAATACTATGCAATACATTAGCTATCCGCTATCCCAGTGGAAGAGCATGGCGGCAGCCGGGACGGGTAGATGCGCTCGCGCACAGGGCTGATTGAACGTCGGGGGAAGACCGCTGAGCGCCAAATGCGGCGACGCGGCGGAGCATTGGCTGCATCCCGCCGCTCAGGCATTTTGCTGCGCACCTCCGCGCTGACCACTGTCGCTCTCGCATTGTCGGGCCTGGCCGCGCATGCCGACGATGCCGGGCTATGGCAGCCGCAGGTCCGTGCCATCATCGGCGCCAACAGCAACAGTGGCTATTCGGCGCTCGAAGGCTTCCTGCCGATCAAGCAGAACCTCGAATCGGTCCTCTTCCTCGACGTCCGCTCGAAATATGATTTCGACAACGGCTTCGGCCAGGATGTCGGCCTCGGCGTGCGCCGCATCGTCAATCCGGATCTGATGGTCGGCGGCTACGCCTATCTCAACATCCAGAACGACGACAGCCACCAGTTCGTCGCCACCACGCTCGGCCTCGAGGCGATCACCTCGAAATATGACGCGCATGTCAATGTCTACCTGCCGATCAGCAAGGACCGCGGCTCGACCGGTATCGATTCGACGCTGTCGCTCGTCGGCAACCAGCTGCTCGAACAGATTTCGACGATCGACCATCGCACCTATGCGGCCTGGGGCATCGAGGGCGAGGTCGGCGTCCAGGCGCCGATCGACCTGCCGGAAAACCAGTCGCTGCGCTTCGACGTCGGCGCCTACCATTTCGCCGACCCCAACGGCGACGACCATTCGATCACCGGGGCCAAGGCGGGGATCGAGTACACCTTCGGCGATGTCGTCGGCAAAGGCACGTCGCTGACCTTCACCGGCGAGGTGCGCAACGATAACCGCGACGACACCCAGTTCGCCGGCAGCGTCCGGCTGACGGTGCCGTTCAACGTGTCGGGCAAGGGCAGTTCCGTCGATGACGATCCCGATCTCGTCTCCACGGTCAGCCCGGGCCTGCGCAAGCGTCTCAATGAGCGCGTGCGCGGCGACATCGGCGTCAGGCTGGAGAACCAGGACAGGGTCAACGGCACGACGACGCGGGTGGCCATCAACGCTGCCACCAATGCGGCCTTCGACAATTTCTTCTTCGCCGACGGCGGCAATTCGCTCGGCCTCGGCACCATCGGCGATCCGACCACGCTGGATGATGCCGTCACCAAGGCCGGCGGCAACGGCTTCATCGTCGCGCTCGGCGGCAGCGGCAACATCACCACCGGCGGTGTCAATCTCACGGCCGGCCAGACCGTCATTGGCGGCGGCGGCAGCGTCCAGGCGAAGCTCGCCGACGGCAGCGTCGGCACATACAATTTCGGCGGCAGCAACGGCACCATCCAAGGCACCAACGCCGCCAGCCCCGTGATCACTCTGGCCAGCAACAACTCGCTGAGCAACATCACCATCACCGGCGGCGGCGACGGCATCTTCGGCAACAATGCCGCAGGCACGAAGCTGACCGATGTCACCGTCAGCGGCGCCGGCGGCAACGGCGCCGACTTCACCGGTAATTCCACCAGCGTCAGCGCGTCCAATTTCACCGCGACCGGCAACGGCCTCGACGGCCTGCACATCGAGGATAACGGCACCTACAACCTCACCGGCACGACGACGCTCAACGGCAATTCCGATGACGGCCTCGATATAACCGGACAGGGCACCTACACCTTCGCCACCGTCAATGCCCAGAACAACACCGACCGCGGCATAACGGTGCAGGGCACGTCGAGCGGCGGCAGCTTCACCACCACCGGCGGCACGATCTCCGGCAATGGCGGCACCGCCGTCTTCATCGATCCGATCACCGCCCATGTCGTGCTTGATTCCATCACCCAGAGCGGCGGCGTGTCGGGCGTCATCCTCGACCAGGTGTCGGGCAGCTTCACCGTCAATGGCGCGACGAATATTTCGAACACCACCGGCCCGGCCGTCGCGATCACCAACTCGCCGGCATCAATCCGCTTCGGTGACATCGCCATCACCAATCCCGGCGCCGACGGCATGTCGTTCAGCGGCGTCAACGCCGCTGTGGTCGCCGGCAACATCGTCATTTCCGGGCTCGGAGCCGGCACCGGCCTGGACTTCTCCGGAAGCCAGACCAATTTCACCGCGCAGTCGCTCAATCTTACCGGTACCGGCGCGGCCGGCTCCGCCGGCATCGACCTCACCTCGCCCAGCGCCGGCGGTGCGGTCATCACCATCACCAATGGCGGTACCATCGCCAATGTCGACACCGGCGTTCGCCTCGGCATTGCCGGTACGCCGGCCGATTCGGCTAATGCCAATTTCACCTTCGGCGGCGGTTCGATCGCCGGCATCACCGCCTCGCTCGACGCGCGCGGCCTCAATCAGACGCTCGGCACCTATGCCTTCGGTTCGACCACCTTCAGCGGGCCGCAGCTTTTCGACACGCAGAATGTGATCTTTGTCGGCGCTGCCGCGACAGGAACAGGCGACGGCTCCTCGCTTCTCGATCTGGCCTCGATCGCGACGGCCGATGCCAACACCGACGGCACCGCCATCTTCGTGCTGGTCAACGACGCCAGCAACACGCCGATCGATGCCGCCGGCGGCTTCACGCTGAGCGCCGGCCAGACGCTCGCTTCCTTCGGCAATGGCCGCAGCTTCTCGCTCGGCGGCGTCCCGATCAACGTCACCGGCGACAATGTCCAGCACGACCAGGTTGTCTCGGATGTCAACGGCGCCGCGACGCTTACCAGCACCGGCGCCGACGACGTTGTAACGCTGGCCAACAACAGCTCGCTGCTCGATTTCAATATTTCGGGTGGCAGCGCCAATGGCATCCATGGCAGCGGCGTCACCGGCGTTACGCTGACCGGCATGTCGGTCAGCGGCGCCGGCCTTGCCGGTGTGCTGTTCGACGGCACCGGTAGCGCCACTGCCACCGACCTGATCTCGACCGGCAATACTGGTGCGGGCCTGTCCCTGCAGGGGGCCGGCACCTACAATTTCAACGGCACCACGACGCTAAACAGCAACGGCGCCGATGGCTTGTCGATCACCGGCGATGGAACCTATAATTTCCAGACGCTCAATTCGCAGAACAATGCCGGCAGCGGCGTCGATGCAAGCTCCACCGGCACCGGCAAACTGACGACGACCGGCGGGACGATTTCCGGCAATCCCGGCCAAGGGTTCAGTGCCTCGCAGATCGGGCTGGACGTCACGCTGACCAGCCTCACCCATACTGCCGGCGGCACCGGGATAGCTCTCTCGAACGTTACCGGCAGCTTCGATATCACCGGCACGACGACGATCTCTGGCGTGCCGAACGGGATTGTCATTCAGAACAGTTCGGCAACGGTGGGCTTCGGCGGAAAGGTCACCGTCACCGCCCTCACTGGCTCGGGCATCATTCTCGATACCACTTCCGGCGCCGTCACTTTCGGCGACGTCGCCATCGACCAGCCAGGCCAGAACGCGATCGATGTTTTCGGCACCAACGGCACGATCGCCTTCGGCAACATAGACATCACCAACCTCCCGACCGGCAAGACCGGCCTAGATCTGTCCGGCAGTTCCTCGACCTTCACCGCCACGACGCTCGACATCGCGGGCGCCGGCACCTCGACCGGCATCGACCTCTCCGGCACCACCGGCGGCTCTGTCACCATCGGCAGCGGGATCATAACGGCCGGCACCGGCGTGCAGATGGGCACGCATGGTGCTGCCGGCACCACCGCCAACACCACCTTCTCCTTCGGTGCCGCCGGTGGCGCCTCGATCACCGGCACGGTCGCCTCGCTCGACATGCGCGGCCTGATGGCCGGCAGCGGCACCTATGCCTTCAACGGCACGGCGCTCGTCGGGCCGCAACTGTTCGATGCTGCCAACATCATCTTCGTCGGCGCGGCCGACACCGGCACCGGCAGCGGCGCGGACGTCAGCGATCTTATCAACGCGGCTGCCGCCGACGACCTGACCACCGACGCGAACACAGTCTTCGTGCTCATCAACGACGGCACTGGAAACATCAACACCGATGCGGACGGCTTCACGCTTGCCGATGGTCAGCAGCTCGTCTCGTTCGCGAATAGCAACACGGTCTCTCTCGGCGGGCCACCGGCCAATGTCACCGGCACCAATGTCGTTGCCTCCGGCACACAGGCCGATCCGTTCGGCAATGGCGCCGCCACGCTCAACAATTCGGCCGGCGGCACCATCGACCTCGCCAATGGCAACCGCGTCGCCGATCTCAGCATCAGCAACTCCGGCTCCGGCTCGGCGATCAACGGATCGGATGTAAACGCGGCAACCATCACTGGCGTGACGATCACCAGCGCCGTCACCGGCATCGATCTGACCGGCGCATCGGGCGCTATCAACGTCACCAACACCACGATGGGCGGCGTCAGCGGCACCGGCCTCCTGGCTAGCAATTTCAGCGGCACCGGCACCTTCAACAATTTTGACATCACCGGCGCCGGAACCGGCGTCAGCGTCACCGGCGGTTCCATCGGCACGCTCACCTTCGACAATGCGAGCTCGATCGCCGGCACGTCCGGCGTGGCCTTCAACATCGACACGGCAACTGCCGCCCTCACCTACAACGGCACGATCAACCAGACGAGCGCGGCAAGCGCGGTCAAGATCAACGCCATGACCGGCGGCGGTGCCACCTTCGGCGGCAAGATCACAGCCAGCACCGGCGCGGCCAACGCCATCGATCTCACCGGCAATGCCGGCGGCACGATCAATTTCAACGGCGGGCTCGACCTCACCACCGACGGCGGCTTCGCCTTCAGCGCCATCAATGGCGGCACGCTCAACGTCACCGGCACCAACACCATCGCCACGGGCGGCGGCGTCACCGAAAAGGGTATCCAGCTCGGCGGCGCCAGCGGCCTCACCATCGGCGCCGGCGGGGTGACCTTCGACAGCGTCACCGTCGACGGCTCCGGCGGTACTGTGCCGACCGGTATCGTCATCGAGAACACCAACGGTGGCAACGTCACCTTTGGCGGCGTCGACATCAGTCGCGTCAGTGGCGACGCCATCCGCCTCACCAATGTCGCCAGCGGCACCTATACCTTCAACGGCACGACCACGATCGCAACCGTCGTCGGCAATGGCCCGGGTTTCGTCGTTCAGGGCGGCGCTGCCACCGTCAACGTCGGCAACCTCTTCACCACCGGCGTTTCCGACGACGACGTCAACCTGACCAACAACACCGGCACCATCTCGATCGGCGGCACCATCACCAATTCCGGCACCGGCAACGGCGTCGTGGTGTCCGGCGGCAGCGCGGCGATCACCGTTTCGGCCAACATTTCCAGCTCGGCAAGCGCGCCGGGCACGGCGATCAAGGTCGACGGCACCACCGGCGGCTCTGTCGCGTTCACGGGTAACGTCACCTCGACCGGCACCGGCAATATCTTCGCCATCGGCACGACGACGGCGCCGACGGGCGGGGCGATCGCCTTCGGCCTCGGCAAGACGCTGACGGCAACCGGCGGCGGCGGCGCGGTGATCGGCGGGCTTGCCGGCAACGCCACATTCAACGACATGGCGCTGTTGTCGATCACCAATGCAACCGGCAACGGCCTTTCGGTCTCGAACGTGGCAAGCGGCGCCAACCTGGGCTTCGGCAGCGTCACAATCTCGGGCGCGGGCGGCAACGGTATCGAGATCGCCAACAATGACGGCCTGGTGATGTTCTCGGGCGGCACCACTGTGACGATGGGCTCGGCCGCCAACACGGCCGGCATCGATTTCACCGGCACCAATGCCAACGTCACCTTCGGCGCCACGACGGTCAGCAACATCGGCGCCAACCAGACCGGCATCGATTTCAGCGGCTCGTCCACTGCGGCCGATTTCAGCCTCGCCGCCACCATCACAGGCCTCGGCGACCTCACCTCGCGCGGCATCGATCTGTCCTCGACGACCGGCAACAAGGTCATCACCTTCTCCCAAGGGTCCTCGATCGCCAATGTCGGCATCGGCGTCGACCTTTCGTCCGGTCAGACCACCGCCACCTCGGCCAACGCTACTTTCACCTTCGGCGACGGCGATTCGACCGATGGGCTGGAATCCTCGATCGCCGCGGCGACCAACGGCTACACCGTCAACGCGGTCGGCCTCGATCCGACTCTAGGCGATTACGATTTCGACGACGTGTTCTTCACCGGCAGCGCCAATCTGGCCTCGGCGCCTGGCGCGGTCACGCTGGTTTCGCAGTCGGGCGGCTTCATCAACGCCGGCACGACCGGCAACCTTAGCATGGGCGTCGGCACCATTTCGCTTGCCGCCGCCGATGCGCTGACCGGCGCCCAGAACTTCGCCTTCGTCGGTCCGATCGATGTCGGCACCAGCGCCTTTACGCTCGATTCGGGCCAGACGATCACCGGCTTCGGCAATGGCAACGTCGTCTCGATCGGCACCGTCCAGCCGGTGAACGTCCATGGCAGCCTCGGGGCCACCGGCGGCAACATCACCGGCGACGAGGCCGTGGTCACTGGCACCGGCGACTTCATGCATCTGCTCGGCGACAACGCCGTCCGCCACACCGCCTTCGATTTCAGCGGCGCCAGCGGCTCCGCTTTGCTGATCGACCAGAGTGCGCCGGGCTTCAGCAATGCCAGCGGCATCACCATCGAAGGCGTCACCATCAGCAATGTGGCGGCGGGCCAGACGGCCATCAAGGTCGCGGGATTGACCGGCAATCTCTCGGTCATCAACAACGACATCGACGTTTTAGGCACGCTGCTCGACGTGAACGGCGGCTCCGGCACCATCCAGGTGTCGCGCGGCATCCTGACGAACAGCGCGACGCCCGGCACGCTGATCGGCGGCGGCATCAACATCGCCAACCGCACCGGCGGCGCGGTGACCTTCACCGACCAGGTGACGATCACCGGCGGCAACGGCGTGTCGATCTCGGGCGGCACCGCCGCCGGCGCCGTCAATTTCAATGGCGGCCTCGACATCACCACCTCGGCCGATACCGGCCTCGATTTCTCGGGCCTGAACCTGCTCACGGTCGCCAATGCGGGCTCGACGACGATCAACGCGACCGGCCAGACGGCGCTGTCGCTGCAGGGCGCGATCGGCGCTGGCGGCGTCCATTTCAACAGCGTCACCTCGACCAATGCGGCCGCCCAGGGCGTGCTGATCAGCGGCGCCAGCGGCGGCAATGTCGATCTCGACGCCGTCAACGTCGCCGGTTCAGGCGGCGCCGGCATCGAGGTTCTCAATTCGAGCGGCACTTACATCTTCGGCAATACCACGATCGACAATTCGGCCTCGGCCGGCCGTGGCGTGAACATCGAGAACGCCGCCAGCGCCACCACCATCACCTTCGACGGCACGCTGGGCATCACCACATCCACGGGCAGCGGCTTCCGCGTCGCAAGCAGCGCCCCGCCGGCCGCCACCACGGTCAATGTGACGGGCGCCGGCACGCGCAGCGTCAGTACCTCGAACGGAACCGCCGTCGACATCACTTCGGCCACCCTCGGCGGCGGCTTCACCTCGGTCAACGCCAGTTTCTCGGGCGCGGCCAACGGCATCAACCTGCAGCAGGTGGCGGGCTCGCTCGATCTCGGCAACGGCACGCTGACCAACACTGGCTCGGGCGCCGCCTTCAATGTCGGCTCGGCCACCGACCAGAGCGGCGGGAATGCGACGATCTCTTATGCCGGCAATATCGCCTCCAACGGCAACGGCGCGGCGGTCTCGGTCCAGGAACTGACCGGCGGTTCGGTGACGCTGTCGGGCAATCTGACGGACGGTTCCGCCACCAATGGCGGCCACATCGTCGTTGCCAACATCAACAACGGCACGGCGGCCACCATCACCTTCTCCGGCGCCAGCAAGCAGATCAGCTCCGGCACCAACGACGCGGTCAGCCTGACCGGCAACACCAACGGCACGGTCAACTTCACCAATGGCGGGCTGGCGATCACCGCCACAAGCGGCGCCGGCTTCACGGCCACGGGCGGCGGGACGGTCAATGTCGGCACCGGCAGTAGCGCCAACACCATCGCCACGACCTCGGGAACCGCGCTGAACCTCAGCGGCGTGACGGTGGGCGCCACGTCGCTGAATTTCTCGACCGTCTCGGCCAACGGCGCCGCGACCGGCGTTTCGCTTGCCAACATAGCCTCGTCCGGTGGCGGCACGATCGCGCTCGGCACGGTCAACCTGCAGGGCATCACGTCGCGTGGTGTCGACGTATCCGGCACGTTGGGCGCGGCGCTGTCCTTCAACGATCTCGATATCGGCTTGAACAACAGCGCCGCCGTGGCCTTCGATCTCAACGGCGCAACGATCAATGCCGCTGTGACCGCCAACGATTTCGACGTCACCAATGCGGCCGCGGCCGGGACCTCGATCGGCGTCGATCTGCGCGGCGCCACCGGCGGCCAGACCGTGCGTCTCGGCGACACCGACCCGAACGGCGCGAGTTCGAGCATCGCCGGTGTCAACACTGGCGTCTTCCTCAGTTCGGCGAGCAACCTCAACTTCATCTATGGCGACGGCGAGCAGGCGATTGACCAAGCCTCGACCATCAGCGCCAATGTCGGCATCGACGCCTCCAGCGCGCCGGCTTCAGGCACCTACGACTTCCAGGATGTCAACTTCGCCGCCAGTCCCGGCCTCGGCTTCGGCGTCGGCAGGATCTACTTCGTCGGCGCCAGCGCCACGGGCGACGGCAGCGGCAAGGACCAGAACAATCTGGCGACGCTGACCACTGCGGAAGCGGCGGCGGTTTCAACCGACATCATCGTGCTGGTCAACGACGGCGGCGTCATCACGGCGGCGGGCAGCAACGGCAACGACACGCTGGCACTCGCGGCCAACGAGCAGGTGCGCGGCTTCGGCAACGGCAACATCAACCTGGCGCTGACGGTGCCGTCGACGATCCAGCTGGCCAGCAGCAACATCTCGATCGTCGACCAGACGCCAAACGGCGCGGCGACGCTGACGAGCGCGGATGGCAGCAGCATCATCACGCTGGGTAGCGACGGCAACATCATCGACGGCTTTACGATAAATGGCAACGACGGCACAGGCGCCAATGCCGCGATCGGCATCAGCGGCTCCGGCACGGCGAACGCCACGATCAGCAACATGACGATCAGGAACGTCACGGCCGCCGATATCGACTTCGGCACCGGCGCTGCCGGCACCACGACGCTGACCAATCTCTCCCTCTTGTCTACCGGTGCTGGCGGCACTGCCATCAAGTTTGGCGCAGCCTCCGGAACGGTCACCGGCACCAATGTCGACACGACAGGCGGCAGCGGCGTGTCCGTCGTCGGTGGCAGTGCGGCCTTCACCTTCGACAGCGCGAGCTCGATCGCCAACGTCGCCGGCACAGCCGTCAGCATCACCAACCGCACCGGCGGCAGCTTCGGCTTTGCCGGCACGGTTACGTCCACCATTGGCGGCAGTGGCATCGCCATCTCCGGCGCGACCGGAGCAAACACGGTCAACTTCAGCGGCGCGGTCGATTTCAACGCCGCGGGCACAGGTGTGTCGATCAACAATGGCGGCCTGGCCTCGACCATCAGTTTCGCCAACCTCGCCCTCACGACGGGCAGCGCCAACACGGCCTTTACGGCGACCAACGGCGGCACGGTCAATGTCGCCACCGGCTCGATCAGCACGACTGCCGCCCAAGCGGTCAACCTCAACGGCATCGCGGCCGGCATCAATTTCACCTCGACCACCTCCGGCGGCGGCACCAACAACGTCGCGCTTACCAATGTCACCGGCACGGTGAACCTGGGCACCGGTTCGCTGACCGGCGCGTCGGGCGTCGCCTTCCTGGGCTCCGGCGGCACGGCAACCGTCACCTATGGCGGCTCGATCACCAAGACCAGCGATGGCCGCACGATCGATATCCAGAACCGCACTGGCGGCACGGTGACACTCAGCGGCGCGGTTTCCTCGACCGGCTCGAGCGACGGCATTTTCCTCAACACCAACACCGGCTCGACCATCAGCTTCGCCGGCGCCCTGACCATCGACACCTCGAGCAGCAACTCGATCGGCTTCAACGCGACCGGCGGCGGCACGGTCAGCGCGACCGCCTCCGGCAGCACCATCAATTCGGGCCAGGCGACCGCGCTCAATGTCGTCAGCACGACGATTGGCGCCTCCGGCCTGAAGTTCCAGAGCATCTCCTCGAGCGGCGGCACCGCCGCCGGCATCGTGCTCGACGGCACCGGCTCTAGCGGCGGGCTGACCGTAACCGGCACCGGCTCGGCCGGCTCGGGCGGCACGATTTCCAACAAGACCGGCGCCGATATCCTGACCGGCACAGACGCCGGCGGTCAGACCGTGAGCGGAAGTGCCGGCACCGGCATCTTCCTGAGGAATACCTCCGGAGTATCGTTCGCCAACATGCAGCTGAACGACTTCTCGAACTTCGCCGTCTACGGCAACACCGTCACCAACTTCACGATGACCGGCATGACCATCAACGGCGTCAACGGCAACAACAATGCCGGCGACCGCGAAGAAGGCTCGATCCGCTTCGACAACCTGCTCGGCACCTCTTCGATCACCAACTCCAGCATATCGGGCGGCTACAACCAGAACGTCGACCTCTACAACACCAGCGGCACGCTGACCCGGCTGACCATGGACAACATCCAGTTCGGCCTGATCGATGCGACGGGAGGCAACGACAATGTTCGCGGACAGGTCTACAACAGCGCGACCGCCAACTACACGCTGACCAACAGCACCTTCGCCGGCACGCGCGCCGACTTCATCGCGTTCCTTGCCAACAACAATTCCACCATGGATGCCGTGGTGCGCAGCAACACGTTCCACAACGGCCAGGCGATCATCCCCGGCGGCGGCACGGCGGTCGATATCCGCAGCGGCTCGGGCGGCCTTGCCTCCGCTGCGACGACCACCTTCGATATCTCGCACAACGTTCTGACCGACGGTGGCGCCAATGCCTTCGATACCGTCGGCATCTTCGTCGCCAAGGGTCAGGACAACGGCACCATGGCCGGCACGATCGCCAGCAACCAGATCGGCCCGGCCAAGGTGAACTCCAATTCGGATGGCATTTTCGTGCGCGTGGCCGGCGCTGGCACGATGACGACCCTGATCCAAAACAACACCATCACCGGCGTCGGCAACAACGGCATCCATCTCCAGAACAACGATGGCAGCGCCACGTTGAATGCCACGATCTACGGCAACAGCGTGACGTCGCCAACGAGCTCATTCCCGTTTGCCGCGCTGCTGGTCGACAATGGCGCCACAGCCACCGACACCAGCACGACCAATGTCGTCATCGGTTCGGGCACCGGCGGTGCGGGCAGCAAGAACACGCTGACCCATTCACCCAACTATACGGTCGATGTTTCGTTGAGCAATTTCAACGCCAGCACGCACCTCAACCTGTCGCGGAATGGTTCGGGCCAGAGCACGGCGCTCGGCGTCATCCAGGATGACAACACCGGCGTGCAAACGGTCGATACGACGGGTGGCAGCGGGACCATCACCTTCGTCAACAGCTTGCCGACGCTTCCGCCGGTAGTGGCGCCCTAAGTCTTGCCTTGCATGTGCCTTGGTGGTGGCATTTTCGCCGCTGGGCGTAACTTTAGTAAAAGTGAAGTTAAAAGATTTTTTGATTACACGCCTTATTGCCGTTGTGTAATGTAATCGCATTGCGCTAATGTATGCTTACAGCAAGGAGGGGTGCGATGGCGGAACCATTTCTTTCCGAAATCAGAATCATGTCTTTTGCCTTCCCTCCGAAAGGCTGGGCGCTGTGCAATGGGCAATTGCTCCCGATCAACCAGAACCAGCCGCTGTTCTCGTTGCTGGGCACCACTTTCGGCGGCGACGGCCGGGTGAATTTCGCCCTGCCCGACTATCGCGGGCGCGTCCCCATCCATGTCGGCGGCAGTCATGTGCTGGGCGAACGGGGCGGCGAGCAGGCGCACATGCTTTCGATCTCGGAACTGCCGGTCCATAGCCATGCCGAGATGGCCACCACGGCCAATGCCGATGTGCCGGCTCCCGCCGGCAACCTGCTGGCAACGGTCGCCAACGTCTATACGCCGCCAGCGAACCCCACTACGACGATGGACCCCGGTACGCTGGCCTTGGTCGGCGGCAGCCAGGCGCATATCAATATGCAGCCGTTCCTGACACTGAGCTTCTGCATCGCCCTGCAGGGCATTTTCCCGTCGCCGACCTGAGGAAACGCAATTATGGCACAACCCTATGTTGGCGAAGTGAGAATGTTTGCCGGCAATTTCAATCCTGCCGGCTGGATGTTCTGCGAAGGACAGCTCTTGCCGATCTCGGAGTATGAAACCCTGTTCAACCTGATCGGCACCACTTATGGCGGCGACGGCGAGAGCACCTTCGCATTGCCCGACCTGAGGGGCCGGCTGCCGCTGCATCAGGGCGACAGTTTCATCCTTGCCGAGACCGGGGGCGTGGAGGAAGTCACGCTGACGACCCAACAGATCCCCTCACACACGCACCCGTTTGTCGCCTCGTTGAACAACGCAGCGGCGAATACGCCCACCGGCAATGTGACCGGGCAGGTTGGCGCCTCGCAGATCTACCGTGAAGCGCCGGCGACGACGCCGATGTCCCCACAGACCGCCGGGCAGACCGGCGGCGGTCTGCCGCATACCAACTTCCAGCCGTATCTTTGCATCAATTTCATCATCTCGCTGTTCGGTATCTTCCCGTCGCCGACTTGAAGAGGACGTCATGGCCGATCCGTTCGTCGCCGAAATCCGCATCTTTCCGTTCAACTTCGCGCCCAAGGGCTGGGCATGGTGCGACGGTCAACTGCTGCCAATATCGCAGAACACCGCGCTGTTCTCATTGCTCGGCACGACCTATGGCGGCAATGGCAAGTCCAACTTTGGCTTGCCCGATTTGCAGGGCCGCGCGCCGATGCATCCGGGGCAGGGACCGGGGCTGTCGCTGCACGATCTCGGTGAGCAGGGCGGATCGGAGACGGTGCAGTTGCTGATATCGGAGATGCCGCAGCACGGGCACACGCTGATGGGGAATATCAATCCAGCCAATCTGGCGGCTCCAAGTGCGACACGATCCTATGCGCGCACGAATCCAGGGCAATCTTACTCGGCGACAGCCACGTTGACGCCGCTCAACGATCAGGCGGTGCGACCGGTCGGCGGCGACCAGCCGCACAACAACATGCAACCCTATCTCACCTGCTATTTCTGCATCGCGCTTCAGGGCGTCTTCCCACCACGCCCCTGATTTGCCGATGAACCATTTTCGCGGGGCGGCCGGCTGGATGCGCGCGGCGGGTGCTGGGCTCACATTCCGCGGGTCAACGGATGCCGATCTGCCGTTTCTGTTGCACCTCTATGCCTCGACCCGCCTCGAAGAGCTGGCCGTGACATCCTGGGCCGAGGCGCAGAAGGCCGCGTTCCTCGACATGCAGTTCCAGGCGCAGCACGCGCATTACCGCAAATACTACCCCGATGCCGACTGGTTGGTGGTCACGCGTGCCGGCAGCGATATCGGACGGCTCTATATCGAGCGCTGGCCAGGCGAGCACCGCATCATCGACATCGCCTTCCTGCCGGCGTTTCGCGGCAAGGGCTTCGGCTCGGCCCTGCTCAGCGATCTCATCGACGAAGCCGCAGCCATCGGCAAAGCGGTCTCGATCCATGTCGAGAAGCACAACCCGGCCATGCGGCTTTACCTGCGGCTGGGCTTCACCGTGGCCGAAGACAAGGGCGTTTACGACCTGATGCTGCGTCCGGCCCTGTGAGCGCCGCAACCATCACGCACCGCGATACCAGGAGACGATGGTGAAGCGTTCGTTGCGCGTAACCGGCGTCACTTCGTGCGTCGTTTCCGAGCGAAACGCGACCACCGACCCCGGCAATGCCAGCATCGCGACGCGCAGCTCCGGACCGCTGTAAGGTCCGTGCAGGACCAGCGAACCGCCGGAATAGTCCTCCGGCGAAGGCTCGTCGGACTGGCCGTTAAGAAAGATCACCATCGAAATCTTCCGGAAGCGCGACTCGTCGCGAATGATCGGCGTGTTGCCGTCCTGGTGCGGCACGAAGAAATCGCCCTCTTGGTAGTGGAGGAACTGCGGTTTCTCAAACGCGCCCAGCGCGATTGCGAAATGCCGTTCGAGCACCGTTTTTTGCTGCTCCAGCAGACGCTCTATCAGCGCCTGCGCGGCAAGCGAAACTTCGGCACGTCTGGTCCGACGCACCTGCGACCATTGCGGCTTCTGATCGGAACGGCCGAGCAGGCCGGCAGCCTCGCCGGTGGCTGCGCGAATTTCCGAGCACAACGCGCGACAGGTCGCTTTGTCCAGCACTTTGGGGATTGTGACATAGTCGACCACGCTCGGCCGATCTCAGTTGAAGACCGCTTCGTAGATATAGCCCGCCTGGTCGCCGGAGATGGGCACGATGAAGATGTCATGCGTGATCTCGCTGCCGACAAAGCGATAGGTCGCCTGGGGCAAAAGCATTTCGCGCGGCCCTTTGAACAGCGCCGAGAAGCCGCCGCCGGCCCGCGGACTGTTGGCGACGCGTTTTACTGAAGCGAGCTCCAGCGCGACCATCTGCCCGCCTGCCTCGACGACGAATGTCTGCCCGACCGCCTGCTCGAATTGCGTAGCCGATGCCATTCCCGTCCACCTTCAATCACTACCGGTTGCCGCCAATACCGGCGGTCCGCGCCATGCTGTTCATAGCGTGCCGGGAAGCCGTTGCGCCAGCCCTTGTGCTGGCCTAAACCCTTTATAGCTGCGCTATTGCATGGCTTTTTGGAGGAGGCTGAACATGGCTGAAGCGAAGACCGAGAAGGCGCCGGCGCTAGCCGGCTCCGGCAATGCGCTGCCGCTGTTTTATAGCAATCCCGAAGCGCTCAACCCGATACGCCATGGCTCGCTCGGGCTGATCGCGCGCGCCGATTTCGGCTTTGCCCGCGCGGCGCATTCCATCCCCGTGGCGGCCTCAGAAATGCCGGGCGCCATGCGCTCCTATCCGATCGTCTTCATAGGCCCGGGCAAGGCGCCGGTGATCATCACTGGCCTGCGCCAGAACGAGAACCGGTTCGTCGATCACGACGGCCGCTGGACCGAACCCCACTACATCCCGGCCTATGTGCGGCGCTATCCCTTCATCCTGGCGGATGAGTCGGCGACAACGGGCCGGCTGACACTCTGCATCGACCGAGCCAGCGACCGCGTCGTCGATCAACTCGCCGCTCCCTTCCGAGACGATGGCGGCAAGCTCGCTTTGTTCTTCAACGGCACCGAGCCGACCGAAGCGACCAAGCAGGCGCTCGCCTTTTGCAGCCAGTTCCAGAACGATTTCAACGCCACCCGCGCCATGGTCGAGAAGATCGACGCGCACGGCCTGTTCGCGGCGCGGCAGAGCAAGGTGACGCTGGAAGGCGGCGAGACCCTGAATCTCACCGATTTCCAAATCATCGACGAGGTTGCGCTGAACAAGCTTGGCGACGAGGCTTTCCTCGACCTCCGCAGATCCGGCGCGCTGGCGATGATCTATTGCCACCTCGCCTCCTCTAACAGCTGGTCGTCGCTGGTCCACCAGGCGTCGATGCGCAAGCGGGCTTAGAAAATGAGCGGCGACAATTTGATCGTGTGACGGTACGCCGATGATCGCTGATCGGCTACGCTTGCCCGATGCTTTGGGACAGCCAGACGAGGATTCTTGTCGAACTCTTGACGGATCACGACGCCACAGAACTCACAAAGGCGAGGCATTCGCCGTCGACATCGAAGTCGTTGGTTGAGGGCTAGTAAATGGCATTTCGGTGTCTTGGCACCGGCAGGAAAGTACGTTGGCGTTATCGCTTAGTTAGAGCCGGGACAGATCCAGCGCTCGATGACAACAGCGCGCAAATACCTCGTTTGTCCGCGGCAAGCAGGAATGTGCCTCACAACGAGTGCCGAATCGGTGACTACGTGCCAGTCCAACAAAAAACCGCCCCGGTTAGACCGGGACGGTTATTGATTTATGATAAAATTGGTTGCGGGGACAGGATTTGAACCTGTG
>NZ_VFTK01000022.1:0-122205 GCF_006439495.1 Mesorhizobium sp. B3-1-8
CCAAATTAACGAACTCCTGCCCTGGACCTACATCGCCAAGCCGGAAATCAAGGCCGTGGCCTGAGAACGACGCTTACGGTTGTCGCCTGTCTGCTCGTCATGAAGGCGCAGCTTCCCCACGTACCAAGAGAAGGCGAAATAGCTGATCATGATGGCTATCGGCACCACAGTTGAAATGAGCGGGCTAACGCCTGCCGTCTTCGTCACTGCGATGAAGGTGCAACCGGACAGCGTCAGCGAGATATAAAGCGCCTGTGGAAACAGCCACGTGTCGAAGACGGAATATCTGCGGGCCATTGGCTACATCCCTTCCAGCTTCGTAAAATCGCTGAGGGTGCCTCCGTTGTCCGAATCCACTGCGTCCAGAAATTGGCATGGTCGACGGACGAAAACTTCCTCTCGGGCCGGTTGAAATAGAGAATGGTCACATCCGCGCCCAGAAGATCGGTTCTGTAGCGTGAATTCGCCAGGCTCTTCTTGAAAACGCTGTAGTCGGCGCCCGACTTGTATTGCGAATAGGCGGGCGTGTTTTCTACCATATCGGAAACGAGGATCAGCCGCTTCGGCACCTTATCGAACATGCCGTTGTCGAACAGGCTGAGCTTCACCTTCTGGATTCCGGCCATGATCGGCGACTGATCCGTTTGGCTGTCTGCCGGAAGCTGAGACGGCAGCTCCTTGAGAGGCTTGTCGAAGGCTTCTTCCCAGACTTTCTGATGCTTGCCAGGATTGCTGGTCCAAACGTCGACTGTTGAGCCATCGCCTGGATTACATCTGGCGAACAGCTCATCGAGATTGCCGGGCTCGCTTGTCAGGGTGCCAACCCAAAGGTACCCCCCCTGCTTGATTGAACCCGCAATCTGCCGAAACTTGTTGGCAAGATCTTCCATGGTCGCCTGTGGAACAGGATCAGAGGTATCGAATAACACAGCTGTGACGCTGTTCGGACCGCCCATGACCGGGCAGCCGGTCTTCGCGTCTGTTTCGACAGCTTCCCGGGCCTTGAAGTTGAGCCAGACAAATCCTGAGAACATCGCAAGTGAGGCGAGACCCAGTAGCACCGTGCCCACTATCGCGCCCGTGGCCTTATTGCTTGAACTCCCCGGCTTGCGACGGCTACTGGGCCTGGCCATCGAGTGTCTCCGGATACAGCTTGTCGAGATCGCGGTACTTCTCGATCCCTGCCTCACATTCCTTGCCGAGCTCTCTCATCTGTTCGCCTAGCGCTTGTTGCGCTGCGGCGATGGACGAGGAAAGGTCGGTATCTCTCATCTCGCCGTCGCTATAAACCACCGGCTTGCTCTTCTGAAGTTTGAACGGTTGAGAGAAGTGTTTGGGCGGAGGTGTCTTGCGCGCCCGGATATTTGCTTCGCGATATTTCGAAAGAAGGAGGTTACAGCATCTCTCCAACTGATCCTGGTGCTCATTGAAGAGAGCCAACAGCCGCGCCCGGCTGGCAAGGATCGCAGCGTGCTCTCGCCGGCGGCCGCCCAGTCCCTTCAAAACATCGTCGAACTTGGAGTTATAGGTGTCTCGCAATTCGATCAGCCGATCGATCAGATCCGACTTGGTGTTTGTGTAATGGTCCCGCCGGTCGCGGCGCCTCTTCTCCGCCCCTGCATAGCCCGGGTACGGGTCGAGAACGAACCATCCGTCTATGAACGCGATGATCGAGAAGATCAGGCCGACCAGGAAAAGCATCCACGATCGGACCTCCTCAAGGCCGAGCGGGTTGTGGCGCATTCTCTGAATAGCAATGCTGCCCGCGCCATCGGCAAGGGTTCCGCTTACCTCGCGGTAGTGAGCAAGCAGCAAATTTATGCCAAGCGCAATGACGGCATAGAGGAGTATCGAGCCGATTCCAAAAAGCTTCACCGTGAAGGAGCGATGGGTCACTAGCCGAACGCAAAAGATAGCCAAAATCAACGCAGACCCGATGTTCACGAAGGAGAAGGCAAAGGCCTCCGTAGCTCCCCCAAGGAAACCTTGGTCGTTGCCCTTTGCGAGGAACGAGCCGTTGACGTAGGTCTCGAACAGGAAAAGGAAAACAAGAAGAGCCACCCTCAAAAAGTGAGATGTGCCCTTCTGCAGTCTGGCCACGCGTTCTAGGCGGTGTTTTTTTCGAAAGTCGATAAGCTCCTTGGTGGCTTCGTGAAGGTCAGTTCGGCGGGCGTGTAGGGTGTCCAAGCCCACGGCTATTTCGCCCTTAAAGTCGGACAAACTTGACGTGGTGATCTGCTGAAGAAGACCAAACTGTTCCTCAAAGCCTAGGTTCGCGATACGACCGGAGAGCAGGTGCAACTGGTCCTCTAAGGTTTGGTGCGCCGCCTTTTTCTCGTCTTGCACACGCTCGACGACCGAATGTTCGATTTCATCGAAGACCTTCGACGACGAAGACGGTTGGTCTTGCCCTCCACGCGCAGATCCCAGGTCAACGAGGCCCATATCGCTGGCAATCTTATCGACGTTGAGGCTCGGAAAAATGTCTGCCGCCACCCTGTAGTCGTGATGGGTCTCCATCAACTTATTGCGCAGCTTGTCGAGCGCTTCAAACCTCGCGGCCAACGTCCTCACCCCTAAGATCAGTTCTTGGAAAAACGCGCTTCAGCGCTTGCCGCCTTGCCGAGCAGAAGGTCGCCAAAGGTCTGTTATATTGATGAGCCCACACTTGGCGATACGCAACCCAGTTCCCCTAGCGCTCGATAATACATCGGTAGCTCGTATGCAAATTCAAAGGAGTGGCCGCATCCACGGATTTTTCTACCCAAAACATTGCGGAACGATCCGCTGGCCAGTATTGACACGAAGTTTCGGCCTAGCGGGTAAAAAAGGAAAACCTCGAACTTACCTGCCTCGAAGCCTAGACCCACGGCTATTTTGGGAGCATTCTTCTAAGGGGGAGCAGGGGTTGGGCACTTTTCGACACGATATCCGCCGGGGAAAATGGCGGAAGCACGCAGGTGCATCCGGCTCTCGCGCTCCGCGGCGAATAAGTGTGCCGGCGCTGTTGGTCTTCGTGGTTGTCGCTGCAGCCGCTGCCTTTGCTACGCAACCCGCAACGCGGCTCGATGACTTGACATCAGACGCGGGGCCTTCGCGTTGGCTCGGGTCAAGCCCTGAGCCTATCATCGGTGTCGCATCAGTTGTCGATGGTGATACCATTGAGATTCACGGCCAGCGGATCCGCTTCAACGGGATCGATGCCCCGGAGAGCAACCAGTATTGCAGCGACGCCAAAGGGTTCGATTATCCCTGCGGGCGCCGATCGGCCGAAGCTTTGGAGGCATTCCTAGCGGCATCCCGGCCTGTGCAATGCGAATTCGTCACTTGGGATCGATATCATCGTTTTGTCGGGAATTGCCGACGCGCGGACGGCATCAGCGTGGCCGCGTGGATGGTTGAACACGGTCAGGCGCTTGATTGGCCGCGATACAGTCACGGTGCCTATTCAACCCAGCAGGCGAAGGCAGAGACAGCCAAGCTCGGGATATGGGTAGGCACATTCCAGGCGCCCTGGGAATGGCGCGCACAACATGCCGAGAGCTCTCCCTCGCCGAAGCCCCTTGGATTACGTGATCGGCGCCAAGTCGCACAAAGCGGCTACTCCTGCGAACCGCGGAGGTATTGTTCGCAAATCTCCTCATGCGACGAGGCTCGCTGGTACCTCGAAAACTGCTCCTGGGGTGGCAAGCTCGATCGAGATAAGGATGGCATCCCTTGCGAGGGCCTGTGCTAGTGACAGCCATCTGTCAGTCTGGCGCGTCCTCTGCGGGCAAGCAACTTCGCTCCAGTAGCGTCTTTCGTTCTACGGTAGCGACTACTTCCGAAAAACATCAAAGGGTTGTCCGAAGACCTTACGAATTCCGCGTCGGCTCCACTGAAGTTCGACAGACCAAGCTTAGGAGGGCGGTTGCGTCGTTGAGCATCAAACAATAGAGAGGGGACAAATCCGACAAAGGGACCACCAATGACCGACGAATCCGATACCCGCTCTGCCGAACTAGCTGAGTTAACCGCCGACATTGTCTCCGCATATGTGAGCAACAATCCATTGCCGGTCTCTGGCTTGCCGGACATGATAGCATCGGTTCATGCTTCGCTGTCCGGACTTGGCACGCCGATCCAGCCTGTCATTGAGCAGCAAATTCCCGCGGTCAATCCGAAGAGGTCGGTGACGCCGGACTTCATTATCTGCCTCGAAGACGGCAAGAAGTTCAAATCCCTGAAGCGGCATCTTAGCACAGACTTTGGCCTGACACCGGACGCCTATCGCACCAAATGGAACTTGCCGCACGACTACCCTATGACAGCTCCGAATTACGCCGCTCAGCGCTCGCAACTGGCGAAGTCCATCGGGCTTGGCCGCAAAGCTGAACCCGTCGCACCAGCCAAGAAGGCACCTGCGAGGCGAAAAGCCAAAGCGTAGTCCGCCGCCACCTGACGCAGCGGAAAGACTCAGCTATGTCTGGAGAGCGGCGGACCTGAATAGGACCGTCTGGCCGGCGCCATTCGGGCAACCTCCCAGCGAGGGCGCCGGCCTTATTTCCTAGCAAGCGGCAATGGGTGATCATTTCAATTGTCGGCCGGTCCATCTGCGGCAGTGCCGGTTGGCGGGAAAGCTAGTAGCTGGTCACTGCCTGCGGCTACCGCCGGCGAACACGACTCAGACACTTGTCGCCACCACCTTATACTCTCATCCCATGCTCACCGTGTGTTCGATGTCGAGAGTAGTTCGCCTCGCGTTTCTTTGCGCTCGCCCAGCTCAGCCTTCTTGGCTGGCTCAAACTCGCCGACAGGCGTCGCCTCATTCCAATTCATCGACTCCCACGTCAACTCCAAGCACGAACAGGTCGAGGCGATCGTGCCGGAGATCGCATTGGCAGTTGATCCCATTTCTATCCAGGCATATCCCCTGCTTCTACTCCCTCGCTCAGCGGCTTCTATTTCCGATGCACATCCCCACTCATGGCGGCGCCACTGCATGACACAGGGTTTGATAGCGTGCTTGAACCTGCTCACATGTTCCCGACGTCGGACATTTGGAGAGCTTGATGGAGAACAGGAAGTTTTTGACAGCTGAGGAAGTGTCGGAACGCTATCGCGGCAGCATCTCTCTTGGAACGCTGCGAAATTGGCGAGCCAAGAGGATTGGACCGGCGTACGTCAAGCTTGGCAAAGCCGTGTTGTACCCAATTGAAGAACTCGAGACGTGGGATCAAAAGAATACAGTGGCGTGCCGGGCGTCAAAGCGATCCAGCATGAGCGGCGGTGAGTAAGCGTGATTAGTGACGGAGGAGCGTCCAACACCGCCCCCAAAAGCCATTCCCAACGCGCTCGGACAAGAATTTTCGCAATACATTTCAACAGGATAGCTTGCGGTGAGAGGAAGTTCCACAACCAACCCGCTCGATACCCGTCGGGAATGCTGGATCACGCCGCGTCTTTGAAAAGCCGTGACTTGAGCATCTCTGTCGCGGGGCAAACTCGGCGCGCGACGGGTTGATAGCAAACAAAATTCGGAAGTGTCCTGTGAGGTTTCGTGGGGAGCGCTGCGATTGTCACGCTTTGCGACCGCTAGTCGTTACCAGTAGGACGACAGGGAGGCGCACCCCGCCAAAATATTTCTATAGCTTGGGTCGTTAGACCGCTTGTGCCGGTTGGGCAGCGCGTGCAAAGTTCTAGGTATGGTGGCGCTGCTTTCGAAACTGGTCTACACTGTGTTACTCGCCAGCATCGCTGTCCTCGCGGCGCGCGAGTTGTTGACCGTATGGTTCGACAGTCGAGTTTATATTGGCAAGTTCGATGTAGTTTCCGATGCGGCGAAAGACGCCGAGGAAGGCGACAGTTTTCCAAAACGCATCGTTGCAGCTCAAAAGATCCTCTCGCAACAGTTCATCGACTACCAGAGCCGCCGATCGGGCTCCTGGCCAAGCGATACCACCTACGCAATCTACGGCGAGATGCCAGTAACGCTGCCACCAGAGGTGCTGGCAGGCATCGACATCACGGTGCAGGAGATCAATCTGCGCCAGGTCCTCACGGCTATCCGCCGCGCCTTCCTGTCCCCAAACGAGGTCAGCGGACAGGTAACGTCTCGCGAAGGATCGGTCATAGCAGCGGTTGATTGGCCGAAATCGCCGGAGCTTGCCAATGGCGCCGCCACGCCAGCCAGGTTTTTGACCCCAAATAAAGCAAGCGAGCAAGAGGTTGCGGCCTATATTGCGTGTTCGATCTCGTGGATACAGGCGGCCAGCGGCAATGCGAAATTCGCTTCAATCTCGCGAGCCCAGATGTGCGATTTCGCGGCGGCGCTCGACCAACTCTACTCGCTTGAAGGAAAAGCTTCCACTGCAGCTGGCCTAGACCCCAATCAAACGGATCGGGTTCGCAGACTTGCTGCGGCTCTACGCAATTACTACGATGCCGGTGTAATCTTTCCCGATATCTACCGGCTTCGAGCCGACCTTCTCGATCTTCTGCCTGAAACAGGCCGGTCCATGAATGAGCTTGTCGAAGCGCAGGAAGATCGTGTTCGTTACGCGATGTTGGCCCCTGAACTTAGCAAGTTGTCCGATGAGTCTAAGCGGTTGGCGGCGCTCGCGCTGGCACGGCCCGCCATTTTACTCGAAGACGGCAAACCCAAAGACGCCCCAATAAATTGGTCCGGCCTGCTTGCGCGACACGGTGACGATATCAAAGTTGCGGCAGACGCAACGGGTTGGGTATCGAGCAGCGATGATAAAATGGCGGGTGTAGGCTTCCTTGTCGGTGACAACCTAATGATCACAGCGGACTATGTGCTCAATGCTGCTCGAAGCTCTGCTGTAGCCCAGATGCCAGAAATCACGGCACCACCCAAATTCTGCCTGGGCAGCAGCGCTCCCGATTGTAAAAATCCCCTGGAGATCGGCGAAACGCTCTACGATGGTTCATCGAAGGGTCAGAAAATCGTCCTGGTTCAACTAAAAAGTCACAATCCGGTTGTCGTTCCGCCATTGGCTCTCAATGATATCCCAATTGAGCCAAACGCGATTGTTGGACGCTATGCCTATGTGATCGGATACCCCTTTCGGGACTCGCGTCTGCCCCCCGAATTTGTAAGCCGCCTGTTGGGCGACAAGGAAGGTCAAAAGCGCGCGATGCCGGGGAGGATACTGGCCTACGGGACCGGCCCTGAAGGGGACGTGTCGAAGCGTACGCCCAAATTTACGACCGATATTAGCACAAGCTCGGGTACAGGCGGAGGGCCGTTGCTGGACCTTCTGACCGGCAAGGTCATTGGATTATCCTATGCGGGCATATGGGAAGGCGAGCGCGGGAAATTCGCCTATGCGGAGCCAATTCCCGCCGAGGTAGTTAAGATCATCGCCGATGCTCGCGCGAATGCGCAGACGGGCAACCCTACGGCTGCGGCGCCGATGGCCCCATTATCTGACACGGCAAAGTCAAAGTGAATTGTCACGATCTCTTCAATATCGCTTGGCTGAGATGCGACGACGGTGGAGGTCAGTGAGCAAGAACGTTTCAGTCGCATAGCGAGCAATTGCGCTTCGTGAATAGGGACGTCGGAAAGCCCCGAAATACAGAATAAAGCAGAAACTGCGAGTTCCGCAAAGCAAGCATCGTGCACGCCAAGTTCGGCAGCGAAACATATTCGGCGCCACTCTTTGTCATTTGATGCTCCCTGTGCTGTGGAGCTAAGATTTCTTCGGATGATCATACCGTATGGATGTACTCTGTAAATACGCAGTTTCCGCCCCCTGCCCTGTACCGCAGGTCCATTTTGGATGACAAGTCAGGCATCAGCGACTGCCTCGTCCTTTGGCGGAAGTCAGGCGCGCTTATTGGGATATTCGAAGCCCCAAATTTGAATTATAAATAGCAGGTATTCTTGTCTCGCGATGTAGAGGCGGGGGGTCTCTGGCATGATCGACGCAGACGTGTTCGACTTTGTCGAACGCTGCAGGAAGCACACGGCAACCGGGCCGCTTCTGACTGACCTTCTTGAAACCGTGAGAAATCTCGGCTTCGAGCACCTGATCCTGAGCGGTGTGCCGCTCGGTGGGCAGAAGCTGGCGCCGATGGTCGAGCTGAATGGCTGGCCCGCGAGCTGGTTCGAACGCTATGTAGAGGCCGAGCATGCTGCTGTCGATGGCGTTTGCATCTATTCGGCGAAGACCCTGAAGCCGTTTCTTTGGGCCGATGTCCCTGCAAAGTGGTCAGATACGGAAGGCTCCCGACGTGTCGCGGGCGAAGCGACGGAGTTCGGTATCTTGAGTGGTTTTGCGGTGCCGATGCTCAGCGTCCACCATTGGCAATCCGTCCTGTCTTTCGCCTCCTCGCAAAAGAGCTGCAGCCTATCACCACGCCAGCAGGTGCAACTGGTGACCATGGCTGTTTATGCCGGCATGTCGATCCAGGCTTTGTCAAATGACGATGACGGCGATCAGGGTCTGCTGAGCGATCGGGAGAAAGAGGTGCTCTTATGGGCAGCGGCGGGCAAGAGCTCGTCGGAAACGTCGCAGATTCTTGGTCTGACCGAGCGCACGGTCAAATGGCACTCAACTCGGGCTCGCGAGGCCTTTGGCGTCGCTACGACCACCCAAGCAGTCGTTGAAGCCGTGCGCAGGCGCCTTATTCATCCTTAGGTACGTCAACTGTCCGATCGGACAGGTGACGTACTTTAGCGCGACTGCAACTATTCCTCCGAGAACGTCGGGGGATCGCGCAATGATAGCTGCCCATGTCGTCAATGCGCTAAACAAACATCTCTATGAAAACGAATTCGACGAATTCCTTCGCCGACGCCACGACTTTTTCGTGCATCAGAAGCGATGGCGGCCGGCAAGCCCTGACGGCCGGGAACTGGATCAATTCGACACGGACGTGGCGACATACCTGCTAGGTATCGAAGATGACCGCGTGGTGACCTCGGCGCGACTGATCCCGACCAGCGAACCGCACATGGTCTCCGAAGTCTTTCCGCACATGTGCGAAAAATCGGGTGTTCCGAGGCGCTCGGATTGGGCCGAGTGGACGCGGACGTTTGTGGTCCCTGACAAGCGTTCAGCTGGACTAAGGGGCACGCTGACGCAGCTATGCTGCGCTGTGATGGAATACGCTCTCAATGAAGGCCTGACTGCCGTGGGCGGTGTCCAGGAGACGTACTTCATGCCGCACCATGGCGCGCTCAAATGGCGCGCCAAGCCGATGGGCATGGCAAGGGAAGAAAACGGCGAATGGTACATCGTTGCCTATATCGACGTGAATGAGGCCGCCTTAGCGAGCGTTCGCAAGATCCTTGGGATCAGTCACACGCTGCTCGTACGCCGCGGGATCCAATTGCCATTCATCGACAGCGACAAACACCTATGGCACGCCTCCGCATAGCAACAATTAGAACCGACACGAAATAATATCCAGGAGGCTAGAATGAAAAACGTTGGCGTTCCGCTCTCGCAATGGGGACGCCGCTCGAGTTTTCACGGGACGCTGCGTGGCGGCGACAATGTTACAAGGTCTTCGACATTTGAGGGCCGATTTGGCCGAATGTTTAGAGCGCTGCCCGCTGCCAATTTTCACCCAGAGGACCTTCTCGCTCTCGGCGATAAGATGGAGGCAGAAGCCGAAGAGCAAAATGGCAAGCGAATCGCTCATCCAGAAAAGACGGCACAATTTCCGGACGAGAATGCCCCTGATGACGAAGAAAATTTTGGAATTCCCGCTGGCTATACTTATCTGGGACAGTTTATCGACCATGATATAACATTCGATCCGTCTGCTTTATCGATGCAGCGAAACGACCCTGACGCCCTTGTGGATTTCCGAACGCCTCGTCTCGACCTGGACTGCATCTACGGGCGCGGACCTGCCGATCAGCCCTACATGTACACTGAAGATCGCAAATTTATCCTCGGCGCCACGAAACTCGCCAGAGGAAACGTCGCGTCGAAGGCGACGGACCTGCCCCGTGCTCAAAATGGTCGTGCAATCATTGGCGACAAACGGAATGACGAAAACGTCATTGTCTCACAGCTGCAAAACGTATTTCTAAATTTTCACAACGCTCTATGTGATCGATACAAAAACGTAGAATTCGATGATATTCAAAAACTAGTTCGATGGCACTACCAGTGGGTTGTTTTAACCGACTTTCTTCCAAAGATTGTTGGCGAGAATGTCATGGCAGACATATTGCCTGGATTTATAGACAGAAAGATCAACATTCATACGCACGCTCCAAACTTGCGCTTTTTCAAGTGGCGAAACGATCCATTTATGCCAGTTGAGTTTTCAGCGGCCGCCTACCGGGTTGGACACTCGATGGTTCGCCCCATTTACCGACTGAGCACCGAACTCACCAACCCTGTGGGTGACGAAGATCCTTCGATAAATGGTCGAAAATTCATCTTCGCCGCCGAACGGTTGAAGGGACTTAACGGATTTGGACCATTCCCTGAGAATTGGGCGATCGATTGGAGCCTGTATTTTGAGCTGGGAGGCAAAAAACTCGATCCGAAGGATTTGGGACCGTCGCGAGTACAGCCATCCTACAAACTCGACACCTCGCTGGTAAACCCCCTCAAGTTTTTGCCAGAGTTCTCGAGACCTCGTCCGGGTCACCCAGGCGATCTCGAACAAGAAGGCGGCAATCCCGCGCCGAAGAAAGGTGACGTCTCCAACCTCGCTTCCCGAAATTTGCTTCGAGGAATGACGCTTGGATTGCCTTCAGGTCAAGACGTAGCTCGTTACATGGATATAGAGCCGATAGAAGATGACGAACTGCGCGTTGGTAAGGCTATAGTGGACGACTTAGGCAGGGCCGGCAATTCCATTCTTGACGTTAGCAAGCGGTTCGCCGGCAATGCTCCGCTTTGGTACTATGTTCTGGCGGAAGCCCAATGGGCATGGACAAAGGCCGCAAAGTCCGCCTCCAATTTGGACGATGTAACTCGAAATGCCATACCAGTTCGACTTGGGCCTGTCGGAGCCAGGATCGTGGCTGAGGTGTTGATTGGCTTGATAGTAGGGGACAAGCGTTCCGTACTCTGGCAAGCGCCGAACTGGAAGCCGATTCTTGGCAAGGACGGTGAGTTCAACATGCCTAACCTTATTCAGGTTTCTGGACTGGGCACTAGCCATGGTCAATGAATTTGACCACTAAAGACGCGCGTCGTCAGATAAATAGCCATCACCATAAATACATTATGGTGATGGCCGAAAAATTGGGACAATTACTTCTTTCATTAGAGGCACAAAAGCCTGAAATTGCTTCGTCTCTCTGGATTCAATTTCGTTGCAAGAGGCTGACATCGAGCCAATTCGCTACGGGTACCGGACTCTAGTACAGACCACCTTTTGGAGGATGCAATGGCGGACGGTGTAAGAGAGCCCTATCGCGCCCGGGGAATCGTATTTGCGAGCCGGATGCCATCTGCCGTCCGGGCGATCCGAACATTCCCGCCCAACCCGAGTGAGGATTTGGTTTATCGCGGCGGGAGAACCATAGCAAACCTGAGTTATCGAATTTTTTACGTTGGAGCACAGTGGGCCAACGCACCTTTCGCTGCGCAACGGGTCGATCTGGATAACGCGCTTGCTGCAGCCATGACTGACCCCGGCCTCAACTCCATTCTCAATCAATATTTTGGCGGCGCTAAGGTAACGACAAATCCTCTGTCGTCAGGCATTCTCGATGCACCGCTGCAGAAGATCTACGACAAAAATGATATCCACAGCTTGGCGACGAAGGTCTTCATGTCGGGAGCTCTGTCCGCAGTTGATCTCAAAAACAGCGTCGTAGGCTTCATTCTTCCCCCGGGTGCAGTTTTGTCGAGTGACGGAGGCGGTTCGGCGACGGCAACTAATCGCCGCAAGCCACGGCGCGGGACCCCTCCGATGGAAGAGGCAGACTCAAAGCACGGCCTCGGAGGCTATCACGGCTCTATTCATATAGCGCGGCCGGGTTCGCCAGTTACAATCTACTATGCCGTTTCCGTCTGGTCCGAAGGCGATAATGGGATTCCCATTCCCGGATGGCAGCCTTGGGAAAACGCGACCGCGACATTGTATCACGAACTGGTCGAGGCTCGGACCGATCCAGACGTCGAGGACGCCGTCCGAACCGGGGATGTTCGCTGGATCGGCTGGAACTCCGCGACCGGTCAAGAAATCGGTGATTTCCCCATCGTCGAAGCCGACGCCGATCTTACATTGGTATTCCGAAGAGTCGCTGTCGCTGCCGGGCCAGGCACGGTACCAATTCAGTTGATGTGGTCCAACCGTGTGCACGGGCCAGAGGTGCCTCCAGTCGGCTTACCAGTCGCGGCAGCAACAACTCCTGTGCCCCTCATCAAGATTGACGGAGGGGCGCAAAACGCTGAGTTTGCGGTAGGTGGTGGTATTGTTCTCTCGGCGCCGGGCAAACTGGCCGATTTCAAGAACCCAACATCGGCCGGAGCGTGGAATTCCACCCTCTCGAAGCTTTTTGATGACGCCGTCTTAGAGACACAGAAGTATCTGAAGGGGCAGCCCAGCCAATTTTTCAACCCAGCACGGGGCCTCCCATCTCTTGGAGAGCCTGCCGATTTGCCGGTCAAATGGCCGGGGTTTCCGCGTAAGCTTGAAAACAGCGCGCTAACCCCAGTGCAAGCCCTCGAAATCGCCGAGCGGATCAGCGGTACTTTTATTGGTCGACAGATTCATCAGGACGAATACCTCGAATGGTTCGTCGAACGCGATCCTCAGACCCGAAAGATAACTAAAATAACATTCACTTGTGAGGGACCGGAGTATTGGGATTTTCTGGGAGAAGCAGAGCCCGATACTCTGCTCTCTCTCTATCGTGCCCATGTCAGTCCGAGCGTTAAGAAGTCCGATTTATTCACCGGGTCTACGTACCACCGCCTCAACCCATGGAACACAATCCGTGGTGCTATGCACCTTATCCAACCCGCCAACAACCTCTTTGCGGAGATAGCTATCGCAGCTCTTGCGACAATCTTGAGGAAAAATCCAGATGGCAGTCTGAAGACGGACGCGCAAGACTTGATCGATTGTGCGCAATACGGAGATGGTGGCCGTGCGAGTGATCCTCATATCGGTGATCTCGTCAATGGCCTCGCTCGTGACGGCTACGTAATCTCGCTAAAGGATCCGGTGGGCCTCTATATGAGCCGTCCCAATCTACTTGGCTTTGCGACTTCTGATGGCAAGGCGGTGGGTCAAGACTGGTTCGCCATCACGCGCGGATCCGAGCAATTTCCAGTACGAGGTATTTTCGCAGCCCCGGCCGCTTCACATTTTGTGGTCGGTGACATCAGCGTCGCAGGAGTGCCGTTGGACTTTGGTGGCCAGGTCGCAAAGGTGATCGACATGGGCCTGACCGGCGTCGCCTATGGCAAGGGAACAATCAAGAGCTTGGCATTTCCCTGCGGAGGCCCTGAGGATTCTGGCAGCCCACAGGTTGCGGCCCTTGTTCACCGCCGCATGGCGTAAGAGGTGAGAGGAACGCATCCGTGTCAGAAGTTGAACCCCTGCTCGACTTAGAGGACATTCAAGGTAACATTTATCCTGGATTCAACAAAGATCATCAAACATTCATATTCCTCGAAATCGTCGATGTCGGTGCAGCAAAGTCCGCACTGCGCGATCTAACTGCTGATGTCGCTTCAAGCCAGGTTGTTCAAGACTACGCGCGTTTGCGCGCCGCCATAAAGAAACAAAGAGGTGGCGGTCCATCAGGCCTGACCGCGACGTGGATGAACATTTCGCTTGGTTACAACGGCTTATCAAAACTTGCTCCAGCCGATGTCGCCAAGGCGCTCGGTGAGGGTGCGTTGGCCGCGGGCCTCGTTGCGAGGTCCTCCCTGTTGGGTGACCCAGTTGATCCAACCGCTCCCGGCCACCCATCACACTGGACGATCGGTCGGCCCGACAGCGCTTCCATGGATATCGTTCTGACCATCGCCGGTGACCGTCGAGAGGATGTCGATGCCTTTCGAGCAGCCATTGAGGCGCGTCTGGCTCAACATACAGCCGCGGACGGAACGCCAGGACTCCGACGATCAACCGAGGATCTCTTCGGTGATACGTTAGGCGATGATCTCAACGGTCACGAGCATTTCGGGTTCAAGGATGGCGTTTCGCAGCCGGCCCTTCGCGGACGCAGCAAGTCGTCGCCAGAATCTTTCGTAACGGAACGCACACTTGACCCGACGTCGCCGCAGGCTACGCGCGTTGGTCGTCCAGGCCAAGTCCTGTTGTGGCCCGGCCAGATTCTGCTTCGACAACTGAGACAGAGTGCCACCGACCCGACGAAGCCGAGTCCGGCGATCGAAGTCGGTCCAGTCTGGGTGACAAATGGTTCA
The DNA here is from genome assembly GCF_006439495.1 of Mesorhizobium sp. B3-1-8. NCBI lineage: Bacteria > Pseudomonadati > Pseudomonadota > Alphaproteobacteria > Hyphomicrobiales > Phyllobacteriaceae > Mesorhizobium > Mesorhizobium sp. B3-1-8. Next base: position 14,370 of record NZ_VFTK01000022.1, read on the forward strand.
TTCATGGTTCTTCGAGTTCTCGAGCAGGATGTCCCAGCGTTCTGGAAAACGATGCGTGGTTACGCACAAACGGTAGATGGTCGCGACGACGACACAACGACGGACTGGGTCGCGGCGCGGGTCGTCGGCCGTTGGCGCTCAGGAGCACCTTTGGAGAGGACCCCCGACGCGGATGATCCGCGGCTCGTTGGAGACAATCGTGTCTCGAATGATTTCGGCTTTCGTCAGGATACCACGCGCCCGATCATGGCGGCCGGCCAGCCGCCGCTCCCAACACTGCCCTTGGCCAAGGGTGACCCAGAGGGCGCCATCTGCCCATTCGCTGCCCATATTCGAAAGGTAAACCCGCGCGACGACGCCGTGGAGCAAGGTGGACCAAACGACACGCTGCTTCGGCTGTTCGTCAGGCGAGGCATTCCTTTCGGTCCTCGGTTTCCAGACCCCCGACGGGCCGTTCCAGATGGCATCTCGCGTGGTCTCATATTCGTATCATATCAGGCCTCCATCGAGCGGCAGTTCGAGTTCGTCATGCAGAAATGGGTCAACAGCAACGAGGCGCCCAGGGCAGCATCGGGGCGTGATGCTGTACTCGGCCGTCATGCTGTCCAACCAGGAACGCCAGCGACGACAATGAGGGTTCAAGATCAGGAGGGAGAAATCCATATCCTCCCGCAGGTGACTGATTTCATCACCCCCAAGGGCGGCGGCTACTTTTTCACGCCCTCGATCAAGGCTTTGTCCGAGCTTACCAAATGAGATTAGGGCTCGTTCCAATGCATCGGAGGATCTTGTGACAGAAATCATTCAGAATATTTTTCTCGATCCTCCGATCGTCGTCGCCCGTCTCGGAGGAAGCACGACGCCTCTGGCAGCTTATTCCTGGGGCACCGCACCCAATCCGCGCAATGACGAGGACACCGCGATCTTACCCGATTGGTCGTTGAATGTACTTCCGGATGGTTCCATCGAACCCTTTAGACCCGACAGCATTCGCTTCCGCGACGGCATTTTGGTTCGCCCGGTCTGTCCGTTCATCGAAGTCTGGGCACAGCTTGGCGAGCCTGACAGCGAGCCCACGAGTTGGCGAGACGCGCCAGTTACAGAAGCCCTTCTGGCCAAGTTTGGAGTGGATTTATCTGCCGTGGCATTCACGATTGATGCCCGCAATGCAAAGGCCGCCCGAAGGACCCTGAATCAGGATCTCATCTATGGCCTGTTTCCGTCGGTGAGGCTCCGAGGGGACCAGCATGAGCCTGTAAGCCTTTCGGCATCCAGCCCACCTGGAGTCGCAAAACCAATGATTCCTCGCGAGCGTTCCATCCCGTTCGGATCGATCCAAGTTATCCGGCCTCACGCCAATCCGACAGCAGGATCTGCGCCGTGGCCGGCCACAATTGATCTAGAAGTTTTGAGAGTGCGGTTCACGCCGGCGACGGGAACGTTCTATGGGCCACCGCAGGCATCAATTCCGACCCCGGAAAGTTCGGTACCTGCCGTGCAAGCAGCGAACGCGTTCCTGGATCCGGATGCCGGCTGGTTCAATTCGAGGGCTGCTGGAGGTGGATTCGTTATCCCGGGCGACACCTTCGATTTTTTTGAAGTCGGAGGGACTCAGTTTTCCCTTGGTGTCGTCGACGATACCTGCGAAGTGAGAATTGACGTTACGCTAAGGCTGGCCCAGTCAGGAGTTGGACCTTTGGCCGCCCACACCAACATTTTCGTGGGGCCGCCTGACTTTGCACCTGATCGCCGGCCATTCCTGAGCATCGCCGACGAGCTCAATGATCGAAGTGCCACCGCCGAGGCCCGAAGCTCGAGTATGAGCGCGGAAGAAAGAGCCATCTGGGTCCAGGATCTGTTCGAGCGCATTTACGAGACTGCTTCCCTGCTCAACGTTGATTATTGGCGCCGCCGTCGCGGCTTGCGTGGCCTTGATGGCGCTCGTCTGGCAACGACTGCGATCGTTGGCGACGGCGTCGTCCCGGTCGACCAGGCGCTTGGCAGCCGGGACGCTTTGCGCAACCCCAATCTCAGTGTCCCCGGCATCACCCTGGATGTACCGTTGCCTCTGAGCCAGCACGCTCGAGAGCGCCACCGCTCGCTTTCTGATCTACAACGCCTTGTAGATTTTGTTGTGTCTGACCCGACGAGGCTGAAGACGCTCATTCGCGGCCCATTCGAAGTGGAGGCTGGCGAAGGCGGCAATGCTACGACGATGCGTATGCCGCCATTCATGCGAGCCTCCAACGCCAGCCCTCTCACCTTGGCGGCTTGGCAATACAGTCTTCTGATGCGGTGGGCGGGCGAATTGACGGCACCCAGGCCGCCCGCGCCTGTCGGCGATGCGTTAGTGGCGGCACTCGCGCCAGCAGCAGTCAGCCTGTCCGAAGCTGCAGCGACCCGTCGGGCCGAAGTGCTTGCTCGTCTAAGCTGAAGGAAACCGCGATGCCTGAACCGACAATTCCCGCCGATCCCGCTGCTCCACTGGTCCACCGGTTCACGTCTGGTGTTGGAGACCACCTCCTAGTGATTCCGTTCAGTCGCATTTACGATATTGCGACCGGGGCGGCCCCATCAAGCGACGCTGACTGGGATGCTGCGACGTTGTCGGTACCAAGCATGGGCGAAGTCGGGCTCGACCACATTTCAGAACCTCAGCCGCAGAGCATCTCCCTAAACGTGAGTTCCAGCTGCAATCTGACTTGTGGCTATTGCTATGCGGCAAGGGGCGGCTTTGGGGGAGTCCAGACGACTCTAATGGAATGGCCTACGGCACGCGCGGCTATTGACCGCCTGCTCAGCGGCGCTGATTCGGAGAGCCCTATCACAATCGGGTTCCTTGGCGGTGAGCCGTTCGTCAACCGCAAATTGATCCATAGGGCAGTGGATTACGCTGTGGAGCAAGGGCAGAGGTTGAAACTCGATGTCCGTTTCTCTGTCACCACAAACGGTACACTGCTTGAGGCAAACGACCTCGAAATGATGCGCCGGAACCTGTTTGCCGTGACAGTTAGTCTCGACGGCGCTGCGGACGTCCAGGATCGCCAGAGGCGCCTCCATCGCGACGGGTCCGGAAGTTGGCAAACTGTCGTAGACCGGATCACGCCCCTGCTTGAACGTCCTGGACATGCGAAGATCGCAGCTCGGGCAACCGTCACCCGGCACAATCTTGATATCGCAGGCCATCTCACTGCATTGACCGCAATCGGCTTCCCCGAGGTTGGCTTTGCGCCACTTCGTGTCGGACCCGAAGCCTCGGGACCACTTACTGACGCTGATTGGCCACTCTATCTGGCGGCTCTTGTTGCCGCATCTGAGGACGAAATCGATCGACTTCGGCGCGGAATTCCAATCCGGCTAACGAATCTCGCGGTTGCCCTGAAACAACTGCATCGTGGCGCGTCCTCGCCCTACCCTTGCGGTGCGGGAGGCGGCTACTTCTCGGTATCCGCAAATGGGCGTTGGTATGCATGCCACCGGGCAATCGGCAACGCAGATTTTGACTTGGGATCGAACGAAGGACTCGACAGCGTCCGTCGCCGAGAATTCCTTGAAAAACGGCATGTTCATTCGCAGACTGACTGCGGTTCATGCTGGGCTCGCTATCTTTGCTCTGGCGGCTGCCATCAGGAAGCCAGTGCACGGACAACCGCGTCCTGCGACTTCATTCGCGGCTGGCTGTCCTTCTGCCTCGAAACCTATTGCGAACTTGGTAGTGCTCTGCCGGTAGCCGGTATCGTATCTCATCGCCTTTTTGAACAGGTGGCACCATGACTGCGCGCCCGACACCAAAGCTCCTTCCACGGAACATCGCCGCGTTACGGCAAGGGCAGGATCCAGCATCGGCAGCGCGAACGATCGTTGGGAATTCAGTGTCCACACGCCTCGAGTCGGGGATCGGCAATTTCTTTCCCGGCTTAGAATGCGACTTGCGAAATCTGGAGCGAAGGTTCTTTCCTTTCGTCGAAGTCGATACTGACTTCGGGCAGATTATTGTGATTTCCGTCGATGCGGCAGCCGCCGCGGATTCAGCCGGCATCTCTGCAACGGACATTCAGAGCTATCGCACACTCGAAGACGACATACGGCGCGGCGGACGATGGACAGTTCGTACAATGGCAGGGGATTTTGGTCCTCTCGGTCCTCAAACGGTGACGATTGCCGATCTGACGGGCGTGAGTTTCGGTGATGACCGTCGACCCGCAGACGCTTGGGTGGCTATTCGTATGTTAAGAGAGAACAGCTTGGTCACGCTGACGCTGACTCGCGTCTCCGGGCCGGGCGAGATAACGCTCTCGGGCCTGAGATCTCGATATCTCGACGCCAATGGCGCTTTGGCCCGCATGTTTGAACCCGGTGAGCTTACCCAGTCCCTGTGCAGCCCTTGGACACACGATTTTCGTGACTGCGCCTGTTTCTACTGGGCGTCGAACCATCCAGATATCGCACTACCTCCGCTTCCCGTCCCCGCGCCGCCAGGTAACGCCCTCCAATGGAATGTCGACACTGCTTGGGAACGCTTGGATCGATCGATGCAGTCGCCGCCGATTGCGAACGCTTTGGGCAGCGACCAGAATCCGCCGCGCAACTCTCGGGTTGTTCCAGAAATGGTCCATCATCAGATCAACCGCGACTGGCAGTTGTTGAATTTTGTCCTTGAGCGGCGAGAGCAGGTCACCCCGTACACGCCCTCTAACAAGAACCCGTCGCAGGCCGGACCACTGCCCGATCTCCCGACACTGATCAAGCATTTACGCTTTGCCGCGGGCGTCGAAATCGCGGTTATGTTGGAATATCTCTCGGCTGCTTGGTCTTTAAGAAAGCCGGACGGCCTCCCTCAGCCTCTGCAAAATGACTTAAGGGCGGCCTTTGCCGAAATTCGGCGAATCGCGATTGGCGAAATGAGGCATATTCGGGCGGTCAATGATGTGCTGGCGCACCTAATGCCAGCAGGCGCGTTCGAGCCGGCACTTGCGGTTGCCGCCGAGATTCCGGACGGGGGTAAATATCGGCCGCTTGCGTTCAGGTCCGCTACGATCGAAACGATCGAGGACTTTGTCCGGATTGAGGCACCGTCTGAATCCGTAGATGGATTGTATGCCCCTATTTACGCAACGTTGGCGGGCGGGATCGGCACTGAAGAGCAAGTGCAGTCGATACGAACTGTCATGTCCGAGGGTGAGGACCATCACCAGACATTCTTGTTTATAAAGGAATGGCTTGGCCGCCACGTTCCGGATTCAGTGTTTCTCGCCGGCACAGATCTGGCCGCCCCTCCGGCCACCAATGGTGCGCACAAAACATTGCAACGTCGCTATCGTAAGCTCCTGGAGGGTCTTTACGATGGCTATAAGGCGGGCATGCCGAGAGGAGCGGTGTCCGTCAATGCTGCGCGCAATGTGATGCTAGGGTCCGGCGGCATAGAGGGCGCACTGGATTCTGTTGCTGCGAAAGGTTTCCTTGCCGTGTTTGACCCGATTGCAGACCCCCGTTTCGCATCAATAACCCGCCCCAATCCATGAACGGATAGTGCTGGGATGGCGCAACGCTCCCCGGAAACCGTGATACTAGGAGCTGGTCCGGTCGGACTCGTTACGGCGCTTTTTGCTGCCCGGCGCGGCCCGGTGTTAGTAGTTCTGCCACGTGGTACCGCGACTGCGGGGCCTTCCCGCATTGATTCCGTACCAGTCTCGCTTCTTGCACTGCTACTCGAAATCGGCGTTCATCCGGCAGAAATAGCCGTTGAATCCGTTTATGATAACCGTCTCGTTGCATGGGGGACTGCTGATCCGACGATCGTTCGTGGAGCGGCCACCATCCATATCGAGCGGCCATCGCTTGAGATGTCACTTTTAGCTCTTGCACATCGTCACAGGAGCATTCGCTTCGTATCAGGTTTGGACATTGCCCATCTGCCACCAGCATCCAATGTATTGGATGCGACTGGCAGACGTGCAGTCAGTGCAAATCAGCGATTTGTTCCCTCCAATCCAGCCCTATGCCGAGCATTCGTCTTACGTGGCGAATTTTCTATAGCCCAACAGTCGTTTCGGATGGCTTCACTGCCTACTGGCTATGCATACAGGATGGGTAATCATAGAATGATGATGATTGCTTTGGTTCAGGGTCGATTACAGTGGATCGCTTCGACCCGCTCTCTCATCAACGAATTGACCCATTTCAACGCAGATTGGCTCTTGGCCGGCCTACCACGATCCTGGGCTGCTGAAAGATCAAGAGGTGGCGCCGCATCTGTCCAGTGGGCCTGCGGCGACAGCCCTATCCATCGGATAGGCGATGCGGCGATTGCACGTGATGCGTTGGCGTCGCAGGGAATTGCGAATGGCATTTCAAGTGGCATAAGAGCTGTCGAAGAGCCCAAGGCGTACGCTCTACGCAACAGTGGGGAACGTGCAGAGCTTACGCTGCATCTAGGTGAGTTGCAAAAATTGATTTACGAATGCCGCTGGAAAGATTGCGCATATTGGAGTCAATACTCGCAGTACATTTCGGCTTTCTCGACCCAGATGGCGAAATTCAAATGTATAACGCAGATACCAAAAAGCTACAAGCGTTCAGAGAGCCGAGGTTTGCCGTAGTGTCGAACAGAACCAATTTGATCTCTGCCTCCTTTGATCTCTGCCTCCGCGGACACCTGACTTAGTCTGGCATCGTCCCCATCCTCTTGGGTACGTCAAAGAATATCGGGGAGGAAAGGGTGGCATCACAATGCGTGGCCGGCTGATTAGCATGAGACGGGGTTTTGTAGCGGTCGGGTTGTAGGACACCAATCAACTTGGCGTGGACGACGTGATCCTTCACCAAGATATTCTCACCGCCCTTCACATTATTCAATGGGTACTCGAAATTATCAATGTCTGCGTAAATTCCACCATCTTTGATAGAGACGACGTCATATTGCTCAGATCTTAGCAATAGATCCAAATCTACCGAGAAACTTCTTCCATCGCTCAAAACGGTACACATAGTATTGAAAGAGAACAATCGGGTGTGTTCTTGGTTAATACCAAATTCAACAAATATCGCTGTTATAAACGCAATAAACCATCCAGAGCATAAAGCAATATTAACAAATGAATAAGAAAACATTCCAGCTATAGGCAATTTTGTGTACCACGGCCAACGTCTAGCCAAATGTATGAGAGAAATCGAAAAAGGTATGATGAGGAGGCAAACAAAAAGTAACGGAGCGTGGAGGGAAGTGTACTCTTCGGCTTGCTGACGGGGCGTGCTTTCAGGTGTCGCCCATAGCAAATAAACTTTTGCCATTACAACACCAATTAAGCCAACACAGAAACAAAGGCGCAGAATAGAGAGACGAACGGCAGAAAATTTGACTTTAAGCGACAGCGTCCTTAGATAGACCAGAAATCGAAAAATAATGTCGAAAATTATCGTCAGTATAGTTGTGAGTACGAATACGAACGTGAAGGAATTTTCGCCATCAGTTATACCCGCAGTTCGCTTAAAGGCTTCATATAAAAGCCCAGGTGTGTGCACTGTAACGGCCGCAGCAAAACAGATGAACATCAATGTAAGGGAATTTAGGCGAGCGTCCACTCTCAAAACAAATCGCCATGCCGACCTTCTTCGTGTTATTAGGGGAATGATTAGTGGGCCGAGTATCAGAACCACAATGTCGTAAACGCCCAGAATGAGACTGTTTACGATGTCGTTAAATATCTCAAGCGGCTTGAACATCGTCGACAATTCCTTTTCCAGACAATCGAAGGCAGATCATAGAGAAGGTGGCTTGCGACGAGTATTGCGCGAAACCGGGAAATACAGAAGCGAGTTTTGAAGTCATTTCGACTCGAGTACCGACGTTCCAAGCTCTCTGACGCGAATTGGAGGACTCCCGTAGCCGCTGGAACTGCCGCACTTCAATATTCCTTGGGAGCCTTCTGCGGCGGGCCGAGGGCTCTTGGTGGACACCTCTAGTCCGCTCATGTGCGAACAGAGATTCAAGCTTTCAAGCGGCTTGTTCGCTCAGCCAGGAACAGGTCGGGAGGCGCAGTCGGGCTCGGCTCCATGCAGAAAAGCGATCCTAATACCTGAGCAGCGAAATTAGATCACTGGGAGTGATTGATTGTCATTGTCTGCAGGTCCACACGCGCAGTGCCGCTGCACGGCGCGTCAGCGCCGTGAAAGCAGAGAGCTTTCAGCTGTTCCGAAGGGCGCTAGCGAGCAAGATGGGCGTTCGGATTCCGTGTTTGATCGGGATGTCAGAGTACTGAGCGAATGCGATCATGCCCAAGCGTGGAAGATCAGCAGTGGTCACTTGATACACGCCCCAGTTAGCGGCCCCACCTCTTCAGCATGGGCATACAAGCATTTGATAGATATGATGAATTTGATCACAGTATTTTTATCCACAATCATCCTTCGGGAGATCCCACACCTTCCCGCGCGGACATCGAGATGACCAAGCAGATCATCGATACGGCCAAGCCGCTCGGCATCGCCGTGCACGATCACATCATCATCGGCCGCAAGGGCAACGCCTCGATGAAGGGCTTGCTTTTGATCTAATGCATGTCGCGCAAAAGTGTGCAGCGGTTTTGCGATAACGACATGCATGAAAACAAAGGCTTAAGCGCGACGCGCTTTAAAGCCCCCCGCCGATCGCCCGAGGATCCGGGCGCAAAAGCAACGTTTTGCCGATCAAGATAGTCGGCTCTGGAATTTCAACCGGAAATCGAGCATGATGCGCTTTGGTAATTCGGACGCTTCGTGCGCCCGGCAATACCGGAGGAACGGGACATGGCCGTTGTGCTTGTACTCGTTTTAATCGTTGTGGGCTCAGTGTTGTTCCACTTCCTGAGCCCATGGTGGTGGACTCCGATTGCCTCGAACTGGGACTATATCGACCACACCATCATCATCAGCTTCTGGATCACCGGCATCGTCTTTGCCGCTGTCGTCCTCTTTATGGCTTATTGCGTCTTCCGCTTCCGGCATCGGGAAGGCAATCGCGCGGCATACGAACCGGAGAACAAGCGGCTCGAATGGTGGCTCATGGTCGTCACCGCGGCAGGCGTCACTGCCTTGCTGGTTCCCGGCCTGTTCGTCTGGAGCCGCTTCGTCACCGTTCCAAGCGATGCGACCGAGATCGAGGTCGTCGCCCAGCAGTGGCAGTGGAGCTTCCGCTTGCCCGGCAAGGACGGCAAGCTCGGTACTTCGGACACCCGCGACGTCACCGCCGACAATCCGTTAGGCATCGCACCCAAAGATCCCAACGGCCAGGACGATATCGTGGTCGAGGCCACCGACCTGCATCTGCCGGTCGGCAAGCCGGTCAAGGTGCTGCTGCGTTCGATCGATGTCCTGCATGATTTCTATATCCCGGAATTTCGCGCAAAGATGGACATGATCCCGGGGTCGGTCACCTATTTCTGGTTCACTCCGACAAGGACCGGCACTTTCCAGGTCTTGTGCGCCGAACTGTGCGGCCAGGGACATCCGCTGATGCATGGCGTGGTCATGGTCGACGCCGAGCAGGATTATCTGTCCTGGCTCGGCCAGCAGCAGACTTTTGCGCAATTGTCGACGCCCAAGCAAACAGGCTGGGCGAGCCAACCGTCAGGAAAGACGATGGCGTCCGGTTTGGACGTCGCGGCAAACTCGAAACTCTCGAGGTCCGCAGAATAGGGCACGGAGGTGCTCCGATGGTCGACGTCACACCCGCAGATGCCGTTCCGCCCGCCGAAGTTGGGGAAGTGGAACTTTACCATCCGCACAACTGGTGGACCAAGTACGTCTTCTCGCAGGACGCGAAGGTCATCGCGGTCCAGTACTCGGCAACGGCGACGGCGATCGGCCTTGTGGCGCTGGTTCTCTCCTGGCTGATGCGCCTGCAGCTCGGCTTTCCCGGCACGTTCGACTTCATCACCCCGGAGGCCTACTACCAGTTCATCACCATGCACGGCATGATCATGGTGATCTACCTGCTCACTGCGCTCTTCCTCGGCGGCTTCGGCAACTACCTCATCCCGCTGATGGTCGGCGCCCGTGACATGGTCTTCCCCTATGTCAACATGCTGAGCTACTGGATCTATCTGCTGGCAGTACTCGTTCTGGTGTCGAGCTTCTTCGCGCCGGGTGGGCCGACAGGCGCCGGGTGGACCCTCTACCCGCCTCAGGCCATCATGTCCGGAACGCCGGGTGGGCAGGACTGGGGCATCATACTGATGCTCTCTTCGCTGATCCTGTTCATCGTCGGCTTCACCATGGGTGGCCTGAACTATGTTGTGACGGTGCTGCAGGGCCGCACGCGCGGCATGACGTTGATGCGCCTGCCGCTCACCGTCTGGGGCATCTTCACCGCCACCGTCATGGCGTTGCTCGCCTTCCCGGCGCTGTTTGTCGCGTGCGTGATGATGCTGCTTGACCGCGTGCTCGGCACTTCCTTCTTCATGCCGGCGATTGTCGAGATGGGCGAGCAACTTCAGCACAATGGCGGCAGCCCGATCCTTTTCCAGCACTTGTTCTGGTTCTTCGGCCACCCGGAAGTCTACATCGTCGCTCTGCCGGCTTTCGGCATCGTCTCCGACCTGATCAGCACCCATGCGCGCAAGAACATCTTCGGCTACCGCATGATGGTCTGGGCGATCATCGCCATCGGCGCCCTGAGCTTCGTTGTCTGGGCGCACCACATGTATGTGAGCGGCATGGACCCCTATTTTGGCTTCTTCTTTGCGACCACGACGTTGATCATTGCCGTGCCGACGGCGATCAAGGTCTATAACTGGGTGCTGACGCTGTGGCGCGGCGATATCCATCTCACCCCGCCGATGCTTTTCGCGCTCGCCTTCATCGTCACCTTCGTCAATGGCGGCCTGACCGGACTGTTCCTCGGCAATGTCGTTGTCGACGTGCCGCTGTCGGATACGATGTTCGTCGTCGCCCATTTCCACATGGTCATGGGCGTCGCGCCGATCCTGGTGATCTTCGGCGCAATCTATCACTGGTATCCGAAGGTCACTGGACGGATGCTGGACGACACACTCGGCAAGTTCCACTTCTGGGTAACCTTCCTCGGCGCCTACCTGATCTTCTTCCCCATGCACTATCTCGGCCTGATGGGCGTTCCGCGGCGCTACGCCGAGCTGACCGACATGACCATAATGACGGAATCGGCCCGTCATCTGAACTCGTTCATCAGCATCATGGCCTTCATCGTCGGCTTCGCTCAGATGGTTTTCCTGTTCAACCTGATCTGGAGCATCCGCCATGGCCGCGAGGCCGGCGGCAATCCGTGGCGGGCGACCACACTCGAATGGCAGACGCCGCAGACACCGCCGGCGCACGGCAATTTCGGCAAGGAACTCCCGATCGTCTATCGGTGGGCCTATGACTACAGCGTGCCAGGGGCCAAGGAGGACTTCATCCCGCAAAACGTGCCGGGCACCTTCGCCCCCTCAAGGGAGCAGGCATGAGCGTCATCCTGGTCTTCTTGGCTGTGATCGCCGGCTTTGCCGGCTGGTGGCTTTCGCACCAGCGGCTGACATCCAAGCCATGGCTGGAGCAAGGTCTGGCCGGGGATTTCGCCGGCACCGGCCGGTCGTCCCTGCCCACCGCCAAGATCGGTCTCGGCGTCTTCCTCGCCGTCGTCGGCTGCCTGTTCTCGCTGTTCACCAGCGCCTATTTCATGCGCATGGGCCTGCCGGACTGGCAGCCGCTGCCGCTGCCCCGCCTGCTCTGGCTCAACACCGGCGTGCTGGTATTGAGCAGCGTCGCGCTGCAATGCGCGGTGGTTGCCGCGCGCAAGGGCCAGATCGACAACGTCCGGTTAGGCCTTGCCACGGCAGGGCTCACAGCGCTTGCCTTCCTTGTCGGGCAGTTGATGGCATGGCGGCAGCTGACCGGGGACGGCTATCTGCTGGCATCCAACCCGGCCAACAGCTTCTTCTATCTGATCACCGGCATGCATGGCCTGCACATACTGGGCGGCCTGTTCGGCCTTGGCAGGACGAGCATCCGTGCCTGGAGCGGAGCGCGGCCGGAGCGACTTCGTCTCAGCGTCGAGCTCTGCGCCATGTATTGGCATTTCCTGCTTTTCGTCTGGCTCGGCATCTTCGCCCTTCTGGCAGGTTGGGCGGCGACGTTCATCGAAATTTGCCGACAATTGCTGACCTAGGAGACCGGCGATGGCCGAGACGACCATGACACATACCAGCCAGATGGAGCCTCGGCCCGCCGGTTGGCGCGGCATTACCGCCGACTGGGCCTCGGATCAGCGCGCGTTCAAGAACGTGTCCTGGGGCAAGGCCATGATGTGGATCTTCCTGCTCAGCGACACCTTCATCTTCGGCTGCTTCCTGCTCTCGTATATGACCGCCCGCATGTCGACACGCGTGCCCTGGCCGAACCCGAGCGAGGTCTTTGCCTTGCGCATCGGCGGCCAGGAGATCCCGCTGATCCTTATCGCCATCATGACCTTCGTGCTGATCTCGAGCAGCGGCACCATGGCCATGGCAGTCAATTTCGGCTACCGCCGCGACCGCCGCAAGACCGCGATCCTGATGCTGTTGACCGCTGCGCTTGGCGCAACGTTCGTCGGCATGCAGGCCTTCGAATGGACCAAGCTGATCACCGAAGGGGTACGGCCCTGGGGCAATCCCTGGGGAGCCGCGCAGTTCGGCTCATGCTTCTTCATGATCACCGGTTTCCACGGCACGCACGTGACGATCGGCGTGATCTTCCTCATCATCGTGGCGCGAAAAGTCTGGCGTGGCGACTTCGACACCGGTCGTCCCGGCTTCTTCACCAGCCGCAAGGGCCGCTACGAGAATGTCGAGATCATGGGCCTCTACTGGCACTTCGTCGACCTGGTTTGGGTGTTCATTTTCGCCTTCTTTTATCTTTGGTGAGAGGCAGTCCCTGTTGAGAGGAAGCTATGGCTGAAGCAACCGCAAACGGTCTCGGACAACACACGCTGCACACCGCCCATGCGCAGGATGCGGCTGCGACAGCGGTCGCTCACGCCGAGGTTCATCAGGAGCACCCGATCAAGCTCTACCTGGTCGTCTGGGCGTGGCTGTTCATCCTCAGTACCTGCTCCTATCTGGTCGACTATTTCGGCATCCACGGCTATCTCAGATGGTCGCTGATCCTGATCTTCATGATGCTGAAGGCGGGACTGATCGTCGCCGTCTTCATGCACATGGCCTGGGAGCGGTTGGCGATGATGTATGCGATAATCCTGCCGCCGATACTGGTGCTGGTCTTCGTGACGATGATGGTCTTTGAGGCCGATTATACGCTGCTGACACGTATCGCGTTTTTCGGGCCCGGCCCCTGATACGCATTTCGAACTCGTCCGCAGCGCGGCCAACCGGAACTGCCGTGGCGGGTGCCTCGAAACAGCAGGACGCCGGTCCATTTGGTTTGGCGCATGCGCCGTGAACTCAAGCAAAGGACGCGGACAATGACGATGGCAAACAGACTGAAGGATTTTATCGACGGCAAGGAAATCCCGTACGACACCGTCGCGCACCATCGAACTGCCACCAGCAGGCAGGCCGCTATCGCCGCGCATGTGCCCGGCGGCATCATGGCGAAGTCCGTGGTCGTTCACCACGAGCTCGGCTATGCGCTGGCCGTGGTCCCAAGCACCCACAGGATCGAACTCGGCAAGCTGCAGGACGTCATGGACAGGCGCCTCGGGCTCGCTTCCGAGGATGAGGTGGTATCGCTCTTCGATGATTGCGACATCGGCGCCGTACCGCCGATCGGCGCGGCCTATGACGTGCCGGTCATCCTGGACGAAAGCCTGCGCGACGCCGCCGATATCTATTTCGAGGGCGGCGACCACAAGACGCTCGTGCATGTCAGCGGCAAGGATTTCCGTAACCTGACGGCGGGCGCGCGTCAGGCGCGGTTCAGCCACCCGGCCTACTGAGCGCACCGGCACTGTCGCCGGTGCTCATGACAGGCTTGGCTCAGTTCGCCGGTCTTGGGGCGGCCTGCGGTTCCACCACCTTGCGGTACACGTGCCAGGTGGCGTGGCCAAGGATTGGCAGCACGACCGCCAGCCCCGCGAACACAGGCAGCGAGCCGATGATCAGCCCAATGGCGACGATAAGTCCCCAGACGGCCATCACGATCGGATTGGCCAGGACCACGCGCACCGAAGTGTGGATGGCTTCGTAGGCGCCGACGTCGCGATCGAGCAGCAGCGGGAAAGCGACCACGGTGGTGCACAAAACCACCACGGCGAATACAAACCCGATCGCATGACCCAGTACGATCAGCGTCCAGCCGCTCCCGGTGGCGAATATCTCGGTTATGAAACTGGACAGTGACGCCGGCGGTTCGGGCCCGAACAGATACTCGTAGAAAAGCTTTGCGGTCAAAAGCCATGTGATGAAGATTGCAAACAGCATGATTCCGACGGCGGCGATGGCCGGCAGCGCCGGAGAATTCCTGACCTCGAAAGCATGTTTCCAGGAAGCATCCAGCCCGGCTTCCCGCCGGCGGCTGATCTCATAAAGGCCGATCGCCGCGAGTGGCCCGATCAGCGCAAAGCCTGACACCAGTGGAAATAGCAGCGGCAGCGTGTTTGCTCCCGATGTCCAGGTGGCAAGCACCACGCCAACGAGCGGATAGATCATGCACAAAAACACGATGTGCGAGGGTTTGACCATGAAGTCGTCGACACCGCGCCTGAGCGCATCGAAAAGATCGGAAACGCCGATCTTTCTCACTTTGGTATGCTCCAGCGTTTCGCTGGCGCCTGCAATCACGTGAAAGCTTGCCATGACCGTTCCTCCAGATCAGGTCCGGCAAGGTCGCGGATTTCACGGTGCTAACGCTCTGCGTGACTGGCCACGCAAAACCGCGACCTGCACCTGCGCCAACATACTCCTTTGCGCCCGATTTGTCGCCCTCTGACGCCGGGTAGTGTCTCAGTTTGAAATTTCGGCGGCTGCTTTTTTTGTAGGGGCCGCGCTTGACAGTGTCGGCTTCCTCGCCGGTCGCAATGCGCATGACGCGGACGGCATTGCCGATCACATCGGCGGGCGCTTCTGGCCTTTAGGTCCGGTGGGCATCTAGGCTTGTTCTCCAGGCGGTCGATATTTAATCGACGATGCCTTTTGCAGTGCTGCAAGCGTGTCCTCCACGGTCAGGAGGACGGTCGTCTGTATGGAACTCAGCGCTCCGCCCGAGCCGATCGCGAGCGCCGTGGCCGCCATCGACACGTTGTCCGGAGCCTCCCACAAGTTATAGCCGTCGTGCTCACCAAAGGCGTACCAGAATCCGTGCAGCTTTCCGCCAACCGATTCAATGTACTGCTTCGCCGCCTCTCGGCGGTCCTCTGGGTTCTTGATAAGCTTAGCCCATGTGGCCGGCGTGTAGCTGAACCGGGTTAGGTATAATGGCATGATCTTATCCTCCCTGCTTTCCGGTAAGCATATAGGAGTTCGCCGGCTGGCGCGACAGCGGCGTCAAGGCCGCTGGATTTCAAACTGAAACACTATCCGACGCCGGCCAATGGCCAGCCGCGGCAGCGTGCTGGCTCCACAGGTTCTTTTTCGGTATTCTCAAGATGCGAAGGAGAACGTCATGGATACGCGGACGCTTCTCATACTCGGCCTTGGCATAGCCATCCTGCTGCTGTTGGGGTTCTTTGCGCTGCCGGCGTAGCGAGACGGCGCGCGACATCTCAACAGCGCAATTGCCGACCCTCTTCCTTCGGCGGGCGACCACCTAATGGCGCCCGCGACGGCCGCTACTTGGAATACTGTTTCAGGTAGGCGATGACGTTGGCTATGTCTTGGTCATCCTTCAGACCGGGGAACGCCATCTTCGTCCCTTTGACCATCGCCTTGGGATCGTGGAGATATTTGGTGAGCGTGGGTTCGTCCCATTTGATGCCGGATTTTCCGGCCGCGATCATGGCCGCGGAATAGGTGAAATCGGGGTGTGTGCCCGCGACGCGCCCGATGACACCGTGCAGGGACGGGCCAATCTTGTTCTGGTCCTGGTCCGCAACGTGGCAGACCTTGCACTTGGTGAAGACCTTCTCACCCGCGGCTGCATCCTGCGCCTGCGATGGGCTCACGAAGAAGGTTGTCGCGGACAACACGATGAAAAGCGTAATTGCACGCATCGCATTTCCTCCCTGATGGTCATTTACGTCGGACGGATCCGCTCCACACCGGCCTCGCGCTGTTGTGCCCTGGACGGTACAGCGGATTGTTCGCGTCTCTTCAGTGAATTGCGGCACCTGCATACCACAGAATGAGCCCAATGGATAGAAAAGCCGGCCTTTGCGAAGGTTCTGGGCCATGAGCGACAGGCGGATGGCCGACGGCCATTTCGACCAGATTTATGATAAAGGGCACCTGGCCGCCATCAAACGACAGGAAGACAGCAATGCCTCAGCACGGCAACGAGCCATGGCCGTTCGACAAAGAACGCGCCGCCCTGCTGGTCATCGACATGCAGAGCGACTTCGTCGATGAAGGCGCGGTGATGGAAGTCGCGATGGCGCGGCATCGCATTCCCGTCATGCGGCAGGTGGTCGAACTGTGCCGCGCGACTGGTGTCCCGGTGGTCTACACGCAGCATGTGCTGAGCGATCATTTCAACATCTCGCCGCTCGAGACCGCCTACCAGCCAAGGCTGAAGGCCAAAGGCATGCGGGAAGGCAGTGCCGGCACCAGGATCGTGGCGGAACTCGCTCCCTTGCCGGGCGAGGTGATCATCAAGAAGCACCGCTATGACGCGTTCCACAACACCCAATTGGAAACGGTGCTGCGCAACATCCGCGGCGCCGGCCAGGTCGACACCGTCATCATCATCGGCACGGTGACGAGCATCTGCTGCGAATCGACGGCCCGCAGCGCCTTCATGCGCGACTACAAGGTGGCTTTCGTCAGCGATGCCAATGGCGGGCTGGACGAGGCCTCGCACAACGCGACGCTCGCCATCATCGGCAAGGTGTTCGGGCGCGTGATGACGGCCGCAGAACTGGAAAGTCTGTTTTAGGCGGTGGGATCAGGGCGGATCGGTTTTGCAGCTGGCCGCGATCTGTCCGATCGCTTCGGAGAGGCCCGCGAGTTCGAAATCGGCCTCGCCGCGTCCAGACAGGAGGCCGAAGCGCCACGACAGCGTCAGCCGGTTCGCTGAAGCCAGACGCTTGATGCCGTCGTTCCCGTCCCTGACCAGCTGTCTGCCGCGCGGGCCGACCGACCAGCTTTCATCGGTTTTGCCGCCGCCGTCGACCACGACGGAGATGGTGATCTTGCGGCTGGCGGAAACGGCATCGTTGAGCTGCAGCCATTCGCTCCAGCGCGGTTCGCCACCGGGCCGGCAAGCAAGGGTCAGCACCGGGCTGTAACCCAAGGCCCCGCCGCCGGTGATCAGCTTGTTGCTGGCATGCAGCGATGCCGTGATCTGGCCGTCGTCGCCGGCGCCAACGCTCCAGTTGCCGAGATCCGGCTCGGCCCGGGCGACACCTGCGGCCGCGGCAAACAAGAGCGCCGCGGCGACGACCACGTCCCTCATCATGAACCCCAGCCTCACCAATGCCTCCAAACAGCCGCGGATGCGATGAAGCGCAGATAATGTTCAACGCTCCGTATCGCCAGCGGTGGGCCATCAAGACAAGTTGTCAGTGTTGCCGCGCCGCCACAATGAAGTACCTCACAACGAAAAAGGCCGCCCGGAGGCGGCCTTTCGAAATCGATGGATTGGAAGCTATTACTCGGCTTCCTTGGCGGTTTTCTTTTTCGGCGCGGCCTTCTTCTTCGGCTCTTCCGCCTCGTCGGCGGCTTCGCCCGCCTTTGCCTCGGCCTTCTTCGAAGAGGCCTTCTTGGCCGGCTTCGCCTTGGTCGCGGTCTCGGCCTCCTCGTCGTCGGCCATCAGCTCATCCTTGCCGACCTTGACGTCGTCGACCGAGATCTGGCCGAGCAGGTAGTCGACGACCTTCTCCTCGAACATCGGCGCGCGCAGCGCGTTGATGGCTTCCGGGTTGCTGCGATAATACTCGAAGGCTTCCTGCTGCTGGTTTGCCGGGAAACGGCGCACCTGCTCGAACAGGCCGCGCTGCAGTTCCTCGTCCGACACGGTGACGCCGGCCTTCTCGCCGATCTCGGCGAGCACGAGGCCAAGGCGCACGCGGCGCTCGGCAAGACGCATATATTCGGCGCGCGCCTCTTCTTCCGTCGTCTCCTCGTCGGCGAAGGTCCGGCCGGCGGCTTCGAGGTCGCGGTTGACCTGGGCCCAGATGTTGTTGAACTCGGCCTCGACGAGCTTAGAGGGCGCTTCGAACGAGTAGGACGCGTCGAGCTGGTCGAGCAGCTGGCGCTTCACCTTCTGGCGGGTCATCGAGCCGAACTGGTTCTCGATCTGGCCGCGCACGATCTCGCGCAGGCGCTCCAGCGATTCCAGGCCGAGATTCTTGGCCGTCTCGTCATTGACCTCGAGCGCGCCGGGTGCCGACACCTCCTTGACGGTGACGTCGAACGTGGCTTCCTTGCCGGCCAGGTGCGCCGCCTGGTAGTTTTCGGGGAAAGTGACGGTGACCTGCTTCTCATCGCCGGCCTTCGCGCCGATCAGCTGGTCCTCGAAGCCGGGGATGAACTCCTTTGAGCCGAGCACCAGCGGCTGGTCGGTGCCGGCGCCGCCGGCGAAAGCCTCGCCGTCGATCTTGCCGACATAGTCGATGCTCACACGGTCGCCTTCGGCGGCCTTGCCGGTCTTCGGCTCGTAGCTGCGCGCCGATTCCGCAACGCGCTTGACCTGGTCGTCGACTTCCGATTCCGGCACGTCATAGACCTGACGCGTCACCTTGATGTCGGAGAAATCCTTGATCTCGATCGGCGGGATGACTTCGTAGTTGAGGCTGAATTCGAAATCGGCGCCGCCGGCCAGGATCTTCTCGGCCTCCTTCTCGTCCTCGGTCATGATCACTTCGGGCTGCATGGCGGCCTTTTCGCCGCGCCCCGAAATGATCGAACGGGTCGAGTCGTTGAGGATCTCGTTGACGACCTCGGCCATGAACGACTTGCCGTACATCTTGCGCAGGTGCTGCACCGGCACCTTGCCCGGGCGGAAGCCGTTGATGCGCACCTTGTCGCGGGCGTCGGTCAGCCGCGCCATCAGCTTGGCTTCCATGTCACCGGCCGGCACGGTGATCTTGATCTCGCGCTTGAGACCGGAGTTGAGCGTTTCGGTGACCTGCATCCTAGAACCTTTGTTTTCAACAATGAGACTGCCAAACGGTTCTTAGCCGTTTACAGCCTGCCGGTATGATCTTGCCGGAAATGGCTTTTGGGACGGAACCTGGCGATTTGACCGCTAATGCGGTTCACATCTTCCTGAACTGCGCCTTGCCAAATGCGAATAAGTTCTTGTTTTTACTATAACTTTTCGCACCTTGCAGAGGCGGAAATTCACATTCCGTCACATTCGACACGCCTTTTGTCACAGGCTAGGCTAATTTTCAACCATCTTCGCTTCAATGCATGCCGCCCAAAAGTGCGCGGCGTTTTTGGCGAATGGCATGCATCAAAAGACTTAAAAGCGCGTCACCTGAAACCATTTCGACGCGACGCGCTTTAACGGATAGCATGACTTGGGCGCCGACATTGACAGAATGATGGCTACATGGGATTGCCGGGGAAAGCGGATGTGGCGGAATTGGTAGACGCCCTGGATTTAGGTTCCAGTGCCGAAAGGCGTGGGGGTTCGAGTCCCTTCATCCGCACCATCCTTCGCTCTTCGAGCTTCGGATGGCAGGCCACCACCTGAGGCTCGAAGAGCCGAAGGTGTCCTCCGAAGCCTTGGCGAAGGAGGACCGGCGCTGTCAGTGCCAACCCAAGGCGCTAATAAAGCGGCTCCTCGAACAGCGTCTTGTCACCGTCCATCAGCGCCTTGATCTGTGCCGTGCCGTCGGGTGCGAGCGCGAGCTTGATGCCGAACGGCCGCACGCGCATGTCGTTCTGGATCGCCATTCCTTCGCCTTCCGGCACATAGAAGCGATCGATCCCGTAGTCCGGCGCGATCGTCATGTCGGGGCTGCGAAGATCCCAGCCCGCGGCGACATGTCCGACGATGTCCGCCTAGTCCACGCCCGTCGGGGCCGGCGCTTTGCCGAACCAGGCCGCTGTCGGCTGCCAGTAACCATCCGCGCCCTTCTTCAATCGCACCGCGATCGAACCGTCGTCGCTGGAAAAAGCGCCTTGCGGAATGTCGGCGATCAGCTTCACCGGAATCCGCGAAATGTTGTTGTTGAGCGAGACATAGTCGCCGCGCATGAGATCGCGCGGATCGACGGGCTCGACTTTCAGAAGCACTTCCTTGCCGTTGCGCAGGATTGCGGCGCGGCCGGCGATGATCCAACTGAGAAAGCCGATCTGGACAAGCGCCAGCACCAGCGCCGCGATGATCAGTTTCTTGCCGGTCATGCCGTTGCTCCTGCCTTGGCGGGCGCCCTCATGCGTTTCTCGACGCGGATGATGATCAGCGCCAGGATGCCGAGCAGCACGGCGGCGGCCAGGAAGAATCCGGCCGTATCGAGCATCGACCGCAAGGTGACGCCATAGATGATGGCGAGTTCGAAGGCGAAGCCGGCATAGGCCAGCCAGCGCAGCCCCCTGCTCTCGCGGCCGGCCAGCATGATCGCCGCCACGATGCCGGCAAGCGCCACGATCGAGGCGACGGCGAAACCGCTGTTGTAGGTGCTTTCATCCGCCAGCTCGAACTGGACGATCGCCATGCCGGTGAGGAAGCCGAACAAGGCGTGCAAGGGCAGCCGGCCGCCGAGTTGAAGGATCCTGTCGATCGGACCGCCCGTAAAGACCGAAGCGGCAAACAGCAGCGCCGATACGACGGCGAGCGAAACCGCCACCGGCAGCGTGTCGCGATCGGTCGCCAGCAAAACCAGATAGAGAATGACAGACAGAATGATGAGGTGGCGCGCGGCCCGGCTGCGCGTCCAGAACGAAATGGCGAACAGCACGACCGCCATGACGATGAAGAGATGCGGGATCTCCGCACGCCAGTAGAAGCCGAACCCCTTCAGGACCAGCCAGGCGTCGGCGATGCCGACCGCCGCCACGGTCAGCGGGTTGGAACGCAGCGCCACCGCCGCCAGCGCCGTGCCGGCGCACCATGTCAACAGCGCCGAGGCCTCGTCGCCCGAAAGGTGATACATCTGGCCGATGAGTGCGATCGAGCCGCCGAAGGCGGCGGCGGCGACGATCCACAGCGCCTCGCCGACCGCGGCATGGTCGCGCGTCTTCAGCACCGCACCGCCGACGTAACCTGCGAGGATGACGGTAAACAGGGCCGCCACGCGAACGAGGCGCGGGATGGCCTCCCAGTTGGCGGCGACGAAAATCAGGATCGCCGCGCCGAACAAAAGCGCCGCCATCATCGCCAGGATGGAGCCGAAACTCAGTGACGCCCGCTCGTTGGCGGCGACGTCGCGTGTCAATGCCTCCGCCGTGGCGGGATCGATCAGCCCGGCCTCCCGCCATCGCGCGATATCCGCCCTAACCTGTGTTGCATAGCCCGCCATGCTTTCCCCCCGAAGCCTGGTCATTTCCTTAGCCGGAACAGGCAAGCCGTTGACGCGGCGGCATTTTCCGATTCGGTCTTCTTTGTGACGCAGGCGTGAATGGCCGTTAATGTTGCATTGCACAATTTGCATTGCTGCCATGCGCCAACGGCACTTTTAAACCGATATGATCCCACCTATTTTCTGTTCGTACGCAAACGGAATGATCCGAAGCTAAGACGAAACGAGAACTACCATGAACCTGATCCGCAACTACCGCAACTGGCGCCGCTACCGGGACACCGTCTCCGAGCTGAACCGCCTGTCGAACCGTGAACTGACCGACCTCGGCATCAGCCGCAGCGACATCCACTACGTCGCCCGCAAGGCGGTCTAATCCGCTTCGGACCGCAAATGGTCCGAACCAGTTTTGAAGAGAGTTAAGACAATGAACCTGATCCGCAGCTATCGTAACTGGCGCGTCTATCGCGACACCGTTGCTGAGCTGGGTCGGCTTTCGAACCGCCAGCTCCACGATCTCGGCATCGTTCGCGACGAGATCAAGATGGTCGCCCGCAAGGCGATCTAAGCAAGGCATTTCGCCAGGGTCGACCTCCTCCCCGACCCTGACGGATACGGCCAACCCTCACCTCCTCCCGAGGGTTGACCACTGAAACGGCGCCCGCCGGACCTCCTCCCCCGGCGGGCGTTGTTCCCGAAGCGAACGTAGTTCGTCTTCGAAGGTTTCGCCCCTTCTCAAAGGCGAAAAGAATTTTCGTCCTCAAGGGCGATAAGGAATTTCGTCAAAGCCGACCTCCTCCCCGGCAATGGCGAATAAGGTCGATCTTCACCTCCTCCCGAGGATCGACCCCCAAAACGACACCCGCCGGACCTCCTCCCCCGGCGGGTGTTGTTGTTTTCGGCGCAGGCTTCCCACTTCGCCCGTTGCTGGCCGGCAATTGCAATCGTGCCGCCAAGCGACTATTCCGGCGCTCATGAGCAAAAATCCCGTCCATATCATCGGCGGCGGCCTCGCCGGTTCCGAGGCTGCATGGCAGATCGCCGAGGCCGGCGTTCCGGTCGTGCTGCATGAAATGCGCCCGGTGCGCGGCACCGACGCCCACAAGACCGACAGTCTGGCCGAGCTCGTCTGCTCGAACTCCTTCCGCTCCGACGACGCCGAAAACAATGCGGTCGGCCTGCTGCATGCCGAAATGCGGCTCGCCGGCTCTTTGATCATGAGCGCCGGCGACGCCAACCAGGTTCCGGCCGGCGGTGCGCTGGCGGTCGACCGCGACGGCTTTTCCGATGCGGTCACCGCGAAGATCGAGGCGCATCCGCTGATCGCCATCCAGCGCGAGGAAGTGCCGGGACTGCCGCCCAAGGATTGGGACCAGGCGATCATCGCCACCGGCCCGCTGACGGCGCCTTCGCTGGCGCAGTCGATCGCCGAGGCGACCGGCGCCGATGCGCTCGCTTTCTTCGACGCCATCGCGCCGATCGTGCATTTCGACACGATCGACATGAACACGGCTTGGTTCCAGTCGCGCTACGACAAGGTCGGCCCCGGCGGCACCGGCAAGGACTACATCAACTGCCCGATGGACAAGGACCAGTATCTCGCCTTCGTCCAGGCGCTGCTCGACGGCCAAAAGACCGAGTTCAAAGAGTGGGAAGGCACGCCCTATTTCGACGGCTGCCTGCCGATCGAGGTGATGGCCGAGCGCGGTGTCGAGACCCTGCGCTACGGGCCGATGAAGCCGATGGGGCTGACCAATGCCCACAATCCGACGGTCAAAGCCTATGCGGTGGTGCAGCTTCGCCAGGACAATGCGCTGGGCACGCTCTACAACATGGTCGGCTTCCAGACCAAGCTGAAGCATGCCGAGCAGGTGCGCATCTTCCGCACCATCCCCGGGCTTGAAAACGCGGACTTTGCGCGTCTCGGCGGCCTGCACCGCAACACCTACATCAACTCGCCGACGCTGCTCGACCCTTCGCTGCAGCTGAAATCGCGCCCCGGCCTGCGCTTTGCCGGCCAGATCACCGGCTGCGAAGGCTATGTCGAAAGCGCCGCCATCGGCCTGCTCGCCGGCCGCTTCGCCGCCGCCGAACGGCTTGGCCAGATGCCCGCCCTGCCGCCGCCGACCACCGCCTTCGGCGCGCTGCTCAACCACATCACCGGCGGCCATATCGTCTCGGATGACGAGCCCGGCAAGCGCTCCTTCCAGCCGATGAACGTCAATTTCGGCCTGTTTCCACCCGTGGAAGCGCCGAAGGCCGAAGGCAAGCGCCTGCGCGGCAAGGACAAGACCGTCACCAAAAGGCACGCCATCACCTCCCGCGCCCTGGCTGAATGCAGGGCATGGTTGGGGCTGCCGGGCAGAGCTGAGGCAGCCGAATAAGCTTTTCTGTCCCATTGGCCATGCATATAAAGTAGGATATCATCCCACTTTATATGCATGGAGCGATGTCGATGGAATCTGCCGAGAAACTATCCATCACCGTAACGCCTGCCATGGCTCGCATGATCCGCGAGAAAGTCGAGGACGGGTCTTTCGGCTCCGCCAGCGAAGTCGTCCGCGCAGCGCTCCGCGCCTTCCAGCGCGAAGAGGAAGAACATGCCGAGCGAATGGCATCGATCCGGGCGCGGGTGAAAGCTTCGATCGAGGACAAGAGGCCGAACCTTTCAGGAGAACAGGTGCGCGCTCATCTTCAAGGGCTGTTTGCCGAGTATTCGAGCCCCGACGATGATTCAGCGGCTTGAAGTCGAATACAGCCAAAGCGCGAGAGATGATCTCGCTAATATTTTCAGACACATAGTCGAGGCTAGCGGAAACCCTCACGTCGCGTTGAAATTCGTTCTGCGCATCGAAGACCGCTGCCAGAACATAGGCAACGCCCCTCGCGGCGGCCGAACTCGCGACGATATCGTACTAGGCTTGCGAACCGTCCCTTTCGAGCATTCTGCCGTCATCACCTATGTTGTCGAAAGCGATGTCGTTCGCATCATCAACATCTTCTACGGCGGTCGCGACTACGAGACGTTGATTCGAGACGGTGGATCGAGCGCTCCATCCTGAAGGGGTCTTACTCCGCCGGCTCGGCACCCATCCCTGGCAATCCGGGCTTTCCTGCCTCTCCCGGATTCCTCCGCACATAAGCCGCCTTCAGCGTCTCGGACGTATCGCGCGAGCCGTCATGGCTCCAGCCCGGCGGCTGGATGAGATAGTTCAACCGCTGGGCAAGCGTCAGCCCCGGCGCCAGCGCATCCTTGAACATGCCGATCCATTCGTGGAACGCCACCTTCAGCGGGTTGAAGGTGCCGATGTTCTTGACGATGCCGTAGCGCGGCCGGTCCTGCTCCAGCTCCTCGACGAAGGTGCCGAACATGCGATCCCAGATGATCAGCGTGCCGGCATAGTTGGCGTCGAGATAGCGCGGATTGGTGGCGTGATGGACGCGGTGATGCGAGGGCGTGTTGAAGATGAATTCGAACCAGCCCCACATCTTGCCGATCGTCTCGGTATGGATCCAGAATTGCCAGACAAGGTTGAAGCCGAAGACGAAGGCGATCACCGCCGGATGGAAGCCGAGCAGCACCAGCGGCGCTTGCAGGATGAAGGTGAAGGTGAACAGGCCGGTCCAGCTTTGCCTGAGCGCCGTCGAGAGATTGTAGTGCTGGCTGGAGTGATGGTTGACGTGCTCGGCCCACACCCAGCGCACCCGGTGCGCGATGCGGTGATAGACGTAGTAGCGCAAATCATCGAGCAGGAAGGCGGCCAAAAACACCCAGATCGACAGGCCGAGATTGAAGAAGCGGAACTGCCAGAGCCACAACAGCGCCCAGTAGGACACGACGCCGAGCAGCAGTCCGGCGACGACATTGCCGGTCCCCATCATCAGGCTGGTCAGCGTATCGCGCGTTTCGAACGATCCCCTGGCGCGGCCGCTGCGCACCAGCCAGAGCTCGATCAGGATCGCCGCGACGAAGAACGGAATGGCAAGCTGGGTGACCTGCGGGAAATTATACTCATCCATCACGCAGCCTTTCGGATCTGATCACGGCCTTGCAGCGCCGCCGCCACGGCCAGCGCGCCGGCCTCGTCGGCAAAGACGAACGTGCCGCCCTTCCAGGTGAAATCGTTCGACCGCATCGACACCACATTCCCCTCCCTGGCCAGCGCCAGAACGTCTCGCGGCGTGACGATGCGCGTCAGAAAACAGTCGCCTATGCTCTGGACGATGCCGCAACGCTGCGGGCCTAGCTCAAGGAACGCGGCATGGCTGTCGGCCGTCAGCCGCACGACACCCGGCCTTTCGTCGGGAAAATCCTCGGCAAAGCGTGCGAGTGCCTGATCCGGTCCGGCAAGCGTCGCGGTCGTCGTACCGCCGGTGAAGTGCACGGCGGCGACGGACAAGGCGATGCCGAACACGACAAGAACGACCAGGACTGGCAGGCTCATGGAAAGGCTACTCCTCCGGCGGCCCGCATTTCTTCGACGCGAGTCCACATAGACGGAATCCCTAGCATGATTGACGTTTACGTCAAAGGGGCGTCCAGCCCCGCATCGCATGACGCAGGAGCAGCCAATGGCGGCGCAGGGTGGAGAGCGTCGTCGTCGAGCCGAGCGGCGACCCGCCCGCCTTCTCCATCTTGTCGAGATAGGCGCGCGTCAGCGCCAACGGCAGGAAAGCAGGCCGCAGCGCGACAGGAAGCGCCGGCGCGCCTTTCTCGAAGGCGCTGAGATGCTCCCGCGCCAGCGCGATCATAGCAGCGACCGCGCGTTCGGCGCCGGCCCCGCCCTCGCCCTTGACGAACTCTTCCGGCGTCGTGCCGGCGGCCGCCAGGATGTCCGCGGGCACGAAACACTGGCCGCGCCGGCGATGCAGCGGCAGCAGAAGCAGCAGGCCGGTGATGGCCTGAGCGCAACCGGCCCGGCCCGCCAGTTCGGCAAAGCGCGGCGCCACGACCGGATCGAGCACCATGGCCGCAAGCTGGATCAGCGCAGCGGCCGTTTCGCCGCAATAGCCCTCGAGGTCGGTCCGCGACGGCATCGGATCGTCATAGAGATCGAAGATGCGCGCCTCGAGCATGTTGTCGAAAGCGGATTTCGGCAGATGATTGCCGACGATCGCGGCCTTCAGGGCATCGGCGATCGGATGGCCGGTCTCCTCCGGCCCGTCGGCCGCGATGACGTCGCGCCACCATTGCAGCCTGACCTCGCCCGGCAGTGGCTCGTGGATGCGATCGCGCACGCCGGCGATCTCGGCGTTGAAGGCGTAGAGCGCGAGCAGCGCGTCGCGCCTGTCGGCCGGCGCGTAGAGCGCCGACAGATACCGGTCATGGTCGGCGGCGCGCACCGCATCCATGACGACGTCGCCATTCTTGACGATGTTGGACGTGCCGGCCATTCAGTCGACGGCGATCAGCGCAGCGGCCACCGCACGGTCTTCGGCGAGCAGCACGTTGTAGGTCCGCACCGCCGCCCCGGTCGACATCGGGTCGGCCGAGATCCCGGCCTCCTTGAGCGCGGCGCGCAGCGCCGCCGGCAGCGGCCGCAATTCCTTGCCCATGCCGACCAGCAGAATCTCCACCCTGCCGGCCTCGGCGAACAGCCTGTCGAAATCCGAGGCCTTCAGCGCCAGCGGATCGGCCGGCTCCCAACCACGGATGCCCGACGGCAGGACGAGCAGCGAGCCCCGATGCGACATGTCGGCAAAACGGAAGCCGCCATTGCCATAGGCCTCGATCGGCGCCTTGCCCGGGAAATGCGCCTCGCGGATGATGATGCCTTTAGCCATGGGTCTAGAGCATGATGCCGAAAAGTGTGGAGCGGTTTTCGGACGACATCATGCTCTATCTCTTTGATTTGGAGCCGGATGATTTTCAGGTTGGCTCGACTTGAAATCATCCGGCTCTGACGGCGTCAGGTCGCCACGGCCTTGCCGTTCACCGGCTTCTTCTCGTCTTCGGTGGCGGCCTGCGGCCGCAACCGGAACAGGATCAGCAGCGGCGCGGCGATGAAGATCGACGAATAGGTGCCGAACACCACGCCGAACAGCATTGCCAGCGTGAAGGAGCGGATCACCTCGCCGCCGAACAGCACCAGCGCCAACAGCGCCAGGGACGTGGTGACAGAGGTCAGCGTGGTTCTCGACAGCGTCTCGTTGATGGCGTTGTTCAAAAGCTGCGGCAGCGGCATCTTCTTGTATTTTCGCAGATCCTCGCGCACGCGGTCATAGACGACGATGGTGTCGTTCAGCGAATAGCCGATGATGGTCAGGATCGCCGCCAGCGACGACTGGTTGAACTCCAGCCCAGTCAGGACGAAGAAGCCGATCGTCATCACCACATCGTGCACCGTGGCGACGATGGCACCGACGGCGAACTGCCATTCGAAGCGGAACCAGACATAGAGCAGGATGCCGGCCAGAGCGATCAGCATGGCGATGGTGCCCTGCTTGGCGAGCTCGCCGGAAACCGTCGGACCCACCACTTCGACGCGGCGGAAATCATACTGGTCCTGCAATTCGCCCCGCACCTTGTCGATGACGGTCTGCTCGGCGTTCTCGCCGGCGTCCTGCGTGCCGACACGGATCAGCACGTCGTTCGGCGCGCCGAACTGCTGCACCTGGATCTCGCCGATGTTGAGCTCGGAGAGCCTGCTGCGGATATCGCCAAGATCGGCATCGCCCTTTTTGGACTGCACCTCGATCAGCGAGCCGCCCTTGAAGTCGATGCCGTAGTTGATGCCAAGAGTCAGGAACCCGACGACCGACAGGATCGACAACGTGCTGGAGAGAGCAAATGTCCAGCGGCGGATGCCCATGAACGGGATCTTCGTGCCCGGCGGAATGAAGGTGACCGGCGCGCGCGGCAATTCCTTCGGCCGGGCACGGCGCAGCCAGATCGACACCAGCATGCGGGTGAAGGTGAAGGCGGTGAAGACCGTCGTCAGAATGCCGATGGCATAGGTGATGGCGAAGCCCTTCACGGGACCGGTGCCCAGAAAGAACAGCACGACGGTCGCGATCAGGGAGGTGACGTTGGAATCGACGATTGTCGCAAGCGCCTTGGAGAAGCCGGTGTCGATCGCCTGGATGACCGAGCGGCCGTTGCGCCGTTCCTCGCGGATGCGTTCATAGATCAGAACGTTGGAGTCCACCGCCATGCCGATGGTGAGCACGATACCGGCGATGCCGGGCAAGGTCAGCGTGGCGCCGAGCAGCGACAGCGCGCCGACGATCATCGCCACGTGCACGGCCAAAGCGATATTGGCGATGAAACCGAGGAAACCATAGGCGACGAACATGAAGGCGACGACGAGGATTGAGCCGATCACACCCGCCACCTTGCCGGCGTGGATGGAGTCCTGACCAAGGCCGGGGCCGACGGTACGCTCTTCGATGATGGTCAATTTGGCCGGCAGGGCGCCGGCGCGCAGCAAGACGGCGAGGTCGTTGGCGCTCTCGGCCGTGAAATTGCCGGAGATCTGCCCGCTGCCGCCGAGGATCGGCTCGCGGATCACCGGCGCCGAAATCACCTGGTTGTCGAGCACGATGGCGAACGGCTTGCCGACATTCTGCTGGGTCGCCTGGCCGAAACGCGTCGCTCCGCGGGAATTGAAGGTGAACGAAACCACCGGCTCATTGGTCTGTGAATTATAAGTCGGCGTCGCATTCGACAGGTCTTCGCCCGAGACGATAACGCGGTTCTCGACCAGGTAAGGAACCGGAGGATCGTCCTGCGAATAAAGGATCGAGTCGCCAGCCGGCGGGCGATTCTTCATCGCGTCCTGGACCGGCACCGATGTGTCGACCATCTGGAACGTCAGCTTGGCGGTCTGGCCGATAATGTCCTTGAGCCTTTGCGGGTTCTGGAGCCCGGGCACCTGGACCAGGATGCGATCGTCGCCCTGCCGCTGCACGATCGGCTCGGTCGTGCCTAGCGCGTTGACGCGTCGCTCCACCACTTCAATCGCCTGCGAGAGCGCGGTCGAGGTACGATATTTGATGCCGGCATCCGTAACGGTGAACTTCAACAGCCCCGGCTCGGAATCGTCCAGCGCCATCGACTGCACGGAACCACCGGCAAACAGACCGGCCGTGACCGGGTTGGTTATCGGCTTCAGCGCGGTCTTGGCGGCGTCGACCTGGCTCGCATCGTTGATGCGCACCTGCACGGTTCGGCCTGTTCCGCCAAGGCCGGTATATTGGATCTTGGCGTCGCGCAGCAGCGTCCTGATCTCGTCGCGCGTCGTCTGCAGCTGATCCTTGATCAGGTCGTTCTGATCCATCTGCAGCAGGATGTGCGAGCCGCCCTGAAGGTCGAGGCCGAGCGTCATCTGCCGCTTCGGCACCCAACTCGGCAGTTGCGCCAGCGTGCTTGCCGGGAAAAGGTTGGGCGCGGCGAGGATCACTGTGATGGCCACGGCGAGCCAGATCAGGATCATCTTGAGGCGCGAGAAATAGAGCATTCGTTCTTATCCGTTCAGGCGTACAAGCGGCAGCGTTCCGCCATCGGCTAGATTATCAGCTATGGTTTTCGTTCCAACCACGGTCGGCCCTATCGTGCTTCCTCGACGATTGTCAATCTCGCCGGCAGCGCGCCGGTGCGGAATAACAGGGCAAGCTCCTTGGCGCTGTCGGCCGTGAAATTTCCCGATATCTGCACGGTGCCGTGCTCGATGGGTTCACGGATCATAGGTGCCGAAATCACCTGACCGTCCAAAATCACCGCAAATGGCTTGCCGATATTCCGAGTGGTTGCCCACTTGAAACGTTGCGTACCCTTGGAATCGAGCCGGAATGCGACGACAAACTGTTCTGTCGAACTGTCGCGGATCGCTTCCGCGTCCAGAACGCTGTCACCCGACACAAGCACCCGGTCTTCGACCAGATAGGGAATTGGCGGATCATCCAGCGTGTAAAGCACGCTTGAACCGGCAGGCGCCTGGCCGTTGACCGCATCGTTCACAGGCGTCGACGTATCGACCAATTGGAAGCTCAGTCGGCCTTGCCGCGCAAGGGTTTGCGCCAGGCTGTGCAAATCCGCGACGCCTGGCGCCTGAACCAGTATGCCGTCATCCGTCAACTGGACCGCGGGATCGGCCACGCCAAGTTCGTTGAGGCGATTTTTGATGACCTCGATCGACTGTGTGAGCGCGGCATAGGTTCGATACTTCGCGCCGGCATCGGTCATGGTGAACTTCAACAGGCCGCGCTCGCTATCGTCCAGCGCAAACTCCTGGACCGGACCTTCCTTGCCGGCAATGGGATCGATCACCGCCTTGAGTGCCGCTTTGGCGGCCTCGACTTGCGCGGAATCGCCAATGCGCAGTTGAACCGTGAGGCCCGATACGGCAAGGCCGCTATAGCTGATCTTGGGTTCGGCGTCGCGAAGCAGCGTCCTGATCTGGTCGCGCATTGCTTCCAGCCGACGGCTTTTTACCTGGTCGGTATCCAGGCGAAACAAAATATGCGCGCCGGGCACCGCGGCGAGAACATTCGGCGCGCCGAAGGCCATCGAGATCAGGGCAAGCCCGATCAAAATGACCTTCAGGCGCGAAAGATAGACCATATGCCGCCGTTCGTCAGAACCCTGCCCGCGGCCATCACCGCTGAGATTTCGCCTACTTCTTGGCGTTCTGGTTCGCCACCGGTTCGCCCTTGACGCGCACGTCCGAGATCGTCGAGCGCAGCGCGGTCACCTTGGTTCCGCCGCCAAGGTCGATCTCCAGCTCATTGTCGTCGATCACCTTGGTCACCTTGCCGACGAAGCCGCCGCCGGTCACCACCGTGTCGCCGCGGCGCACCGCCGAAAGCATTTCCTGGCGCTTCTTCAGCTGCGCGCGCTGCGGCCGGATGATCAGAAAATACATGATCACGAAAATCAGGACAAACGGCAAAATCGAGATAAGCATGTCTGGCGAAGCGCCGACGCCCTGGGCGTATGCCGGTGTAACGAACATCAAGAAACTCCTGGATGGTGAAATACCGCCGGGGCGGCCCCGCGAAAATTTGGCCGGAATATAGTCGGTAAACTTGCCAATGCAACTGCGCTGCGAGGCCAATCCGTTGCTTTTCCAGCCGTTTGCGGCGTGCTAGAGCGTCGCAGCGGAAGCCGCTTCGAGGCCACCGAAAAGATCATGCTCCAACAAAAGCTTGGGCCTGGTTCTTGCAGCGACGTCGTGGAAGCTGCTTCCACATGCTGAAATATCACGACAAAAAGACCTGATATGACCGACAGCCTGGACGCATTGAACAAGAAACTCGACCGCCTGATCGAGGCGGTTTCCCGCCTTGCCCCGCCGCCGGTTCCGCAGACCGACCTCGGCGTTGCCGACTGCTTCGTCTGGCAGGCGGACCTTGGCTTTCTGGAACCGGTGCGCAAGGTCAACCGCGTCGACATCGGCCTGATCCGCGGCGTCGACCGCGTGCGCGATATCCTGCGCGACAACACCGAGCGCTTCGCGTCCGGCTATGCGGCCAACAACGTGCTTTTGTGGGGCGCGCGCGGCATGGGCAAATCGTCCCTGGTCAAGGCCGTGCATGCCACCGTTAACGCCTCCGACAAGCTCGACCGGCCGCTGAAGCTGATCGAGATCCACCGCGAGGACATCGACACGCTGCCCAAGCTGATGGGTCTCCTGAAGGCGGCGCCTTATCGGTTCATCCTGTTTTGCGACGACCTCTCCTTCGACCATGACGACACGTCGTATAAGTCGCTGAAGGCGGCGCTCGAAGGCGGCGTCGAGGGCCGCCCCACCAACGTCATCTTCTACGCCACGTCCAACCGGCGGCATCTGTTGCCGCGCGATATGATCGACAACGAGCGCTCGACCGCCATCAACCCCTCGGAAGCGGTGGAGGAAAAAGTCTCGCTTTCCGACCGTTTCGGCCTGTGGCTCGGCTTCCACAAATGCTCGCAGGACGAGTATCTCGACATGATCGACGGCTATGTCCGCTATCACGGCCTGGCGACAGACCCCGAGCAGCTGCGCGCCGAGGCGCTGGAATGGGCGACCACGCGCGGCAGCCGTTCGGGCCGCGTCGCCTGGCAGTTCACCCAGGATCTCGCCGGCCGGCTTGGCAAGCCGCTGAAGGATTAGGCCTGGCCATGATCGCGAACCGAACCTTCGGTTCTCACGGCCAAAACAAAAATTGAAAAAGCCCGCTCCTTTCGGAGCGGGCTGAAGACGGCGGGCCGGACTGGAGGTCAGGCGGCCCGCAAAACGGTTCTTGTTCTATTCGAGATAGCCCGTCGGATCGACCGGGGCCGAATTCTTGCGCACTTCGAAGTGCAGCTTGGGTGAGTCGGTCGTGCCGCTCATGCCGGACAGCGCGATCTCCTGGCCGCGCTTGACCTTCTGGCCGCGCTGCACCTCGATCGAGCTTGCGTGGCCATAGACGGTGACTAGGCCGTTCTCGTGCCGCACCAGTACGGTGTTGCCGAATTCCTTGAGACCGTCGCCGGCATAGATGACGACGCCGTTCTCGGCCGCCTTGATCGGCGTTCCTTCCGGCACCGCGATGTCGACGCCGTCCTTGCCGGAACCGAAGCCGGAGATCACGCGGCCGCGCACTGGCCAGCGCATCTTGCCGATGCCGGTTGCATCCGGCGCCACCGCATCGTCGTCCTCGGCCTGCTGGATGACCTTGGCGTCTTTCTTCGGCGGCGTATAGGAGGCGAGCGTCTGCGACGGCGTGGTCTTCGCCGGCGGCGGCGTCGTCGCGGTTGTCACAGGATCGACGGCAGGCTTGGCAGCGGCAGACTTGGCGGATGCCACGACCGTGCCGCCGGCCGGAACCTTGAGCGTCTGGCCGATCTTGAGGAGGCCGTCCTGCATGCCGTTGGCCTGCTTCAGCGCCACGACGCTGACGCCGGTCTTCCTGGCGATCGAGGACAGCGAGTCGCCCTGCTGCACGGTGTAGGAGCCGCTGGCGCCAGCCGGCTTGGCCTCGGCCATCCGCGGCGCGGGCTTGGGGTTCTTCGAGCCGCTGGCCGCGGCCGATGCATCGACCTGAGCGGCCGACTTGCCGTCCTTGACCTTGGGCTGCTGCGGCAGCACAGCGACCTTTTCCGGCGCGGGCTGCTTCGGCGTGTTCGTCGGCTTGCCTTCGGCGACCCTTGGCTCCGTCTTGCTGGAATAGGCATAGGCGGGGATGACGATCTTCTGGCCGCTGCGAATGCCCTTCTTCGGATCGATCCCGTTGACCTTGGCGATGGCATCGGCCGGCACATGGTAGTGCGCTGCCAGGCCCGAAAGTGTCTCGCCGTCCCGCACCACGATTTCGGTCGCGTGCCGCGCAGCGCTCGCATCGGGCTCGGCGGTCTTGAACGGCTTGGCCGCAGCAACCGTGCCGGTGGCCGTCCTGTCGAGATGCGGCGCGGGAGCAAGCGCCGAAGCCGGCGCGAGGGCGGGAGCCGAAGCGGTACGCATCGGCTTTGCCGGCGCCGGCGCGGAGGGAGGCGGCAGTTGCTGGGCGGTGACCGGCTCGAGGCTCGAGCGGCTCACCGACTGGGTGTGGGTGCCGTCGACCGGCGCAGGCGCGACAGTATCGCCCGGATAGGGCTGGTCGACATTCTGCTTGTTGATGATGGCACGCTGATTGTTGGTGGAGGATGTGAAGACATCATCGACACCGTTGAAGCGCATCGACTGGGAACTGCACCCGGCCGCCGCGCCGGCAATCATCAGGACAGCGCAACCGCGCGCCAGATTGCGTCTGTTTGCCTTCAAGTGATTGAATTGCATCGCACTAACCCGCACAGACCCGGTACAAACTGGCTGTAATTAAAGCGCGTTAATGTTACTGGCCGGTTAACCCATTAGAATCCGGCGAAAATTTTCTTAAAACATTGGCGGAAATTTTGGCGCGGCCAAAATCCGGGCGACGGCGACGCGGACATCTCGGCTTTCCGGCGCATTCGCGGCTGGTTCTTGGGACCGCGGGCTTCGCTTCATTTGCCAGGCCGGGAACAAAGTTCAATCGCCGAACATCGAAGTGATCGGCCCGGACGCCGCAGTCTCCTATCCAAGTATAGTTTGGATTCAAATATTCCCGCGTGTTGCTTCCAGGTAACGGGATTTCCGGATCGGGTTCCGATACCGTCAGGGAACTTGGGAGGGTCCTTCAATGAAATGTTTTCTCGTCGCCGCGGCGTTTGCCGCTGCCTTGGCCGCCGCTGCGCCTGCATCCGCCGCCGATCTCACCGAAACGCCTGTCGCCGCGAGCTATGACTGGAGTGGCTTCTACATCGGCGCCAATGGCGGCTGGGGATCGAGCCACTCATGCTGGGACGCTCAACTTGCCGGCCTGTCTTTCAGCGAGGGCTGTCACAACGCCACCGGCGGCACCGTCGGCGCACAGCTTGGCTATCGCTGGCAGCGCAACGACTGGGTGTTCGGGCTCGAAGCGCAAGGCAATTGGGCCGATCTGAAGGGTTCCAATGTCAGCGAATTCATTCCCCCTTTTATAGATCGTTCCCGCGTCGACTGGTTTGGGCTGCTGACGGCCCAGGTCGGATACAGCGTCGACAACGCTCTCTTTTACGTCAAAGGCGGCGCGGCCGTGACTCACGACCGTTTTGAGGTCCTCTTTCCCCCGGATATCCCCGCTGGCAAGACCGGCGATCAGACCCGGTGGGGCGGCGCGCTGGGCGCGGGCCTCGAATACGGCTTCGCCCCGAATTGGTCACTCGCAATCGAATACGATCACCTGTTCATGCCCGACAAGACCACTGCTTTCGCGGCAGTCGGGCTGCCCTTTCCGTTCGGCACGGATCGGATCGGCCAGGACGTCGATCTGGTCGGCTTGCGGCTGAACTTCCACTGGAACGGTTGAGAAAAGCTAGATCACCGCGGCGACGCTGCGCAGGATCGGCTGCAGCCTGACCATCCCGATGTCCTCGCGCTCGAAGCGGCTGCCCACCTTGGTGAGTTTGGCCAGCACCTGCTCGCCTTCCTCCGGGCCGATCGGCGCGATGACGATGCCGCCGCTCGACAGCTGGTCGAGCAGGAAGCGCGGCAGGTTGTCGAAAGCCGCCCAGGCGACGATGCGGTCGAACGGCCCTTCATTGGGCAGGCCGTTGGAGCCATCGGCCTGGCGGGTGATGACGTTGCTGATGGCAAGCGCCTCGAAGCGCTGCTTGGCCTGCTCGGTCAGGGTTTTGTAGCGGTCGATGGTGATGATGCGCGCCGCAAGCCGCGACATGACGGCTGCCGTGTAACCCGAGCCGGTGCCGATCTCGAGCACGCGATTGCCCGGCTCGATGTGAAGCGCTGCGATCACCGCCGCCTGCAGATCGGCGCCCTCGATTGCCTCGCCGCATTCGATCGGCAGCATGCCGTCCGACCAGGCGATCGCATGGAACTGGGCCGACAGGAAACCACGCCTTGGCGTCGCCTCGAAGGCCGCGACCAGCGCTTTCGGCGCCGTGCCCCTGCCCCGCAGCCTGAGCAGGAAAGCGGCGAAACCTTCGCGGTCGTCCATGCCCGTGTTCATGCCAACGCCTTGTTCATGCCAACGCCTTGTTCATGACAGCGCCTTGGTCAGCTGGTCGCGGAGTT
Organism: Mesorhizobium sp. B3-1-8; assembly: GCF_006439495.1. Classification (NCBI taxonomy): domain Bacteria; kingdom Pseudomonadati; phylum Pseudomonadota; class Alphaproteobacteria; order Hyphomicrobiales; family Phyllobacteriaceae; genus Mesorhizobium; species Mesorhizobium sp. B3-1-8. The sequence goes on from NZ_VFTK01000022.1 coordinate 50,478, forward strand.
CATGGGCGGTGAGGTCGAGTTGCAGCGGCGTCACCGACACCAGCCGGTTGCGCATTGCATAAAGGTCCGTGCCCTTCTTGCCTTCGACCGGCTCGCGGCCGAAACGCAGCCAGTAGTAAGGCAGGCCACGCCCGTCGCGCCGCTCGTCGACCCACAGGCTGTGCACCAGCTTGCCCTGCGAGGTGACGACGGTGCCCTCCACTTCGTCGGGGGCGCAGTTGGGGAAATTGACATTGAGCAGCACGCCTTCCGGCAGCGGCGTTTCCACCAGGCGCTTGAGCAGCGCCGGCGCCAGCGCCTCGGTCGTCTCGTAAGGAACGACGCGGTCCTCGCCGACATAGGAATAGGCCTGGCTGACCGCGATCGAGCGCACGCCGAGCAGCGCGCCTTCCATGGCGCCGGCAACGGTGCCGGAATAGGTGACGTCGTCGGCGATGTTGGCGCCGGAATTGACGCCGGACAGGATCAGGTCAGGCGGTCCGGGCAGGATTTTTTTCGTGCCCATGATGACGCAGTCGGTCGGTGTGCCGCGCACGGCGTAATGCTTCTCGCCGATCTTGCGCAGCCGGAGCGGCTCCGAAATCGACAGCGAATGCGCATAGCCGGACTGGTCCTGCTCGGGCGCCACCACCCAGACATCGTCCGACAGCGTGCGGGCTATGCGTTCGAGCGACGCCAGCCCCTCGGCGTGGATGCCGTCGTCGTTGGTTAGGAGAATGCGCATGCCGTCACTTCGATTCGATCTTGGTAAGACCACCCATGTAAGGCCGCAGCACTTCAGGAATGGTTACGCTGCCATCCTCATTCTGGTAGTTTTCGATGACGGCTATGAGAGCGCGGCCGACCGCGGTGCCCGAGCCGTTCAACGTATGGACGAAGCGATTGCCCTTGCCGTCCTTGTCCTTGTAGCGGGCATCCATGCGCCGGGCCTGGAAATCGCCGCAGACCGAGCAGGACGAGATTTCGCGATAGGCGTTCTGCCCCGGCAGCCAGACCTCGATGTCGTAGGTCTTGCGCGCGCCGAAACCCATGTCGCCGGTGCACAGCGTGACCGTGCGGAACGGCAGGCCGAGCCGCTTCAGCACCTCTTCGGCGCATTGCGTCATGCGCTCATGCTCCGCGATCGAGCTTTCCTGGTCGGTGATCGAGACCAGCTCGACCTTGTAGAACTGGTGCTGGCGCAGCATGCCGCGCGTATCGCGGCCGGCGGAACCTGCTTCCGAACGGAAGCACGGCGTCAGCGCGGTGTAGCGCAGCGGCAGCTTCTCATGCGCGGTGATTTCCTCGCGCACGAGGTTTGTCAGTGGCACCTCGGCCGTCGGGATCAGGCCGAGGCGACTGTCGCCATGCGGCGTGAAGAACAGGTCCTCCTCGAATTTCGGCAGCTGGTTGGTGCCGAAAAGCACCTCGTCGCGCACCATCAGCGGCGGGATGATCTCTTCATAGCCGTGCTCGGTGGTGTGCAGGTCGAGCATGAATTGGCCGAGCGCGCGCTCCAGGCGCGCCAGCTGGCTCTTCAGCACCGTGAAGCGCGAGCCGGACAGTGTCGCCGCGCGCTCGAAATCCATCATGCCGAGTGCTTCGCCGACCTCGAAATGCTCCTTCACCCAGTTCGGCCGCGTCGGCACATCGCCGACGAGGCGCCTGACGACATTGTCGTGCTCATCCTTGCCAATCGGCACGTCTTCGAGCGGCACGTTGGGCAGCACGGCAAGCGCGTCGTTAAGCGCCTTGTCGAGCTCGCGCTCGCGCGCCTCGCCATTCTGGATGAACACCTTGATGTCGCTGACTTCGCTCTTGAGCTTCTCGGCAAGTGCTGAATCGCCCGAACGCATGGCGTTGCCGATCTCCTTCGAGGCGGCGTTGCGACGCTCCTGCTTGACCTGCAGCTCACTGAGATGCGAACGCCGCGCCTCGTCCTTCGCGACCAGATCGTCGACCGTGGACTGCGCCTCGCCCGCCGACCACGAGCGCTTCACCAGCGCCTCGACAAGGGCCTTCGGGTTGTCGCGAATCCATTTGATGTCAAGCATGGTCGATCCTCAAACTAATGCATGTCGCCCAAAAGTGTGCAGCGGTTCTGGGAAAACGACATGCATGAAAATAGAGCCTTAAACCGCGTCGCACGCTTTAATGCATGTCGCGCAAAAGTGACCTCGGTTTTGCGACAACGACATGCATCAAGCAACGACCTAAAGCGCGTCGCGTGAATCCGTTTCGACGCGACGCGCTTTAAGGATCGAGGGCGTAAACCGCATCCGTCGTCGATGCAAGACGGCGGGCAAATGGACCGCTGCGATTTCCTACCCCAGGCGGCGCCGTTTAGGTCAGGAGGCCGAGGTGTCCGGCGTGTCGCTCGAAACCGAACTCCCCGCCTCCGCCTGCTCGCGCGCCAGGCGGTCGCGCGCCTGGGCGCGCTCGATCATGCGCGAGGACCAGATGGCAACCTCGTAGAGGATGATGGTCGGGATAGCGAGGCCGCATTGGCTCATCGGATCGGGCGGCGTCAGCACCGCGGCGACCACGAAGGAAAGGACGATCGCCCATTTGCGCTTCTCGGCCAGCGCCTGCGACGACAATATGCCGACACGCGTCAAAAGGCTGGTCACCACCGGCAGCTGGAACACCAGACCGAAGGAGAAGATCAGCGTCATGATCAGGCTGAGATATTCCGATACCTTCGGCAGCAGGGAGATCTGCACCTGGTCGTTGGTGCCGGTCTGCTGCATGGCCAGGAAGAACCACATCACCATCGGGGTGAAGAAGAAATAGACCAGCGAGGCGCCCATCAGGAACAGGATGGGCGAGGCGATCAGGAACGGCAGGAAGGCGCTGCGCTCGTTCTTGTAGAGGCCCGGCGCAATGAACTTGTAGATCTGCGTCGCAATCAGCGGGAAGGCGATCACCATGCCGCCGAACATGGCAAGCTTCACCTGGGTGAAGAAGAACTCCTGCGGCGCGGTGTAGATCAGCTCGACCTTGTGCGGGTCGAGGCCTGCCCATTGCGTCGCCCATTTGAAAGGGACGACCAGAAGGTTGAACAAGCGCTTGGCGAAGAAGAAGCAGACGAGAAAGGCGACAAAGAAGCCGCCCAGCGACCAGATCAGCCGGCGGCGCAGCTCGATCAGGTGTTCGATCAGCGGCGCGGACGATTTTTCGATTTCTTCCTTTTCCTTGTCCGAAACGCTCACTTGGTGTCGCCCGCCATCTTCTTGCTGTCGGTTGCTTTCTTCGCCGTGGCTGGCTTTGCCTCAGCCTTGGGCGCCGCCTTCCTGGCGGGCGCGGCGACTTTAACCGAGGCCGATGAGGGTTTGGCCGGCGCCTTTGCGGCCGGTGCCTTCGCTGCCGCAACTGCCTTTGCCGTGGCGCCAGTCGTCTTTGCCTTGAGGGTCGCAGCCTTTTTCGCCGGCCGGGCCGGCGCGGCGGTCTCGGAAACCGGTGCGGTGACGGAGGCGTCGGTCATGGCAGGGAAGATCGGGGTGGCTGAGGCAGCCTCGGTTCCGTTGGCGCCGGGCATGTCCGTCGCGCCGTTCTTGAGCGGCTCGGCGGCCTGCGGAGTCTCTGCCGCCGGTGCTGTCGGATCGGCGGCCGGCTTGGGCTTCATCATCGTATCGACGCCGGACCGCACGTCGGCCGCGGCCTGCTCGAACGGATTGAGCTGCTTGCGCACCTCGTTCAGCGGATTGAGGCCGCGCAAGCTATCGATGGAACTCTTGACGTCGTCGAGCTCTGCTTCCTTCAGCGCCTCGTTGAACTGCTTCTGGAAGTCGCCGGCCATGGCGCGCAATTTCGCCGCGGTGCGACCGAAGGTGCGCAGCATGTTGGGCAAATCCTTAGGCCCGACGACCACGATCATGACGACCGCGATCACCAGCAGTTCGCTCCAACCGACTTCAAACATGACAATCTATTCCGACGAGTGCCTGCCGCCCAAAAATGCGAAGCGGTTTTGGGACAACGGCATGCTCAAACCAACAACCGGGATCAGCTCTTGCTGACCTTTTCCTTGGCCGGCGAAACAGTCTCATCAGCGCGATGTTCGACGGTACGCTTGTCGTCGGCGTCGTCGTCGGCCATGCCCTTCTTGAAGCTCTTGATGCCCTTGGCCATGTCGCCCATCAGTTCCGGGATCTTGCCGCGGCCGAACACCAGAAGCACGATGACCAGCACGATCATCCAATGCCAAATCGAAAATGAACCCATTGCTATTCTCTCTCGAATGTTTTCCCTGGCGATGATCTATGCGTTTTCGCTCGGGGATTCAAACACAACCGCTAGGAAGTTGATAAAATGGCTAGCGGATGTCACGCACTTTCGGCGTGAGCGGCTTGCTACCAATCCGCGCAGCCTCTGCTAATAGACCATTCGCGGCGATTTGATGATCACTCGTCAGTGACGCGCGGCGTCAACAGCCCGAGTTCCTCGAGGTCGATATCGGTCAGCGCGTCCTCGTCTTCGGCGAGCGCATCGGGATCGGCCGGCGGCACCGGCATCGAGAAATTGGCCGGCATGCGCGTCGAGAGCAGGCCAGCGCCCTTCAGCTCCTCCATGCCGGGCAGATCGCGGATCTCTTCCAGCGCGAAATGATCCAGGAAAGCGTCGGTGGTGCCATAGGTCACAGGCCGCCCGGGCGTGCGGCGGCGGCCGCGCATCCTGACCCACTCCGTTTCGAGCAGCGTATCGAGTGTGCCTTTCGACGTCTCGACGCCTCTAATGTCTTCGATCTCGGCGCGCGTCACCGGCTGGTGATAGGCGATGATCGCCAACACTTCGAGGGCCGCGCGCGAAAGCTTTCTCTGCTGGACCGAGTCCCGGCTCATCAGGAAAGCCAGGTCACCTGCGGTGCGGAAAGCCCAGGCATCGCCGACCCGTACCAGGTTTACGCCGCGCTTGGCATAGATTTCCTGCAGATCCGCCATTGCGGCGGCAATGTTCACGCCTTCCGGCAGGCGCGCGGCAAGCTGCTTTTCGCTGACCGGCTCGGCGCTGGCGAAAATGATCGCCTCTGCCATGCGCACGGCTTCCGACAATTGCAGCCGCTCGGCCGGGTTCTCGATGGAACCCTGCTCCGCCATCTCGTCTTCCGGTTCGTCCTCGACCTTGAACGGGATGACCGAAGCGTTGGCGCGTTCGCTCATGATACCACCTCGACTGCCCTTACCCCTTGCGCGCGGCCGCGCAGATAGATCGGCGCGAACACCTGGTCCTGCCGCATGTCCAATTTGCCCTCGCGCACCATTTCCAGCGTCGCCGCGAAGGAACTGGCCATCGCCGTGCGCTTCTCTTCCGGCGCGGCCAGATATTCGATCAGGAAACTGTCGAGCGTCGTCCAGTCGCCGACCGAGCCGATCAGCCGCGCCAGCACCTCACGCGCATCCTTCAACGACCAAACGGCGCGCCGGGCGATCGTCACATTGTTGATCGCTTGCTTCTGGCGCTGCTGCGCATAGGCGGTGAGCAGGTCGTAGAGCGAGGCCGAAAAGCTGTTGCGCTTCTCGATGATCACCATTTCCGGCATGCCGCGCGAAAAGACGTCGCGGCCGAGACGGTTGCGGTTGACCAGACGCGCCGCGGCGTCGCGCATGGCTTCCAGCCGCTTCAGCCGGAATTGCAGCACCGCCGCGAGTTCCTCGCCGCTTTCGCCCTCTTCGCCAGGCTGCTTCGGGATCAGCAGCTTCGATTTCAGGAAGGCGAGCCACGCCGCCATCACCAGATAGTCGGCGGCAAGCTCGAGTCTCAGCGCCCGCACCTTCTCGACGAAGGCCAGATATTGCTCGGCGAGCGCCAGGATCGAAATGCGCGCCAGATCGACCTTCTGGTTGCGGGCTAGATGCAAGAGAAGATCGAGCGGACCTTCGAAGCCGGCCACATCGACGACCAGCGACGGGTCGCCTGTCAGGCGTGAATCGTCGTTCTCGGCCCACAGACGGTCCATCGGTGCGGCCTTCGCGGCCCTGCCTTCCAATGTCTCCGCCACTTGCCGTTCGTCCCTTCGGTTCAGGCCACCGCTTCGAAATAGGTGGCGAATTCTGCGCGTATCGCCGTTTCGTCGGCGACGTCGCGATCCTTTATATAGGTCAGCGCCCGCTCGGCTCTCGCCAAGGACTTGCCCGACAGCGCCGTCGTGCGCGAGGCGATCCCCGACATCTCCTCGAAAACGCCGTTGCAGTGAAGGACGAGATCGCAGCCGGCCGCAAGGATCGAGGCCGCCTTTATCGGGAAATCCCCAGAAAGTGCCTTCATCGAGGTGTCGTCGCTCATCAGCAGCCCATCGAAACCGATCTCGCCGCGGATCACTTGGTCGACGACCTTGGCGGATGTGGTCGCCGGATTGTCGGGGTCGACGGCGCTGTAGACGACATGCGCCGTCATCGCCATCGGCAGCTCCCTAAGCGCCGTGAACGGGGCGAAATCATGCCGGCGGAGCTCCTCCAGCGGCGTATCGACGGTCGGCAGCGCGAAATGCGTGTCGGCAAAGGCGCGGCCGTGGCCGGGAATATGCTTCATCACCGGCAGCACGCCGCCGGACATGAGCCCCTCGGCCGAAGCCCGGCCAAGCTCGATCGCGGCATTGGGCTCCTTGCCATAGGCGCGCGCGCCGATGACGTCGCTGGCGCCTTCGACCGGCACATCGAGCACCGGCAGGCAGTCGGCGGTGATGCCCAGGCGCGAGAGATCGAAGGCATGCAGCCGCGCCATCAGCCAGGCGGCGCGGCGGCCGGCCTCACGATCGTCGCGCCACAACGCGCCAAGCGCGCCGCCGGCCGGATAGTTCGGCGCCAGCGGCGGGCGCAGCCGCTGCACCCGGCCGCCTTCCTGGTCGATGAAGACCGGAGCGTCCGGGCGGCCGACGCTGTCGCGCATCGAGGCGACAAGGTCGCGGATCTGCCCGGCTTCGCCGATGTTGCGCGCAAACAGGATGAAGCCCCAGGGACGTTCATCGCGATAGAAGCGGATTTCGTCTTCGGCGAGGGATTTCCCGGCGCAGCCGAGGATCATGGATTTTGATTCGCTCATGCACCAAAGCTTAAGGCTTTGGGCGGGCAAAGGGAATCACCCCTGCACTTCGACCAGCCAAAGCCCACAACCGTCCACAACGAAAAGCCGGCGCGGCCTTGCGGCGGCGCCGGCTTTGGAAGCTGAAACCTGTCAGCGCGATACGAAGCAGTTGCCGCCGGCCGCCTTGTAGCTGGTGCAAAGGTTGATCGCATCGTTGCGCGACTGGGCCGGAACGCGGACGCGGTAGAAGGTGCCCTTGCCCGCGACCTCGGCCTTGACGATGTTGGCGGTGCGGCCGGAGAGCACGCTGCCGTAGCGGCGTTGCAGATCCTGATAGGTCGACTGCGCACTTTCGACCGTCGGCTGTGAGGCGATCTGCATCGACCACGAGCCGCCGCCGGCAGCTACCGCCGGATCGATCGAAGCGACCTGGTCCGGCTTGACCTCACCGACGATATCGACCGGCTGGTCGGACGGACGCGCCGGCGCCACCGGCACCACCGCCGGCGTGTTGGCCGACTGAGCCTTGGCTTCAACCTTCTTCGCGGGCTTCGCCGGCTTGGCGGCAGGCGCATCGGCCTGGTCCGCGTCGGAAGCCACGGTTCCCGTTTGCTGGCCGTCGGAGGCCGGTGCGACATGCTGCGGCATCGGATCGCTCGGCTCGGCCGCCGCGACCTTTGGCGCGGCCGGAGCCGGGTCTTCACGCGGCACCAGCGAGCCGTCCGGCTTCACCATCATGGTCTTCACCTTGCGCGGCGCGACGGCGACGACGTCGTTGTTGACGGTGTTGTCGGCATCCTGCTGCAGCACCTGGGCGATGCGGTCTTCCGACTTCGGCGCCGGCGCTGCCGGCTGCGCGCTTGCCGGCGCTGCCGGCTGCGCGCTTGCCGGCGCGGCAGGTTGCGCGCTTTGCGGCACGGTCGCTTGCGCGACGCCAGGCAGGGCTGCAGCTGAATCGTCGGCGGCGTCAGTGCCGGCCGCGGCGTCTTTGTCGTTGGGCGCGAGATCGACGACCCGGCTCGGCGGCGGTTCCTTCGATGCCAGGTCCACGGGCTGCTCGGTGGTGTTCACCAGCTTCTGCTGCGCCGGCTCGGCGGGCTTGGCCGCGCCGCCGCCCTTGGCCACCGCGTCATAAACCTTGTTGTCCTGGTTCGGCACCACCGTGCCGCCCGGATTTTCGGGCTTCACCTTGATCGGCGAATTGTCGGCCTTGACGATAACCGGAGCGTCGCTGCCGCCCTTGCCGCCGAAGGAGAAGGCCAGCGCGCCAAGGCCGCCGAGAACCACCACGGCGCCGACCAGCGCCGCGATCATCACGCCGCGCCGGCGCGGCTGCGCCGCCTCGCGCTCGGCAAGCCCGGGGATCGCCATCGCTTCCTCGAGCTCGGGATCGTAGTCGAGCTCATCGGCGGCGAAATCCTCCGCCTGCGAAACCGGCCGGCTGCCGGGCAGGTCGTCGGCGTCGTAATCGTTGGCGACGGCAAACGAAGCCGGGGCCACCGGAGCCGCCGGCGCCTCGGTGCGCAAGTCACGACGGTCATAACCGTTGAAGCCGGCGCTGTAGGATTCGTCATCATAGCCCCGGTTCTGCGCGGGCGCCGGCGCGATCTCCGTCGCATTCATGTCGGTGAGCAGGCTGGCGAATTCCGCATCGAGATCGTCGTAAGCGGGCGCCGCCGGCTGGTCTTCCTCGAAGCTGAGCTCCGGAATGTCGAGGTCGTCCGCGAGCGCGACCACGCGCTCCGGCACATCGACCGTCTCGACATCCGGCACATCTTCGTGCTGGCGAGGCGGCGACGAAGGCACCGGTGGCTGCGTCAGCATGGCATAGGCGGAATAATCCGTTGCCGGTTCGCTGCGGTAGGCCGGCGCCGCCATCTGCACTGGCGCTGAAGGCGCCGCCATCTGCGCCGGAGCCGAGGGCGCCGGCTGCGCGGCAAACGAAGCCTGCACCGGCGGAGCCGAGGTCGGGGTCGAGCGGCTCCACGACTTGCCTGATTCCGTAGGCGTCGAATGCAGCCAATCGGAGGAATTTACCGGAGACCTTGCCGTGGCGGCAGTTGCCCGTTCAGCTTCGATGCTCTTGGCGAAAGCAGCGCCGAAATCGTCATCGAAATCAACATCGGCCTCGGTTTTGGCCGAGCTTGAGAAATCCTGGCGATCGAGTTCGCTGGCAAGCAGGTCGTCCATGTCGCTTTCTGCCGGCTGAGCGCCCTGCCCGTTCTGCGCCGACTGGTGCTCGTCGAGATCCCAGTCGAGATCATCAGCCGCCGCCTTCCCGCCAGCGTAGCTTGCGGGTTCCGCAACCAGACGTGGCGCGGGAGCGGGCTCCTTGACCGCGGGCATCGGTCGCGCGGTCATGGCGCCGAGCAGCGCATTGAGCTCGTCTTCCAGGCTTCGTTCGCTGGCCGCCGGCCTCGCCGGTTCGACGGCGGCGACAGGCGAAACCAGCGCGGCGGCGACAGGCGGAACCGGAGCGGCGACGACAGGAGCCGGCTCGACCGCGGCAGCGGGCTCGACGGCCGGAGCTTGCGGCTCCTCGTTCAGCGCATCGCGGAAACTCAGTTCGAAATCGTCATCGAGGGTCAGCGCCGCGGCAGGCTCAGGCGCGGCGAACTCCGGTTCGGCGGCGAAATGGGCCGTCTCGGTCGGCACCTCGACCATCGGCGCCGGGTCATCGTCAACTGCCGGCTCCGGCTCCTGAAAATCCTGAGCCTGGCCGAGATTGACATCGACATCGGTCATCGTCTGGTCGAAGTGACCGGCAAAATCGTCCTCGGAAATCAGCGGATCGGCCGCGGAGACTTCGACCGGCTCGACGGCTTGCGCCTGCTGCTCCGGCTCGTGGCTCTCAAACGACAGCTCGTCTTCGAGCGACATCTGGACGGCATTGTCGAAATCGGCGTTGAACGCCTCTTCGCTCGCGGCCTGCACGGCCTCGACAGCGGCCTGACGGGCCTCAGCCGGCTCGTGATAGTCGAGGTTGGCGGGTTCGTGATGGTCGAGCTGGAAATCCTGGTCCAGCGAAGCCGCCATTTCCTGATCGATAGGAAGCTCGTCTTCGAGCGGCGAGACATCCAGCGACCTGGCGACGGCCTTGTCGAAATCATCGTCAAAAGCGACTTCCGGCTCGGGAGCTTCCTGTGGCTCCGGCGCGAAATGCGGCTCCGCTGCAAAATGCGCCTCCGGCGCGGCTTCCGGCTCCGGCGCGAAATCCGCCTCCGGCACATGGGCCACGGCGAAATCGGCATGATCCGCCGCGTCATCGAACACGAAATCCTGCTCGAAGGACGCAGTCAGCTCGTCGTCATTCGCGGCGGCGCTGGCGGCCTCGAAAGCCGGCTCATAGCCGATCTGATGCAGGGCAGCCTGCTGAGCGACCGGCTCGCTTTCCTCGACGGAATCGAACTCTCCCATCAACTCCTTTTCGAGGTCGATGTCGAAATCGTCCGCCGCTGGACCCTGATTGATCGGCGCGGCCTTCTCGGCCGCAGGAGCCGGCTGCCGCACCGGCTGGCGCGGGTCGAAACCCATGATCCGGGTCAGTTCCGCGAACGGATCATCGTCGGCGATGTCGTTGTGGTCGGCTACTTTCAGCGGGGTTCTGTCTGCCATTATTGTTCCCGAACTCGCACACAGTCGGACGCCATGGACGTCGCGCAGGGTTGGCCCTTACCAGCGCAATGTGGGCAAAAGGTGACAGGTTTTTTAGTTAAACCTAACGCATTTCAGTGGGCGCGTCTGCCCCGATCAGCGTCAGGCCGGAGGTCAAAACATCCGAAACAGCCTGCACCAGCCCTAGTCTGGCATAGGTTGATTCTCGGTCGTTAACCTTAACAAAACGTAAGTCCTGGTTGTCGTGGCCGCGATTCCACTGTGCATGGAAGCCGGAAGCCAGATCGTAGAGGTAGAATGCGAGCCGGTGAGGCTCCAGCGAAAGCGCCGCGGATTCGATCAGCCTTGGATATTCAGCCAGCTTCCGGATCAGCGCGATTTCGCCCTCGTCGGTCAGCGCGGCCACGGAAGCCGCCAGCCGATTGCGGTCGAAATTCGCCTCGCCGAGCTGCTCGCTCGCCTGCCTGAAAACGGAATGGCAGCGCGCCGACGCGTACTGCACATAAAACACCGGATTGTCCTTCGACTGCTCCGTGACCTTGGCGAAGTCGAAATCGAGCGGCGCATCGTTCTTGCGGTAAAGCATCATGAAGCGGATCGGGTCGCGGCCGACCTCTTCCACCACGTCGCGCAGGGTGACGAAATCGCCGGACCGCTTCGACATCCGGACCGGCTCGCCGTCGCGGAACAGTTTCACGAGCTGGCAAAGCAGCACGGTGAGCTTGACCGTGTCGCCGGCAACCGCCCGCGCCAGCGCCTCCAGCCGCTTCACATAGCCGCCATGGTCGGCGCCGAGCACATAGATCAGGTCGACGAAGCCGCGCTCGACCTTGTCCTTCAGATAGGCGACGTCGGCGGCGAAATAGGTGAACGAGCCATCGGACTTGACCAGCGCCCGGTCCATGTCGTCGCCGACCGCCGTCGAGCGGAACAGCGTCTGCTCGCGGTCTTCCCAGTCGTCCGGCTTCTCGCCCTTGGGCGGCGGCAGCTTGCCCTTGTAGATGTGGCCCTTGAGCGTCAGGTCGGCGATCGCCGCCCGGATTCTCTTGGCGTTGTCGGCATGCAGCGTGCGCTCGGAGAAGAACACGTCGTGATGCACGTTGAGCAGCGCCAGATCCTCGCGGATCATCGCCATCATCGCGTCGACGGTGCGGTCCTTGACGATCGCCAGAGCTTCATCTTCCGGCATCTGCAGCAGGCCGCGGCCGAATTCCTTGGCCAGCGCCTGGCCGACCGGGACCAGATAGTCGCCCGGATAGAGACCGGACGGGATCTCGCCGATATCGTCGCCGAGCGCCTCGCGATAGCGCAGGAACGCCGAGCGGCCGAGCACGTCGATCTGCGAGCCGGCGTCGTTGATGACATATTCCTTGGTCACGTCGTAGCCGGCGAAGGCCATCAGATTGGCCAAGGTGTCGCCGACCACGGCGCCCCGGCAATGGCCGACATGCATGGGGCCGGTCGGGTTGGCCGAAACATATTCGACATTGGCCTTGCGGCCGCCGCCGATGGTCGAGCGGCCATAGTTGCGCCCCTCGCCGAGCAATGTCGTCAGATGCGCGTGCCAGAACGCGTCCTTGAGTCTGAGATTGACGAAGCCCGGCCCGGCGATCTCGGCCGAGGCGACGTCTTCATCGGCGCGGAGCGCTTCGGCCAGTCTTTCGGCAAGCGCGCGCGGGTTCTGTCCGGTGGGCTTGGCCAGCACCATCGCCGCATTGGTGGCGAGATCGCCATGGCTTGCATCGCGCGGCGGCTCGACCGCGACACGCGACAGGTCGAGCGCGGCCCCCTCCTTGTCCTTGAGATCAAGGGCTTCGACGGCCTTTACGATCCGCGCGTTGAAATCGGCGAAGATATTCATTGGATATGCTCTGGGCTTTAAGAGACGACCGGCAGCCTGGCCGGCAAAATCGAGGCTCGCCCTAGCTCAAATCGGGCGTATGGTCAAACAGACGCCGATGTTCCTTGAGCGCATAGGTGTCGGTCATGCCGGCCAGGAAGTCGGCGACGCTGCGCGCCTTGATGCGATCCTCGGCCCTGTCGAGCCCTTCGCGCCAGCCATCGGGCATGGCGCGTGGATCGGCGAAATAGACGTCGAACAGCTCGCGCACGATGCGCTCGGCCTCGGCCCGCACCCGCATCACTTCCGGGTGCCGGTAGAGATGCTTGTAGAGGAAAGCCTTCAATTCCTTTTCGGCCGCGGCCATCCCTGGCGAAAAGGTCACCAGGGTCTCGCCCGCCGCGCGCACCGCATCGGCGCTGTCCGGTTTGAGACGCTCGACGTTGGCAGCGGTCGATGCAATGACATCCTCGACCATCAGCGTGATCTGCCGGCGCAACAGTTCGTGGCCGGTGCGGACATCGTCGAGCTGAGGATATTTGGCGCGCACACCGTCCAGGATCGAGCCCGGCAGGCCGACGCCTTGCAGCATGTCCAGCGTCAGCAGGCCGGCGCGCAGGCCATCGTCGATGTCATGGGTGTTGTAGGCGATGTCGTCGGCGATCGCGGCGCACTGCGCCTCGATGCCGGCGAAGCGGTCGAGCTCGAGGTCGTGCAGTTCGGAATAGTCGCGGATCGCCTGCGGCACCGGACCCTTGAGCCCCTTCCCGCTCGCATCGGTCAACGGGCCGTTATGCTTGACCAGCCCTTCCAGCGTTTCCCAGGTGAGGTTCAGACCGTCGAACTCGGCATAGCGCCGCTCGAGCCGCGTGACCACGCGCAGCGACTGGGCGTTGTGGTCGAAGCCGCCCCAGGCGGCCATCTTCTCGTTGAGCGCGTCCTCTCCCGTATGGCCGAAGGGCGTGTGGCCGAAATCATGGACAAGGGCGACTGCTTCGGCGAGGTCCTCGTCGCCGCGCAGCGCCCGCGCCAGTGCTCGTGCGATCTGCGCCACCTCGATCGAATGCGTCAGCCGCGTGCGGAAGTGATCGCCCTCATGCGCCACGAACACCTGCGTCTTGTGCTTCAGTCGGCGGAATGCGGTGGAATGGATGATGCGGTCGCGGTCGCGCTGGAACGGCGTGCGGGTCGGACTCTCGGCCTCCTCGAACAGGCGTCCGCGCGAGCGCGCCGGATCGCTCGCATAGACCGCGCGCGGCCGATAGCCGAACCCGATGTCGCCGAGAGCATCCTTGCCCTGCCGCTCGTCCATTGATCCACCAGTTGACTTGGCCACGCCCGCTTCATACCTATCATGTGAAACCGAAAGCAAGGTGACGCCGATGGGCGCGGATGCCAAGACTGCCATGAAGGTCGAAATGACCGATGCCGCGGCCAAGCGGATCGCCAGGATCGTTGCCGGCGAACCGGGCAAGACGGCGTTGCGCGTCTCCGTCGAAGGCGGCGGTTGCTCCGGCTTTTCCTACAAATTCGATCTCGTCGGCAGCCGCAACGATGACGATGTCGCCATCGAGAAGGATGGCGCGACGATCCTGATCGACGACCTCTCGCTGGTTTATATGGGCGGCTCGGTGATCGACTTCGTCGATGACCTGATGGGCCAGTCCTTCCAAATCAGGAACCCCAACGCTGTCGCCTCCTGCGGCTGCGGCACCAGCTTCTCCATATAACCCAATGCCTGCCGTCGGCGCGGTCCGTCAGGTCGCGCTCTCGGCTGGCCGCGACCTCGATGCGACGCTTGCTTTCTGGCGCGACGTGCTTGGTCTGAACCTGCATGCCCGCTACGACCCGCCCGGTATTGCCTTCATTATGGCCGGTGATGTGCGTCTGCTCTTCACCGACGGCGTTCCGGGCGGCACCGTCTATTTCGACATCGCCGGCCTCGAAGCCTTCCACGCGGAGGCGAAAGCCGCGGGCATTCCCTTCACCGCGCCGCCGACGCTCGTCCACCGCGACACCGAGGGGCAGTTCGGTCCGGCGGGGGAAAGCGAATGGATGGCCTTTCTAAAGGACCCCGCAGGCAATACGATCGGCCTCGTCGAACGCCTGCCGTCCGAAGAGCATTGAGGTCCTCATGAAGATCGTCACCTGGAACATCAACGGCGTTCGCGCCCGCATCGGCAACCTCACCCACTGGCTGACCGAAAGCGCGCCGGACATCGTGTGCCTGCAGGAGATCAAGACGGTCGACGACCAGTTCCCGCGCGCCGAGATCGAGGCGCTGGGCTACAATGTCGAGACCAACGGCCAGAAGAGTTTTAACGGCGTCGCTCTCCTGTCGAAGCTTCCCTTCGACGAGGTGAATCGCGGCCTGCCTGGCGACGATGCGGATGATCATGCCCGCTTCATCGAAGGCGTTTTTTCCACCGACCGGGGCGCCTTGCGCGTCGCTTCGCTCTATCTGCCCAACGGCAATCCGGTCGACGATGAACGGAAGTTTTCTTACAAGCTCGCCTGGATGGCGCGGCTGGAGCGTTGGGCGCAGGAGCGGCTGCGCCTCGAGGAAGCGCTGGTGCTGGCTGGCGACTACAACGTCATTCCCGAGGCCGCCGATGCCCGGTTTCCCGAAAACTGGCTGGGTGACGCGCTCTTCCAGCCGCAGACGAGGCAGGCCTTCCGCCGGCTGAAGAATCTCGGCTTCACCGAAGCTGCGCGCGCCGTGACCGACTCGGCCGGCGTCTACACCTTCTGGGATTATCAGGCCGGCGCCTGGCAGAAGAACAACGGCATCCGCATCGACCACCTGCTGCTCTCGCCCGAAGCCGCCAACCGCTTCTCGTCGGCCTCGGTGGAAAAGCACGTCCGCGCCTGGGAAAAACCGTCCGACCACGTGCCGGTCGCTATCGACCTCAGCCTTCAGCCCGCCTGAGACGTTGCCAGGCTCCCGGACCCAGTATCGCCACAAATCCCGTCTTTGATGCGGCTTGCTGTGGGGGTTGAATGGCGATCCGATTTCTTTTCTGGCCAGCCGGCCTTGCCTTGGCGCTTGCCGCGCCGACGCCGTTGCTGGCGGCGCCAACCTGTCTTGCCAACGGCAAGTCCTTCAACGTCGGCGAGACGGCGTGCCTGATGCTGGCCGGCGAGAGCTACCTCGCCCGTTGCGACATGGTTCTCAACAACACGTCCTGGACCAGGATCAAGGACGAATGTCCGGGCGAAGCGCCAAAGCCGCACCCGACGTCGCTTTCCACCCCGACGCCCGGCCAGACGCCGACGGAGCCGACCGAGAACTGAGGCTTCGTTGATCTCCCCACCATCCAGGTTACGCTATGCACATCTTCTGTGACTGGCGCGACTGATCAGGCCGAGGCTTGATTGCCACGTGGTTCCCCCAATCCGTCGCCGCTTCGCAGCGCCACCTTTCCCCCCTCCGGAGGGAAAGGAAGGGAGCGTTGCTAGACGGGCGTTGACGGCAAAAAAGCTTGGCGCCTTTCCTCTACCCCGTCGATCGGGGGAGAGGTGGCTCGGCGAAGCCGAGACGGAGTGGGGGTCGACCAGCGCTGCATTAGCCATTGCATGCGCCAAGCTGCCATGCACGCTATCGCCAACCTGCGCTTACTGGTCGCCGTTGTTGCCCTTGGTCAGGATATCGTCGGCGAGCGAGATCGCGGTCCGGCGATCGGCCTCGCCGGCCGCGGCGAACGCCTCTTCCTGCATGTTGCGGATCCAGGGCTGGTCGGCCGCCGGAGCCCGCTCGAGTGCGGCCGTCATCATCGCCAGGCCGCGCACCACCTTGCCGCTCTGGAACAGGAGGTTGCCGAGCGTCGCCTGCGCGCCGGCATGGCCCTTCTCGGCCGCGAGCTGCAGCCAGCGGCCGGCTTGCTTGACGCTGGCCTTCACGCCGCCCTCGCCCTTGAGGAACATCTGGCCGATCTCGAACTGGGCGTTCGGATTGCGGTAGTTGGCGGCGGCGCGCATGTAGTATTCCTGCGCCGCGACATCGTTCTCCTCGACCGGCGTGCCGGGAATGCCCTTGCGCAGATAGTCGCCCAGCGCCACCAGCGCGTCCGACACATAGCTTTCTTCCGGCGAGCCGGGCTCAACATCCTGATCGACGATTTCCGAGAAGAACTTGAAGGCGGCGTAGTCGTCGCGCGTCACGCCGTCGCCTTCGGCATACATGCGCGCAAGCTTCCAGGTGGCGCCGATCTGGCCGTTCTCGGCGGCGTATTTATAGGCTTCGACCGCCTGTTCCTTATGGCCGCTCTTGTAGGCGGAGAAGCCGAACTGGAACACCGCCCAGGGGCTCGACTGAGGCTTCACGCCGGTCTTGTCGTCGAACACCTTGTCGTCGAAGGCCATGGCCTGCCCGACGGCGCCCAAGGTCGCGCCAAGACCGGCGATCACGACCAGTGCCGAAAAGACAGACGACCTCAACACCTCAGATGTCCGCATAGCAGTGCGTTTCTTCTGCGGCGCCCGGATGGGTCACCGCGCCGTCGCGGGCCGGCCCTACGGCCTGCGCATATTTCCAGATCGCACCGGACTGATAGTCGGTCTTGCGCGCCTTCCAACTCTTGGCCCGGGCCGCCAGTTCGGCGTTCGACAGGGCCACTTCGATCGTGCCTTTCACGGCGTCGATCGAGATCAAATCGCCATCCTTGATCAGCCCGATCGGCCCGCCGACCGCCGCCTCCGGCCCGACATGGCCGATGCAGAAGCCGCGCGTGGCGCCGGAGAAGCGCCCGTCGGTGATCAGCGCCACCTTGCCGCCCATGCCCTGGCCGTAGAGCGCGGCCGTCGTCGACAGCATCTCGCGCATGCCCGGACCGCCGCGCGGCCCCTCATAGCGGATGACGAGAACCTCGCCTTCGCGGTAGTTGCGCTGCGTGACCGCTTCGAAGCACTCCTCTTCCGAATCGAAGCAACGCGCCGGACCGGAGAATTTCAGTTCCGACATGCCCGCGACCTTCACGATCGCACCTTCGGGGGCAAGGTTGCCCTTCAAGCCCACAACGCCGCCTGTCTTGGTGATTGGCCGATTGGCGGGACGCACAACATCCTGGCTCTCATTCCAGGAAACGTGCTCCATATTTTCGGCCAAAGTGCGGCCAGTGACCGTCATGCAGTCGCCATGCAGATAGCCATGGTCGAGCAGCGTCTTCATCAAGAGCGGAATGCCGCCGGCCTCGAACATGTCCTTGGCGACATATTTGCCACCCGGCTTGAGGTCGGCGATATAGGGCGTCTTCTCGAAGATCGCCGCCACGTCGAACAGGTCGAACTTGATGCCGGCCTCATGCGCGATCGCCGGCAAATGCAGCGCCGCATTGGTCGAGCCGCCGGTGGCCGACACCACGGTCGCCGCGTTCTCCAGCGCCTTGCGCGTGACGATGTCGCGCGGCCGGATGTTCCTGGCGATCAGCTCCATCACCTTTTCGCCCGAGGCGAAATTGAAGCGGTCGCGCATCTCGTAGGGCGCCGGCGCGCCGCAGGAATAGGGCAGCGCGAGGCCAATTGCTTCAGCAACGGTCGCCATCGTGTTGGCGGTGAACTGGGCGCCGCAGGAACCGGCGGAAGGACAGGCCGCCTGCTCGATCTCGAGCAATTCGGCATCGCTGATCGTGCCGACCGAATGCTGGCCGACCGCCTCGAACACGTCCTGCACGGTGATCTGCCGGCCGCGATAGCTGCCGGGCAGGATCGAGCCGCCATAGATGAAGATCGAGGGCACGTTGAGACGCACCATCGCCATCATCATGCCGGGCAGCGACTTGTCACAGCCGGCGAGCCCGACAAGGGCATCGTAGCAATGGCCGCGCATGGTGAGCTCGACCGAATCGGCGATCACCTCACGCGACACCAGCGACGACTTCATGCCCTGGTGGCCCATGGCGATGCCGTCGGTGACGGTGATGGTGCAGAACTCGCGCGGCGTGCCGTTGGCGGCCGCAACGCCCTTCTTGACGACTTGCGCCTGGCGCATCAGCGAGATGTTGCAGGGCGCCGCTTCGTTCCAGCAGCTGGCGACGCCGACCAAAGGCTGCGCGATCTCGGCCGCCGACAGGCCCATGGCATAGAGGTACGAACGATGCGGCGCGCGCGCCGGACCAACGGTCACGTGGCGGCTGGGCAGCTTGGCCTTGGAGATTGCCTTGGCGTCCATCATCGTCCTTGCCGCACACCCCGCGGCCGGTCCCCTCGCCGCGCCAACCTGGCACGCATCCCGGGACATATCTCGGGTGCTCCGGGTTTATGGCGGGAAATGGGCAGGTCCCTCTGTCTGACTTCTACAGCAGGGGTTGTTCAGAAAGTGTTGCCGAAACATCACAATCGCATCGGGCGCCGGTTCGCGACGAATCTGCAACAGCGGGTTGAAGGGGCGAAGCCGAAGCATCATTGACCCAACAAAAAAGGCCGAGCACTGCCCTGCCTTTTCGATGAATTTTCAGAAACTTAGAACTTGATCTTGATTCCGCCTGAAATCGCCGTGATCAGATCATTGCCGACGTCATAGGTAGCGTCTTCGCCCGCCGTATAGCCATTCTCGTCGGTAAGCGTGCCAGAATGGCCGCTGGTCATGACGCCGATAGCACCAGCCAAGCGTAGCTCGATGTTTGGCCGAGGCGTGTAGGCAACACCGCCGCCGAGCGTCCAAGTATCGGTTTGGACGCCATAGCCGTGCGACGTGCCGCGATCCCAGGTAAGCTGACCAGCGGCGCTCCATTCATCATTGAACTTGTGACCTATGCCGCCGGAAACGGTCCAGCCGTCGCGATACATAAGGTCAAGAGAGGTAAGCCGAACCGGAAGGGGAGAAACGGTTGTACACGCAGCCAAACCTTTGGTCTGTTCGGAACAGATCGGAACACTTTGCAGAGTGCTCCAGTTAACCCACTTGATCGAACCAAAGGCCAGCCAGCCGGGAGCGATACCCGACTGCAATTTCAACTCAACCGAGTCAGGCATGTACTGCGTCGAGCCATAGATTGGCGTGGCTGTGGTCCCTCCCAAGCCGTCCGGCAAAGTCAGCGTTCCAGAGATGTTGTCGAGCTTGACCTGCGAATTGTAGACCAAGCTGGCCCGAAGCGCGATCTCAGGGATTTCGTAGGCAACACCGGCTCGCCAGCCCCAACCGCTGGCCTCTAGGTCGACGCGACCAATCGGTGACGGCCCAAATGGATTGAAACCCACCAAGCTTTCCTTGAAGCCTGAAATGTCCTGATAAAACACGCCGCCGATAAAACGTAGCTGGCCCTTACCGGCATCAAACTTGTAGGAGCATGTACCGGCGTAGTTATTGCTCTTAATATCGGTTTCGACGTTCGAAAAAGCGCCATTCCACGACGCGCCGGGGGCGGTGTGGGCGCCCCAAGGCTGTGAATAGTCGACCATACAGTCGACGCCTTGAACAACTTGGGCTTTGACCCCAATGCGCGGTACCCAATAGGGCTCGGCCCCATCTGCCGTGGAACTGAAAAAGTTGAAGCCCCCCGGACCAGTCGCATTCTTGTACTTGCGATCCGGCATCACATAGGTCGCTTCAGCTTCCGTCGCGACCTGCGAAGGATCGAAAAGCAGGTCGATGTCGTAGCCGCCGCGCTCTAGGCCGCCGGCATGCGCGGGATGCATCGCCGCGCCGATCAACGCGATCGAAAAGCAGCCTGCCCCCGCCAGAGCTTTGAGCCGCAAGATGTTCATGGAAATCCCTCCCCGAAATACAAGTGGCTCAAAGCTAGAACCAATTCGGGTTAACGACGCAACAACGATTTCAAGAGCTGTACATGTACATCTTGACAGCACGTATTTTCGCCATGGTGGCTGGCACCGCAATCGGCGCCTGAATCGCGCCAACCGGGGTCGAACGGTCGAAAAAATCCGAAGTAACTACCCAAAACAGGGCAAAAACAGCCGATTTTAGCGCTTGCGGACCCCATTGTTACATTATGGCAACAATGGGGCGCAAACTTTCCGTTTACGTCAAAATTAACGTAGCGGCACGCCCATTTTCGAGGCAGCTAACGTACCGGAAACCACCTTTGGAGCGAGGCCGAATCTTGCCGTTCAGCCGGCGTCGCGGACCCTGGTCAAAGCCACCGAAAGCTTCTCCTGCGCCTCGCGATATTCGGCGAGTTTCTCACGCTCGGCTTCGACCACCTCTTCCGGCGCATTGGCGACGAACTTTTCGTTCGACAGCTTCTTGTGCAGGCGAGCGATCTCCTCGGTTACCTTGGCCAGTTCCTTCTGCAGCCGCGCGGCCTCGGCCTGGAGGTCGATCAGGCGGCCGAGCGGCAGGCTCACCGTCGCCTCGTTGAGCACGATCTGGGCCGAGCCCTTGGGCGGTGCATCGGCGAGCGCGATATCGCCGATGCGCGCCAGCCGCTTTATCGCCTGGGCGTGACGCTCCAGCCGCTCTTGCGTCAGCGTGTTGGCGCCGATCACCATCAGCGGCGCGATCGCCGCCGGCGGCACATTCATTTCCGAACGCACCGAGCGGATGCCCGAAACGAGGTCGACCAGCCAGTTGATGTCGGCGGCGGCCTCTTCGTCCCCGAAGTCGGGCGACGGCCAGGCGGCGTGGCAAAGCAGCGACGAGCGCAGCTTGCCCTCGCCAGCGGTCTGCGCCCACAGTTCCTCGGTCATGAACGGCATCATCGGATGCAGGAGCTTGTAGATCTCGTCCAGCACGAAGGCGACGCAGGCCCGGCTCTCGGCCTTGGCGGCCTCGTCCGTGCCCATGAACACCGGCTTCAACAGTTCCAGGTACCAGTCGCAGAACAGGTTCCAGACGAACCGATAGGCCGCGCCTGCCGCTTCGTTGAACCGGTAGCTGGTGATGCCTTCGGTGACAGCGCGCGCCGCCCGCGTCAGCTCGGTCAGGATCCAGCGGTTGACCGGCAGCTTGGCGTCGTTCAGCCAGAACTCGTCGTCGCGCGCGACCTCGTTCATCTCGGCGAAGCGCGTCGCGTTCCACAGCTTGGTGCCGAAATTGCGGTAGCCGGCGATGCGGGCCGGATCGAGCTTCACGTCGCGCCCTTGCGCCGCCATGACAGTCAGCGTGAAGCGCAGCGCGTCGGCGCCATATTCGTCGATCAGGTCGAGCGGATCAATGACGTTGCCTTTCGACTTCGACATCTTCTGCCCGTTCTTGTCGCGCACCAGTGCATGCACATAGACGGTGTGGAACGGCTCCTCGTCCATGAAGTGCAGGCCCATCATCATCATGCGGGCGACCCAGAAGAAGATGATGTCGAAGCCGGTCACCAGCACGTCGGTCTGGTAATAGGTCTTGAGCTCCGGCGTCTGATCGGGCCAGCCGAGCGTCGAGAACGGCCACAGCGCCGACGAGAACCAGGTGTCGAGCACGTCCTCGTCGCGGGTCAGGATCTCGCCCGGCTGGAAGTTTTCCAGCTTGTCCTCGACCCAGGCCTTCCACGGCCCTTCCAGCGCAAGGTAATATTCGATCGCCGCGGCTAAAGCCTCTTCCTCGGTCTTTTCGACGAAGACATGCCCGTCCGGCCCGTACCAGGCCGGGATCTGGTGCCCCCACCAGAGCTGGCGCGAGATGCACCAGGGCTGGATGTTCTCCATCCAGTCGAAATAGGTCTTCTCCCAGTTCTTCGGCACGAAGTTGGTGCGGCCTTCGCGCACCGAGGCAATCGCCGGCTTGGCGAGCTCGGCGGCGTTGACATACCACTGGTCGGTCAGGAATGGCTCGATCGGCACGCCCCCGCGGTCGCCATGCGGAACGGCATGGCGATGCGGCTCGACCTTTTCCAGAAAGCCGCCGGCCTCCATCAGCTCGACGATCTTCTTGCGCGCGGCGAAACGGTCGAGCCCGTCCAGCTCGTCCCACAGGGCCTGGCGCTCCGGCGTGACCTCGAGACCGGCGAGGAAATCCTCATTGTCCTTAAGCTTGATGTCCGCTTCGACCGTCAGGATGTTGATCGCCGGCAGCTTGTGACGCTTGCCGACCTCGAAGTCGTTGAAGTCATGCGCTGGCGTGATCTTGACCGCGCCGGAGCCTTTCTCCGGATCGGAATACTCGTCCGCGACGATCGGAATCTTGCGGCCGACGATCGGCAGCACGACGTGGCTACCGACCAGATCGGTGAACCGCTCGTCGTCCGGATGCACGGCCACGGCGGTGTCGCCGAGCATCGTCTCGGGACGCGTCGTCGCCACCGTGATGAACGTCTTCGGGTTCTCAGGGTCGAACGCCTCGCCTTCGATCGGGTAGCGGAAGTGCCAGAGATTGCCGTTGACCTCGTGCTGCTCGACCTCGAGGTCGGAAATGGCGGTAAGCAGCTTCGGGTCCCAGTTCACAAGGCGCTTGTCCTTGTAGATGAGGCCTTCCTTGTAGAGCGTGACGAAGACTTCCAGCACCGCCTTGGACAGGCCTTCATCCATGGTGAAGCGTTCGCGCGACCAGTCGGCCGAGGCCCCGAGCCGCTTCAGCTGGTTGAAGATCGCGCCGCCCGATTCGGCCTTCCACTCCCAGACCTTCTCGATGAACTCCTCACGCGTCAGATCGCGGCGGTGGATCTGCTTTTCCATGAGCTGGCGCTCGACCACCATCTGCGTGGCGATGCCGGCATGATCCATGCCGGGCTGCCAAAGCACGTTCTTGCCGCGCATGCGCTCGAAGCGCACGAGAATGTCCTGCAGCGTGTTGTTGAGCGCATGGCCCATATGCAGCGAGCCGGTGACGTTCGGCGGCGGGATGACGATGGTGAAGGCTTCGGCCCCCTCTTCCGCGCCGGCGCCTGCCCGGAAGGCATCCGCCTCTTCCCAGATTTTGGCGATCTTCGGCTCGACGGCTTTGGCGTCGTAGGTCTTATCAAGCATGGAGGAGGTCCGAACTGTCGGGAACAAGCGTCCGGTGTAAATCGGAAGGTCTTGGCCGAGTCAACCGCGAGAACTGCGATCGCTCTTACAGATAGGCATGCCGCGACCGGCGACAATCCCGGCCGGTGCCGCAATGGCGGCTCGCCTGATGCATGTCGACTGCAAGGGCGCAGCGGGTCCCAAAGCAAAAGCGCTGCCCGAAGGCGGCGCTTTTCAGCATGCGTGTTGCGGCAGCTTACTGCGCCCCGCGCGCCACGCGCTCGATCTCCTCGCGCACCAGCCTTTCGACCAGCGTCGGCAGGTTGTTGTCGAGCCAATCCTGCAGCATCGGCCGCAGCATCTCCTCGGCCATCTCGTCGAAACTCTTCTTGCCGCGGCTGGCAAAAGCATCGGAAAGCTCGCCGAAGGCCGCAGCAACCTGCCGGCCCGTATGCTCGGAAAGGATCGCGGGCCGGGCCGGCTGTGTCTCCGGTTCGGATGCCCGGGGAGCGCTGGCATGCGCGGCAGCTTCAAACGCCGGCTCTTGCTTCTCGATCTCGACCCTCGGCGCGGCTTCCGGAACCCGGACGGCCGGTCTCGCGGTAACCGTGCTGCCGCCGACCGCCGCTATTTCGCGCCGCCAATCGGCGACGATGGTCTCGGCCGACTGCGTCGCATTTGCCGCGGCCGGCCTGCTCGTGGCCGCTTGCGCGCTCGGCTCGATGCCCTCGGGATTGGCCGTGGCCGGAGCCGCCTTGACCGGCTCTCGACGAGCCTCGACGCGTGGGACCGCCGGATCGGCCGCGGCCAGCTGGGCCTGGACCTCCGCCAGCGTCGCTGGCTTGCGCGGGCCGGCGTCGGCATGCAATTCGGAACGAAAGGCGTCGACCTCGACCGTGGGTACGCTAACCGCGGCCGGCTCCAGATCCTGGCGCAGTTCACCGGCCTCGGCCGGTTGCTTGCGCCCGGTGTCGCTGTCTTCGATGATCCTTCGGATGGAAGCCAGTATCTCTTCCATGGAAGGTTCGCGCTGCGCGCTGCTTGCCGTCGCCATCGTCACATCCGCCGCCCCAGTGACCTGCCCAAGAACTCGACCCTGTCCAAGAACTGACCCGTTCAAGAACTTGACCCATCAAGAATTCCGTTCCTGCCCAGGTCGGAATTCGAATCAATGGTCACAGCGTAACCGACCGATCGTCATCCGAGAATCCCCAATCTGGGGACTTGTTGGATTTCAACAGATTAGGCGGTTCGCGGCCCGACGAGCCCGTGCCATCGACAAAGAAAAACGCCGCGCGTCCATCGGACACGCGGCGCTTGCTGGAAGCATACCGGAAATCAGCGTCCGTCGGGCGTGCGCAGTCCGAACCACTTGTCCTTGACGGCGTTGTAATGCTCTTCGGGCCTGTATTTGGTGACCGCCAGCCCAAGACGATCGACCGACAGCCGGCCCATCGCCGACAGAATGGCATAGCTCGCCACGACCACGTCGCGTTCGGAGCTGGCCTGGTTGATCTTGGCGGTGATGACCGCGTTCTGCGCGTTCAACACATCCAGCGTCGTGCGCTGGCCGACATTGCGCTCTTCGATGACGCCGTTGAGCGCCAGTTGCGCGGCATCGATCACCTGCCTGTTGGCATCCACGCTTTGGCGCGCGGCGACATATTGCGTCCAGGCCGAGACCACGGCCTGGCGCACCTGGTCGCGGCTGACATCGACCTGGATGCGCGCCTCGCCCAGTGATTCCTTGCTCTGCCGCACCAGCGCCGAGGTCCGGCCGCCCGAATAGATCGGAATGGTGAGCGAAGCGCCGATATTGGCCGATGTCGAACTACCGTTAGGGCTGCTGATGGAACTGGGAACGGTGTGGCTGTAGTCGTCCGAAACGCCGGCCGAGGCCGTCACCTGCGGCAGCAGCGCGCCTTCCGACGACTTCACCGAAAAGGCGGCGGCATCGACGAGATGCTGTGTGGCCAGAATGGCGGGATGTTCGGCGGAAGCGATGGCCAAGGCCGAATCGACGCCACCTGGCAGCAGCTTGCCAAGCGGCGAGGCTGCCTTGAGCTTGCCAGGCTCGTCGCCGACGATCTGGTGGTAGGTTGCGGCGCTTGCCAGCGCCGTCGCGCGAGCGGCGCTCAACTGCGCCACGGCCGTCGCGCGGGAGGCATCGGCCTGGGCGACGTCGGTGCGGGTGCCCTCGCCGACCTCGAAGCGCGAGCGGGCGGCGCGCGCCTGCTCGGTCAGGAACTGCAGGTTCTGCTCGGTCAGCACCGCGATCTGACGGTCGCGAATCACGTCCATATAGGCGCTGGCCGCGTTGAACAGGATGTTCTCTTCCGTGTTGCGCAGGCTTTCGACCGAAGCCTTCACCTGCGATTCCGCGGCGGCGACATTGTTCTTGGTCTGAAACCCGTCGAACAGCGTCTGGTTGATCTGCACGCCGAAGCTGCCCGTCGTTATTCTCCTGCTGGTGCCAAAGCCATGTATGTTGGTGTAGTCGATGTTGGCCGAACCGGTGACGGTCGGACGCCAGCCCGACTTGGCAATGGCTACACCCTCGTCAGTGACGCGCACGCCAGCGCGGGCAGCATTCAACTGGGAGTTATACTGATAGGCTTTGGCGAGCGCGCCCGTAATGGTTTCAGCGGAGGCGGCCAACGGCGAAAGCGCGGTGGCCGAAACAAGGATAGCTACTAAAACACTCTTGCGTAGAGGCGGCACGTTATTTCCCTCATTCGTTTTGCATGGGAACCACGCCACGTCAGCCTACCCATAAGGATCGGCCGGCGCCGCGTTGTTTATCGTTCCCCCGCTGTCGGCCTCCCGAAAACACCCGGTTAACCAAATCAGCAACGATTGTCAGGCGCAAGCGATCATGACAGCGCATTCGCTGCAAGGCAAAAACGCTCAGAATTCAAACGCGTGAGCACGTTCGAAGCCCGGTAGTGGCTTAATTGCCGCATTAAAGGCCCTTCTTCCGGTTACAACCCCTCCTGCCTTGAAAAACAGACGGGCCACGCCAGAGTTGCCCCGCCCTTCGACCACAACCAGGCGGCCTTCTTCCGCAAGCTGATCGAGCAATGCCGGCGGCACTTCCTCGACGCTGCCGCCGATGAAAATGGCGTTGTAGGGTCCCTTGGCGGCCTGCCCCTGCGGCAGCGGCCCGGTGACCACCGTGACGTTCTGGCAGCCAAGGCTGGAAAGCGTGGATTTGGCGGCATCCGCCAGCGCGGGATCGCTCTCGAGCGCCACGACCGAACGCGCGAGCCTGGACAGCAACGCGGCGGAATAGCCGGTGCCGCAACCGACATCGAGCACCGAATCGCTCGCGTCGATTTCAGCCAGTTGCAAAAGCTTGGCGAGCGGCGACGGCTCCATCAGGTAGCGTGCGCCGCCGCCATTCGCGCCATCGGAAATGCGGATGTCTTCGTCGATATAGGCCAGATCCCGCTGTCCGGCGCCGACGAAGGCCTCGCGCGGGACGGTCAGCATCGCCTCGATGAGCGGCGCGCTGGTGACATCGGTGGTGCGGACCTGGCCGTCGACCATCTTCACGCGGCGTTCGGAGAAATCAGCGTTCATGTCCCAACAATCCGCTCCCCGCGCCAGGCGCGCGGCCAAAACTTCGACTGGAACCCCTGCTCCGGCGCGGTTGCGCTGGAGCCCGCAAGCATCTGGAGGCCTCGCCCGGAATCGAACCGGGGTGCAAGGATTTGCAGTCCTCTGCGTAACCACTCCGCCACGAGGCCTCGCAATGCTCCCGGCGTTCCGAGCGAACTCATTATGTTGGCGCTCAAAGGTCGTCAAGCGCTCGCGCGTCATTCCCGACGCTTTCGTATCGAGCAGCCAAAGTGGTTATTACCAATCGGTTGTCATGGGTCCAGCATCGCCGCGGCGGAGCCGCCGCAGGCGCTCAGTCGGGCCGGCGCCGGCGTTCCCACCAGACGACGAAACGCCGCCGGTGGCGCCGGATCATGGCGAATTCGTAGGACAGCACCAGGAGACCGAGCGGAACCATCCAGAAGCCGAGAATCGGCAGAAAGCCCAGAATCCCGCCAAGGGTGAGCAGCATGCCGATCGCGATTCGCCAGCCGCGCGAGCGCGGCATGGTGAACTCGCGGCCGAAAACCGAAATCTTCCGCGCCGGGGCACTGTCGTCGTCAGCTGCCGTCATTCAAAATCAAATCCCATCTGCCGCCAATGCCATGTCAAAGGCCAACCGGCCGCTTTGTTCCGTGCCGGTGTGAAGCCCTTCATATGTGGGCATGTTGAACGATGGCACAAATAGCCGCATTAAAAACTGGAGAAAAATTGCGAATTGCTGCTTTGCAAAGCCGAAAGGTGTTTGCTATAGGCTGCGCCACTCACGTCAGAGCCTCCGTTCCCCGGTAGCTCAGTGGTAGAGCAACCGGCTGTTAACCGGTTGGTCGCTGGTTCGAATCCGGCCCGGGGAGCCACTTAATCCAGAAAGGCCTTGAAACCCAAGCCTCGCAGGGGTTTCCGCTTCCCCAGAGATACACCGCCAGATACACTGCGGGGTACCCTGAGCCATGAAGATCGAAGTGAAGCACATCCAGAAACGTGGCGTCGCCGGTTGGCGCTATCGACGCAAAATTCCGAAAGAACTCCGCGCTGCTGCGGGTAAGTTGGAAATCCTAATTCCCCTCGGGAGCACCGAACAGGAAGCCTTCAAGGTGAATCCGAAGGCGCATGCCCAGGCGGAGCAGCAGTTGCGTCAGTGGTCGCGGCCCCAGAATACCGACCAAAGGCAAGGCAGCTCCGGCGCCCCCTCCTCGACCGAATTTGAGCAGTTCAGGTTGAGTCGCGCTCGCCTCAGAGCGCTTAGCCTCGATCCTGAGTGGAGCGGCGCTGAGGACGCCGACGACTCCGAGGCAATCGCAAGAGAGCTGATCGCGGACCAGATCGCAGACAAATATCCAGTGGATGAGCGCGGTCATCCTGTCGGCATCGGCATCGAAGACCGAGCCCTTATCCACGCCCTGGTTCTTGGCGAGCGCCAGCAACAGCGCGACCCAACCCTTGAGGACGCCAAGCGGCTCTATCTCAAGGAGCGAGTTGGAGAAGACGAAACGAAGCAGATGGAGCTTGAGAGGGTCTTCAAGCTCGTCAAAGAGGCCTTAGGTAAGGACCGAAAGTTGGGCAGACTCAAGAGAGAGGACGCCAAGGAAGTTCGGAACCACATGCTGGATGGTCGCAAAGCGTCTTCTGTGGACCGCTACTTGAATGTCGTTCGTGCGGTCATCAACCACGCCATTAGGGAATTTGATCTGAACGGCGTCACCAATCCCTTCATGCATCTGGAGGCGGCCGCCAAGGACAAGGCAGAGCCGGACAAGGACAAGCGTCGCCCCTTCACGCTCGAAGAGGCTGCCGCCATAACAGCCCGGGTGTTGTCTCACGCAAAGGACGACCTTCAGCACATCTGGCGGATGCTCCAGGGGAGCGGATGTCGGCTTTCCGAGGTCTCGGGCCTGAGGGTGGCCGACGTGCATCTCGATCACGCGACACCTCATATCACTGTCGAGTGGCATGACGACCGCCGTATCAAGAATGCGGTGTCACGGCGAAATGTGCCGCTGATCGGGGACACACTGGCGGCGGCAGAGGAAGCCGTTGCAGCTGCGGGTAACTCGGTAATGCTGTTCCCGACCTATGGCAGGCCAAAAGGAGCGAACTCAGCCTCTGCCTCCCTGGGCAAACATGTGCGGGCCTGTGTGACAGACCCGAAGGCAACCACTCATTCGCTTCGCCACCTCATGAAAGACCGGCTGCGGCTGGCTGGCGTCAGCAAGTCCGACCAAGACATCGTTTTGGGACACTCCTCGGGCAGCGTCGGAGAGGATTATGGGGGCGATGAGGCGCGGCTTGAGGTGGCCAGGCGGGCGCTTGAGAAAGCGCTGTAGAAGTGGGCATCGCCGCCAAGAGGCGCTAATCGAAGAACGAGAAGACCGACTGCGGCAAGCGCCTCATCGCCTTCTACGACAACCTCAGTTGAGATCATCGCGTTCGGAGCGCTGGTACACTCCAGCCTCCGATCGTTTTTCAAGTATTTTGAGTATCATCGTGTGAATCGCCCCCATGAACCTCGCTTTTGGGCCAAGATCGGCTATTTCTTGGTGGAGTCCTTCGAGGTTATTGACATGGTCGATAACAATCTGATCTTCGAACGAGAGAACTTTACTGGCATGAGCAAACTTGTTTCGCAATCTGCGCAACCGGTGAAGTTGAACCCAGAGTTCGGCTTCAATGATGCCCATAGCTTTTGCAAGGTCAATTTTTGCACTAAAGGTGGCTAGAGGTGCCGAACCTTTGAAAAGAGACCTGTCTAATTCAACGTCCAAACCTGGCATGTGGCTGAATATCAGCTCAGTCAGCTCATTGTCCACCGCCTGCGCGAATACCAAAGCTACACCATGAGGCCCCTGGCTCATCACAGCGTTGGTTAATTGGTCAAAAAGCCCAACGGCTTTTGTAAGGTCCTCTTGAAGGCTCCTCATTTCGGCTTCCAGCGCTTCTTTCCTCCCTCGAAAAAAGTCTAATTTCTCCTGCTCGTTTGCCCCCTCGGGAGGGTCAACGGGCAGCGCCGCCAATCTCTTTCGAACCTCCTCAGTGCGCTTGTCTAACATCGCTTTAAAGTCTTCGATTTCCACTGACATTTTCTCCCGAAACTACGACCCGCCGGTCTCATATCAGTTAAACTTTCTCCCGTCCCGTTCCTGAGCAGATCACACCCCTCTTTAGGCGGTGATCATGGAACCAAGGAAGTCTCACCAGAAGATAACTTGGAGAGGTTTCCGATATGCGGGCATGTCTCGACCGACCATTGTGAGGTCCGTGGGTCATTTTGCTTCTGGATTACAGGTGAAGGCTGAGGCATCCTCGATGGATGTGCAACCTCTACCACATCACCACTACCCAAGACGCCATCCGCGAGTGGACGCGGGCCTCAAGGACATCTTGGGCAACCTTGAACCCTCCCTTGATGTTTACCCCAACATGCCAGGCCCTGTGGTCCGCGACGCCGCAGACGGTCAGCGCGAGCTTGCCAAGCTGCTCTGGGGCATGCCTACGCCAGCGGAGCGGGTGAAGGGCAAGGCGGACTATGGCACTACCAACATCCGCAACCCGCAATATGGCCATTGGCAGCAATACGTTGGCGTTGAGCATCGCTGTGTGGTTCCGGTGACGAGCTTCGCGGAGCCTAGCCCTAAGCCGAACGATAAGGACCCCGAGACTGGCATTCAGCGGAACTACTGGTTCGCCCGAAGTGAGGACCGCCCGCTGTTCTTCTTCGCTGGCTTCTGGACGCAGTGGCAGGGAGTCCGCAGGGTCAAGGACGGGCCGGGCGACTTCGAGCTTTACGGCTTCCTTACGACCAAACCCAACGCCCTCATCACGCCAATCCACGAGAAGGCTATGCCGGTGATCCTGACGTCGCGGGATGAAGTGGAGGCTTGGTTGACGGCGCCGTGGTCCGAAGCGCGACACATGCAGCGGACAGCCCCTGACGATGCCTTGGTGGTTGTCGAGAAGCCGGCCACGCAGATCAAGTTTCCCCAAGGATCGGGCCAACTGTCATTGCTTTAGAGTTAAAGCGGCAATACAGAGGATAGTTGGGTTGGTGATGTTACGCTCGCTTTAGCACATGGCTCACTCATGCAAGAAGCGGACATCTTGGGGAAGTCATCAAGGACCTAGCGCGATTCAACAGGCGAAGACTGCGGAATGTGCAGGCTCGAACGATTTGAGGTGCGCTAGCTAATTCGATCTGTTTCTTGATTTGCTTGGGGAGGCCTTCATGGAATTGAAAACGATCCGCATACAGAACTTCCGTTCCGTTGAAGACTCCGGAGATTTCAGCGTCGAGCATCTCACGTGTCTTGTCGGAAAAAACGAGGCGGGGAAAACGGCAATCCTCCAGGCACTGGCGGGACTAAATTCTCATCCCGCCACGCCTTTCCAGTATGATGTCGAGCGCGACTATCCCAAGCGTTTCCTTGCCCGCTATAGCGAGCGGCATACTGACAAGCAGGCGGTTGTAGCCACCACAACTTGGGAGATCGACGAAACCCAGAAAGCCCTTATTGCGGCTGATTTTGGCGCGGATGCGGTTACCGGCGATCGAGTGACAATAACCCGCTCTTACAACGCCGCCGGACACCACTGGAGCGTCCCATTAGATGCCAAGCGCGCCGTCGAATACCTGATCGCAAACGCAAACTTCTCCGCGCCGGAGAAGAGCCAGTTGGGCATCCCGTCGACGAGCGAGGAACTCGTAGCGAAGTTGAATGAACTCGCGGGCTCAAACCCGAAGCACAAGGCACTTCTCGACAAGGTATTGAGCTATCCTCACTCGTCCTTTTTTAGCCGAGTGCGACAAATTCTTGAGCCTTACTTTCCTCAATTCATGTATTTTTCGGTCTATGACCGCATGAACACCGCCGTGCATCTACCCACGCTTAACGACCGGATGAACGACGGCACACTGTTTACGAACGATCAACTCCGTGGGGATCGTCTTTTTTGGGAGTTCCTCGAGTATTCAGGCGTGCCTCTTGGCGACATACTCGGAGCCACGACTTTTGAGAGCTTCAACGCCCGGCTCCAAGCCGCCTCCAATGTGCTCACCGAGGAAATCCTTGAGTACTGGACTCAGAACCAGGACATCGAGGTTCGGGTAAACGTGACAGAAGGTAAGCCCGGTGACCCTGCTCCATTCAATTCAGGTGCCGTGGGTCGGGCACGAATCTACAATCAACTCCACAGGGCGGATACGTCCTTCTCCGAAAGAAGTGCGGGCTTTACGTGGTTCTTCTCCTTCCTAATCAAGTTCGACAGAGTGAAAAAGGAAGCCAAGGGCAAGGTCTTCCTCCTGCTCGATGAACCGGGTCTGACGTTACATGGCCTCGCTCAGGCTGACCTGCTCCGCTACTTCTCGGAGAAGCTGTCCCCTCACCATCAAATGATCTACTCAACGCATTCGCCTTTCATGGTACCGCACGAGAACTTGATGGCGTCTCGGATCGTGCAGGACATAGTCAAAGTCGGGGAGAAGGGACGTCGCACACCAACAGGCACCCAGGTTCGCGATGATGTCCTAAACGCTGACCGAGACTCGGTCTTCCCACTACAGGGCGCTCTTGGCTACTCGCTCACGCAGACGCTCTTTGTGGGTAAGCACACGATCCTTGTCGAAGGCCCGGGCGACATTCTCTATCTGCAGGCGCTTTCCGCTGAGCTTGCGCGTCGCAGCAGGACTGGACTTGATCCGAGTTGGGTTCTCTGCCCGGCAGGCGGTATCGACAAGATTCACTCCTTTGTGTCGCTCTTCGGCGGGAACAATCTCGATGTGATTGCGCTATCGGACTACACCAAGAAGGACCGCAACAAGCTTGATGCGCTGAGACGCAGTCAGATTATCAAAGATGGTGGGGTCCTAACGATGGCTGATTTCACTGCTCAAGAAGAAGCCGATGTCGAGGACCTATTCGACCCGAAACTGTTCTGCAGCATCGTCAACAGTGCCTATGGCCTTTCGGGGAGCAATGCACTCGACCCTGCAAAGCTCAAAGCGGCCGACGAAGGCACCGAGCGGCTGGTCAAGAAGGCCGAGGCATACTTCCGGGTCTTGCCAGAGAGCATACCGGGGTTCGACCATTTTACCCCGTCGCACTGGCTCCTCACCAATCCTGGGGCCTTGAGCGGTGACGCACCGGAGGTCCTGAATACGTTGGGTCGAGCCGAAACGCTTTTCAAAGCGCTAAATGCGCTCCGGAAGCGGTAGCCTCGGCTCGCAGTAGACGGAAGCTTCTTCCTCAGTCTTCATCCTTCCAAACGATGCGCCTCACCGTTCTGATCTCGGCAAGCCGCCTCACGCGGATGTCCTGCCTTTCACTTGCTGAAGGGTTTTGTGTCTCGGCGTGCATGAAATCGTTCTTGCCGCATCGCTCGCAACTCATTTTGTTACCCACCAACTCGGCGTCAATGTCTCCGAAGATCGCCCTCAAGTCACTCGGCTGATTGACAACCGGCATCGCGATCGGCGTCGGGATTTCGGTCGGTCTAGCCCTGGGCTGACGAAGCAAATACGATTTCAGCCCTCGCTCCTTTGTCTGCCTTGATCGCCGCGTGGCAGTCCATCAGCTTCCGAGATGCGCCGCTTTTTGCATGAGCCCGGCGAATGTAGTCAAACACGTGCCGTGTCGCCCTCGCCAACGAAGATGAAGGGTTCGTGCTTCGTGTGAACCGTCACGGTCTTATAACGCTTATCAAGCGGTGGACCGGGGTCGTCGCGAAGCGTGACATTATCCGCAAAAGAACCTTCATTTCGTTGGGCATCGCTGACACGCTCCTTGCCTGGCGGTGAAAACCCACGCTGAAAGCCAGATCAAACGGTGCGGACAATTGAGGCGATACCGCGCTCCAAAATCTTCGGCCCAATCTTGGAAAAGAAGTGTCCCGACTGCGCTGAGATTGTGAAGGCAGATGCGCGAATATGCCGGTTCTGCCGGCACGAGTTTTAGAAGCAGGTGCGCTACCGGCAGTCAGACCAGCCCCGTCATACGGATGAGCCGAAAACCCCATGGCCGATCGCGAGCACGAATTCACCATCATTGGCGGCCAGATCCCAGCCGAAGAATGCAGCCCAACAAAAGAGCACCAGGGTGAAACGCATTAGAGAATTCTAATACACGGTGGTGGTTGACCAAACGTTTACCCGCGTCGATGAGGGGCAAAGCGACGGTCAATCTCTGCGTGCCGGTCACTGTGAACGCCGATAAGGTCAGACTGGTGACCGCCTACGTTCCGCTGAAGAGAAAGACGCCACTGGTCGACAAGCCGACATGATCCAGAGACGATGGGTAGTGTCTCAGTTTGAAATTTGCCCTCCCGCACATCCCGTTTGATGACATAGGCGCTTGCCCGCCAGCCACAGGCCGCACGCCCCCACACCCCGTCCTATTTTGAGGCGGCTCAGTTCATGACGCCCGATCTCGGGGCAGCTCGAGCGCGGCAGCGGCAAGCAGTCTGAGTTCCTCACTTGTCAGGGTTATCTCGTAGCGCTGCTTGGATTTCTTTGTGTAGATGTCATCAGCAGTCACAGAGATTATAACAACGCCTTCCTCTTCCACCTGCACACTATCGATCGGTAGTGGCCCCGAAAATATGCATTTCGACGCGCCAGCCCTTCGGCTCGGCCGAGTATGTATCCGCATCTCGTCATCC
Organism: Mesorhizobium sp. B3-1-8; assembly: GCF_006439495.1. NCBI lineage: Bacteria > Pseudomonadati > Pseudomonadota > Alphaproteobacteria > Hyphomicrobiales > Phyllobacteriaceae > Mesorhizobium > Mesorhizobium sp. B3-1-8. The sequence continues at coordinate 85,006 of NZ_VFTK01000022.1, forward strand.
CTTTCCGCTCTCGAAAGGGTCCAATGCAGGAAAGATGCCAGATCGTGGCTATTTCAACCTTGGGCCTCAACACCGTCCACGCCTTCGCGGGCTGAACATTAGCAACTGCTTGTATTTGTCCTACCGCAGGCAGATAATGCCATTCGGGACTTTGAGGGAGGTTCCGATGCGCTGGCCCCTTATCGTGATCGCGTTCATCACTGGCTTCATCCTCTGGGACCGCTTCGAAAACGACGGCACCTATACCGCCGACGTCGAGCGAAGTTTCCGTGAGGCATCCTTGGATATGCCGCGCGGGTGGAGGCCACCTACCATCACCATCAATCGCGATTTGCTAAAGCGATAGCCGAGGGGCCATCGTCTCGCTCCGGCCCCTTTTCATCACAGGAATGAAGCCGCAGCCACCCGCTTTAGATTGCTGCCAGCGCGGGTGTGTATCATTTTAATACAATCCTCAATTTGTAGACTCCTGCGATTTATTGGCGGCCATTGGCCTCGGTCCGCTTTATGGAGGGAAAGCCCCCGCGGGAGGAATACCAATGACCATCCAAAAGGAAGACTATCGAACCAACAGAGCCGACTATGCCATCGCATCGATGCAAGGCCAATCGGCCGCTTTTGATGCTCGCCATGAGAGACGGGAAAGCAAGAAATCCCTGTGGCTGAGAGATCGGCGGCTCGCCAGATTGGCCGAAAATCCGTGTGAAACCGTGCCAGGATCAAGAGCCAGACGGCGCGGGAATTAGCGCGCTGGTTGTCGTTAGCCGGTGCCGTGTCTCGCCCCCGAGACCCATCGGCTAGGCCCGGCGTTTGCTGGCAGCTGCCAGCCTGCCGGGCCGCTCCTGCTGTCCTTTGCTCATCGCGCCAGATCACCCGCTTCTCCCGCCGGATTTCGACAAGCCGCCGAAAGCGGATCGTATGGGCCTGCTCGCCGGTCGCGTGAAATAGCTGCGCGCTCATCCACTCTCGGCTGCCGCACTTCTGACAGCGCCTAAAACTGGGGAAAATGGCAGCCCAGGGTTTTTATGCGCAGCCGCTAATATTACGCTACGACTCAGCCGGCCTCCAGCCCTTGGCCGGTTAGGCCCGGCGGCCCGTCCGCTTCCTACCCCAACAGGCTGTCGGGCTGCTTCGTCGGAAAGATGCATCAGATACTCACAATGAAGGAAGTGACGCATATTCCGGGGCGCGCAATCATTAACATCCTCCGGGCGCTGAACTACGGCTCGCCTGAGCCCGCGTTCAGCGGAAAAGAGCAGGGTCCGCACCTGCGTAGCGTTTTGGTGCGGACCTTTTCCACGCCAGCCATTTCTCTCAGCGGTGACCCGGCTAATCTTCGCGGAATCCCGCAGTGAGGCGTGGCGCAGCATCTCCTCGCCCTTCCTTGGCGAGCCACTTGGGTGGCGGCGCGCCGGTCTTGCCCTGCACCCTGTTCCCAAAGCCGCTCTCGAATCGCCAAGTCATCTGGCATGTGCAGCCGGGGCATAAGCCCACTGGAGATCGATAGCTAAAGAAAGACCCGCCGACCGAAGCCGGCGGGCCATCTCCCTCATGCTTGCGCCCCTAGTTCCAGACGGTCCGCCGTGTCCAGGAAACCCTACGCAACCTCGTTTGTAGAACAAAATCCGGATGCTGCGCTGTAGCTCTGCGGCAACACTCGCCTCAGATGTGTCTCGTTTCGGGACGAAAGAGCCGGCACGCGAGGCTGAGGGAATTACGGTGACACTGCACCTTTTCCTTTTGCAGCCGGCCTCGGATTGCTGAATCCAGGAGCGCTGGCTTTGATCATTAGCCACCGCAATTCGCCAATCCGACGACGGGCATTTCGATTGCTCATGAGTTGAAGACAACAAGGGTAGAGACCGACGTTAGGCCCAACGGAATGGGCATTCAGTCCAAATTGCTGGTCTTCACGACGCCAAATAACCTCCCGAAAGGAAGGCAGGGGCACATGGCGGGAAAACGGGCAATTGCAGTCAAGGATTGGTCGTGCGCCATGAGCGACGAGATTGGCCGCGTGGTCTTGGCCATAAACTCGACCGAAGGTGAAACGACCTACGTTCTTATGACGGTCTTCCAAGCGGCAAAGATGGCCCAGGAACTGCGATCGCCGAAGCTGGTCCCCCGATACGACATCTAGCCATCTCTGGCTAAAACACTGAGCAGCGCATGGCGGGGAATCGGAACCGGCGGCCAATACCCCGCGAGGCGCCCAGTTGGGCCGCCTCATTCCTCCCCACTATTCCGCCTCCGTGCAGCAAGCTACAATCGCTCCTGCTTGCGATAGGCTGCGGCCGTGGGGATAACTTGGGAAAATACGAGGGCGCCAATCAAGCCGATCGTTGGCGAAAACGCATGAGACAAGGTCGCCGCTGGCGCCTGTCCGCAAACATGGTGATTTGGACATTCATCGTGCTTTTGATGACGGTCTCGATCGTGCTGATAGCGAACAAAGCTGGCTGGCCCCGCTAGTCGAGAAAAGAGAGCCTGGTCGGTCGCTGCCTCCACACCCCGCATGGGCCAAATTCCCATAGTCATTGTGCCGGCGAATTTTGCTTTGCGGGTTGGCCGCCCTGCCTTAGCCTCATTGCGGAAAACCTTGCCGACAAGCCGATAGCCGGACCTTTATACCGTGCCCCTGAAAGCCACCGCCCATATCGAGGCCATGTCCGCTTTCGCGCTGGCGAATTTCGGCGGGTATGACCGGCCGACGCTGGCCCAGAACGAGAGCGCCTTCCCGCCCAGCCCCAAGGCGATCGAGGCCGGCCGGGACGCCGTGGCGCGCTGCCACCTTTATCCGGACCCGGACTGGACCTTGCTGCGCGATGCGATCGCCAGGGCCTATGGGGTCGATCGCGATCTTGTCCTGTGCGGCGCGGGCTCGATGGAGCTGATCGCCTGCACCTTAACGGCCTTCGCCGGTCCGGGCACGCAGGTGCTGGGCACGGACTATGCCTATAACTTCGCCGCCTCGGCGGCCGCGCGCGTCGGGGCGACCTACGTCAAGGCTGCGGAGCGCGGCTTCGAGGTGTCGATCGATGCCATCCTTGCGGCTCTCACGCCGACAACGCGCGTCGTCTTCGTCTGCAACCCGGGCAACCCGACCGGCACGCGCATCAAGAACGCCGAGTTGCTGCGCCTGCGCGCGGCGCTGCCCGGCAACGTTCTCCTGGTGATCGACCAGGCCTATGGCGAATTCGACGACCAGGATCCGCAAGCCGTCTTTGCGCTGGCTGGGCGCGGCGACACCGTGGTCCTGCGCACCTTGTCCAAGGCCTACGGGCTGGCCGGCGCGCGCGTCGGCTGGGGGCTGTTCGCGCCGCAGGTCGCCGCCGAAGTGCGCAAGATGCAGAATTCCAACCAGGTCTCGACGGTCGGCCTCGCCATGGGTGTCGCGGCGGTCGAGGACCAGGCCTATACGCGCGGCATCGTGGCGCGCACCGCCGACATCCGCGAACGCTTCGCCCAGGGCTTGCGGGCCGCCGGATACGAGGTTCCCGAAAGCCGGACGAATTTCGTCCTGGTCCGCTTTGCCGACGCGGCGGCAGCCACCACCGCCGACAACGCTTTGCGCGGCGTCGATATCATCACGCGCGGCCTCTCCGGTTACGGCCTGACCGACTGCCTGCGCATCACGGTCGGGCCGCAGGATGTCATGGACCGCACGCTGCGCGCCCTGACCGCCATGCGCGGCCGGCAATGCTGGTAGGGCTCCATCCGAGGGGATTTTCAAGACGTGACGTCACATATGCCGTATCTGCCTGCCCGCGATTTCATCGGCTATGGCGAGCAGCCTCCGCAGGCTGAGTGGCCCGGCGGCGCGAAACTGGCGCTCAACATCGTCGTCAACTATGAGGAAGGCGCCGAATACAGCATCGGCGAAGGCGACGGCGTCTCCGAAGCGATCCTGTCCGACCTTGCCGTGGCGCCCGCCGCGCCCGGCCTGCGCAACCGCAACATGGAATCGCTTTACGAGTACGGTTCGCGCGTCGGCGTCTGGCGGCTGATCTCGCTGTTCCAGGACAAGGGTGTGATCCCGACCTTCTACGTCGTCGGGCGCGCGCTGGAGCTCAACCCGGCCGCGGGCAAGGCGATCGCGGCACTTGGTAGCGACATTGTCTGCCATGGCTGGCGCTGGATCGACTACGCGCCGCTCAGCGAAGAGGAAGAGCGCCAGCATATCGCCATGACGGTGGATGCGGTCCGCAAGGTCACCGGCATCGATCCGCAGGGCTGGTACACCGGCCGGCCAAGCCTCAACACGAGGCGGCTGGTGGTCGAACATGGCGGCTTCCTGTTCGACTGCGACGACTACAATGACGACCTGCCCTATTTCGTCGACGTCGGCGCCAGGCGGCACCTTGTCGTGCCACACAGCTTCGACAACAACGACAGCCGTTTTTCGCGCGGTTCGGGCCTGGAGACGGGCAGCCAGTTCTTCGAATATGTCAGCGACGGCGTCGACTGGCTTCTGAAGGAAGGCCAGAAGACCCCGCGCATAATGACGGTGTCGCTGCATTGCCGGCTGGCCGCGCGGCCGGGTCGCATGATCGGGCTGGAGCGCTTCCTCGACAAGGTCACGTCGAATCCGGACATCTGGGTCTGCCGCCGCTCCGACCTCGCCCGCCATTGGCTGGACCGGTTCTGCGGCTGAGCCGTCGGCGGCACGGTCGCCGCCGACCAATTCTCAAGCAATAGCGGCCACTACGACCGCAGCCGTTTGCCTTCCGGGTCGAACGGCGGATGCGCGAGCAGCACCGCGTCATGCGGCCGGCCAAGGATTGCGACGGTCACCTTGTCGCCCGCCTTGGCGGTTCCCGCCTTGACGTAGCCCATGGCCAGCGACTGATCGACGAAATAGCCATAGGCGCCGGACGACACCTGGCCGATCGGCGTGCCGTCCGGCAGGAAGATCGGCTCGCCGCCGGTGGCGTCGGCGTCCTTGGCCGAGACGGAAAGCATGATCAGTTCGTCCCGCGCCGGCTTGTCGGCGACGGCGAGATAGGCTTCGCGGTTGAGGAATTCCTTGTCCGTCTTGATCAGCCTGTCGAGCTTGACCTCCTGCGGCCAGTATTCCGGCGAATATTCGCGGCTCCAGCTGCCGTAGCCCTTCTCGACGCGCAGCGACATCAGTGCCCGCGAGCCGACCGGTCCGGCGCCGACTTCCGCGCCTGCCTTGAGCAACGCGCGATAGAGCTCGACCTGATCGGCTGCCTGGCAATGCAGCTCCCAGCCAAGATCGCCGGTGAAGGAGACCCTCAGCGCCACGACATCGACGCCGGCGACCGCAATCTGGCGCGAGCGCATGAACGGGAAGGCCTCGTTCGACAGATCGTCATTGGTCAGCCGCTGCAGCAGTTCGCGCGATTTCGGCCCGGCGACGTTGAAGCCGCCAAGCTCCTCCGTGCGCGAGCGGAAGGTCGTGCCCGCCGGCAGCGGCACGGACTTGAAGAAGCGCTGGTGGAAGCGCTCGGCCATGCCCGAGCCGATCACCATGAACTCGTCGTCCGCCAGCCTCGTCACGGTGAAGTCGCCGGCGATGCCGCCACGCTTGCCGATCAGCGGCGTCAGGCAGGAGTTGCCGACCTTGGCCGGCATGCGGTTGGCGAAGACCGCATTCAGCCAGGCTTCCGCGTCCGGCCCCTTCACCTCGTATTTGGCGAAATTGGAGATGTCGATGATGCCGGCATGCTCGCGCAGCATGCGGGCTTCGCGGCCGACCGGCGCCCACCAGTTCTGGCGCGTGAAGCCGATCGTCTCCTCGCGCGGCTCGCCTTCCGAGGCGAACCACAGCGGATGTTCCCAGCCGAAATTGAGGCCGAACACGGCGCCCATTTGCTTCTGCATCTCGTAGACCGGACGGGTCCGCACCGGACGGCCGGCGGCGCGCTCCTCGTTCGGGAAATGGATCTTGAAACGGTGGCTGTACTGGTCCTGCACGCGGGCCTTGGTGAAGGCCTTGCCGGCCCAATGGCCGAAGCGCGCCATGTCCCAGCCGAACATGTCGAGCGTCGGCTCGCCCTCGATCATCCATTCGGCCGCGAGCTTGCCCATGCCCCCCGACTGCGAGAAGCCGGGAATGATGCCGTTGCAGCAGAAATAGTTGCTGAGCTCCGGCACCGGCCCGAACAGCACCGCGCTGTCCGGCGACCAGATCATCGGGCCGTTGATCACCTTCTTGACGCCGGCGGTAGCGGCGGCCGGGACACGCTGGACGGCGCGCATCATGTTTTCCTCGATGCGGTCGAGGTCGTCGGGAAACAGCTCGTGGCCGAAATCCATCGGCGTGCCGTCCTCTGCCCAGAATTTCATGTTGCGCTCGTAAGCGCCGATGAGCAGCCCCAGGCCTTCCTGGCGCAGGTAATATTCGCCGTCGCGATCGGCGACCGACGGCAGGCGCCGGCCCATCGCGGCGATCTCGGGAATGGTCTCGGTGACGAAATACTGGTGTTCGGTCGGGATCAGCGGCAATTGCAGCCCGGCCATGGCGGCGACCTCCCTGCCCCACAGGCCGGCGGCGTTGACCACCCATTGCGTGCGGATGTCGCCCTTCGGCGTGCGCACGATCCAGCTGCCGTCCGCTTGCGCCTCGGTCGCCGTGACCGGTGTGAAGCGATGGATCTCGGCGCCGCGCTGGCGGGCTCCCGCCGCATAGGCCGCCGTCACCCCCGACGGATCGACATTGCCGCCCTCCGGCTCATACATGATGCAGCGAATGCCGTCGAAATCGACCAGCGGATGCAGCCGCTCGGCTTCGTCGCGGCCGACTTCGTAGAAATTCATCTTGTAGCGCCGCGCCTTGGCTTCCTGCAGCCTCAGCTGATGCTCGCGCGCTTCCGTCTGGGCGAGATAAAGCGAGCCCGGCTGGAAGATGCCGCAGCCCTGGCCGGTCTCGGCCTCCAGCTCCTTGTAAAGTGCCATCGTGTAATGCTGCAGGCGGCTGATGTTGGTGGAATCATGCAGGCCGTGGATGTTGGCCGCCGCGTGCCAGGTCGAACCGGAAGTCAGCTCGCTGCGCTCCAGGAGGATGACATCCGTCCAGCCGAACTTGGCGAGATGATAGAGGATCGAGCAGCCGATCAGACCGCCGCCAATGACAACGGCTTGTGCATGAGTACGCATATCGAGGTTTCTTCCCTTTGTTCGGCGACTTGTCTCGCGTTCTTTCGAAACGCTCTGCGAGTTGGTTTAGCCGACTGGGCAATCACAGTCGCCGGCGAATTCAGGGGCGCAACACGCCCCTGAGATACTTGTTGCGATTGACCGCTTCAGGCCTTGTCCAGCCAGACCTTGTCCAGCTGCAGTTCAAACGTCTGATGCATGCCAAGGTTCTTCACATAAGCGGCGTGGTGACGGTAGAGCGAGCGCCAGAACGCCTGGACGAGGATGCCTGAGTCCTGCAGGATGAACTCGACGTCCTTCATCAGTTCCTTGCGCTTCTCGGGGTCGGCGATGGCCATCGCCTCGTTAAGCTTCTTGTCGAAGTCCGGATTGGCGTAGCCGGACTCGTTCCACGCCTCGCCGCTGCGATAGGCGATCGCCAGCACCTGCACGCCCAGCGGCCGCATGCCCCAGTCGGTGGTCGACCACGGATATTTCGTCCAGTCGTTCCAGAACGAAGAGCCCGGAATGATGGTGCGCTTGACCTTGAATCCGGCGTCGCGCATCTGCGCGGCGACGACGTCGGCCGGATCTTTCACATAGTCGGCGTCATAGGAAATGAGCTCGAACTCGTGGTCTGTCTGGCCGGCCTCGGCCATCAGCGCCTTTGCCTTGGCGAGGTCGCGCGGGACTTTCGGCAGCGCGTAATACTCCGGATGGATCGGACAGACATGATGGTTTTCGGCGACTTGGCCGAGGCCGCTGTAGCCGAGCTTCAGCACCGTCTCGTTGTCGACCGCGAGTTGGATGGCGTTCCGCACCCGCTTGTCGTCGTAGGGCTTGTTGGTCACGTTGGTGCGCAGCACGATCGTGCCGGCGGTGACCACCTGCTCCTTGACCAGACCCATGCTGTCATAGAGGTCGACGGTGCCGCCGACGGTCTGGTAGTTGCAATCGATCTCGCCCGCCTCGAAGGCGCTGCCGATGGCGGGGTTGGACGCATCCGAGCCGTAGTCGGTCCAGTCGACGCCATCGAGATAGGGCTCACCGCCGAACCAGGTGAAGTCCTTGCGCCGCCGCACCGAAGCCGACTCGCCGACCTTGTAGGAGATCAGTTCATACGGGCCGGTGCCGGGCGTCTTGAGCATGTCGGCGCCGTTCTTGTCGAAGTCGCGATGGACGATGACCGCCGGATAATCGGAGAAGCCCGGGATGATGGTGACGTCCGACTGGTTGCATTTCAGCTTCACCGTGTGGTCGTCGAGCTTGGTGATGGCGCCGGCGGCGGCCTTCTTGGTGGCGGGATCGATCAGCGAGCCCATGCGGCCGGCCATCGAATTGCCCTCGGCCGCCTTATCGCACCAGCGTTCGATATTATGGACGATGTCGTCGGCGTTGAAGTCGTCGCCATTCGACCATTTCACGCCCTTGCGCAGATGCAGCGTGTATTCGGTGGCGTCGTCGCTCACCTCCCAACTCTCGACCAGATGGCCCTCGAAGGTGAAATCGGTGGTGTAGCGGATCATGTAGTCGTTGCACTGGCGCATGACATTGGCGATTTCCGACCAGTCCCAGGCGCGAGGATCCTTCATGTCCTTGATGATCATCTGCATCTTCAGGATGCCGCCCTTCTTGCCGGGCACGATCGCGGCGGCCTTGGCCGGCTCGATCCCCGCCATGGAGTAGGCGAGCGCCGTGGAAGCGCCCATCACGCTTGCCATGGCCAGGAATTCGCGGCGGTCCATCCGGCCGCTTTTGACTTCGGCTGCGTAGCTTTCGATGACCGTCGGGACGCGGTCACCGTTGCTCTTGAACATTGTCATCGTTGTTCTCCGGTTCAGGGCTTTTCCGCCCGTTACATTCCCCTTGCGGATACGCATGTTAGGGGCGATGCAAAAATCCCGGAAGGGCTCGGCCTTTCACAAACCGCAGAAAGCCGGCCTTAAAGGCCTAAAAAAACAATGCCATTGGCCCGTCAAATTTTTGAAGGCGATGACGCTGCCGCGTTCAGGCAGCGTCTTCCCTGGCCCTGGACAGGATCCATTCCTTGACCGTGCGCGCGATGTTTCCCTTGGAAAGCTGGCTCTCGGTCAGATAGTAATTCCAGGGGCTTGGCGGCCGGACCGGAAACGGCTCGACGAGCAGCCCTCGGCGCATATAGGCATGCGCGAGCGAGCGCTGCGTGGCGACGAGGCCGGCCCCCATGGCGGCAAGCTCGAGCGCGATGTTGGAAGCATTGGTCGACAGGCCCTTGTCGTGGTCTTCCAGGTCGACGCCGAGCGCATCGGTCACCACCTGCCAATATTCCTGGCGGCCATGCACGAAGATCCAGTCCACCTTGAGCATATCCTGCGGCGTCTTCAGCGCATGCTCGCCCTCGAGCACGGCTGGAGCGCAAAGCAGAACCAGTTCGTCGTTCCAGAGCGGGATTGCCGAAGGCGGCCTGTCGTCGAAGCGCCGCGTCGAGATGGTGATGTCGGCGATCTGCTCGCTCAAGTCTTCCCAGATCGTGCCGTGCAGCACGATCTCGATCTCGGGGTGCTTCTTGCGGAAGGCGGCCATGCAGCCGGCCAGCCAGTTCTCGGCAAGGCTCATCGGGCAGGAAACGACCACCGTGCGGTTGCGCGAGGACGCGACGATCGCCTCGGTCGCCTGGTCGATCTGGTCAAGCGCCTGGCGCAAGGTCGGCAGGAACGCCTCCCCCATCTCGGTCAGCTTCAGGCTGCGCGGATAGCGAATGAACAGCTGCCGGCCGATATAGTGTTCGAGCGCACGCACATGCGTGCTGACCGCCGCTTGCGTATAGCCCAGTTCCTTGGCCGCCGTGGTGAAGCTCAAATGGCGGGCCGAACTCTCGAACGAGCGGATATAATTCAACGGGGGCGGCGGCTTCATCCGGGTCTCCTGCTCCACGATCGCCATAGCTATCGCATGGGCAACCGGCCATTCAATCGCAGACAAGCGACATGGCATCAATATTTTTGGTCAAAGCCGCCAAACTAATCGCGTGCTTGCGCGATGAACCCAATTTATTGATGTTGTGGAGAGACAGGGGAGATAAGCGCGTGGCTGTGCCGTCATACCGGCGTGAGGGGCCTGTCGTCAGTTCCGATACGTTCACGCGCCTCGCCGATTTCGTGCTGCGGCGCCCCGCTTCCGTCTTTCCCCTACCGGTGCTGGCACAGGCGCGCTACCTCCTGCTCGACACACTCGGCATCGCCATCGCGGCCGGGCCGATGGACGCGGGCCGGATCGCGCGCGACGCCGCCATGCTGCTCTATGGCTCAAGCGATCCGCAATACTCGGCCCGCATGCTGTTCGACGGACGCCGCGCCAGCATCGCCGGCGCGGCCTACGCCGTCGCCACGCAGACCGATAATCTCGACGGCCACGACGGCTACAGCCCGACCAAGGGCCATATCGGCGTCGCGGTCGTGCCGGCGCTTGCCGCGCTCGCGGAGACGAGGCCCGACCTTACCGGGCCGAAGGCGCTGGCGTCCCTGGTCGTCGGCTACGAAGTCGCCGGCCGGGCCGGCATCGCCTTGCATGCGACGGTGAGCGACTACCATACCTCGGGCGCGTGGAATGCCTTGGGCGTGGCCGCCGTCGCGGCACGCCTGCGGCGGCTCGACGAAACGCAATTGCGCGAGGCGCTCGGCATTGCCGAGTATCACGGCCCGCGCAGCCAGATGATGCGCGAGATCGCCACGCCGACGATGCTGCATGACGGCTCCGGTCCCGGCGCCCTCATCGGCCTTTCGGCGGCGGTGCTCGCCGAACGCGGCTTCACCGGCGCGCCGGCGATCACGGTAGAGGCACCGGACGTCGCGACGCATTGGCAGGATCTCGGCGTCTTCTGGCAGGTGCTGCACCAATATGTAAAACCCTACCCGATCTGCCGCTGGGCGCATGCGGCGATCGACGCGGTGCGCGGGCTCTGCCTGGCGCACAATCTCGCTCCGTCCGACATCGCCCGCGTCCAGGTCAACAGCTTCCATTATGCGGCGACGCTGTTCGACGGCATGCCGGACACCACCTCGAAGGCGCAATACAGCCTGCGCTTCGCCGTCGCTACCTTCATCATCCATGGGCGCATCGGACTGGAGCATATTTCCGGCGCCGGGCTCGCCGACGCCGCGGTCGCCGACATGCTCACCCGCATCGCGGTGACCGAATCCGAGCGCCACAGCGCCCGCTTCCCGGCCGGCCGCTGGGCGGACGTCGTCATCTCGACCACGGACGGACGCGTGCTGGCGTCGGGCGACGTGCATGCGCGCGGCGGCCCTGAGGCGCCGATGACGGTGCTGGACGTCGAGGCCAAATACATGGAGTTCGCCGCACCAGTGCTCGGAACCGACCGCGCCGCGGCGATCCGCGACGCGGTGCTCTCCCTCGACGACCGCGACAGCCGCTTCTCCGATCTCTCGGCGCTGCTCTACGATCCTCCCAAGACTTTGAGCTGAGCCGTGCAATGCCCCTCAGGCTTCTGAAATACGGTCTCAGCAGGGACTATCCGGTCAGCGGCGACATCCCCGCCACGCCCGAGCTGAAGCCGGCCTACGACGTCGTCATCATCGGCGGCGGCGGGCATGGACTGTCCTGCGCGCATCATCTTGCCAAATATCACGGCATAAAGAGTGTTGCGGTGCTGGAGAAAGGCTACCTCGCCGGCGGCAACACGGCGCGCAACACCACCACCATCCGCTCCAACTACATCACGCCTGAAGGCATCGCCTTCTACAAGGAGGGCGTCGAACTGTTCGAGCGCCTGTCGCAAGAACTGGACTTCAACGTCATGTTCTCGCAGCGCGGCCAACTCACGCTTGCGCATAGCGAGGCGACGATGCGCAGTTTCCACATGCGCGCCGAAATGGGCAAGCATATGGGCACGCGCACCGAGGTCGTCGACCAGAAGGGCGTCGAGGAACTCTGCCCGCTGCTGAATATGGACTATGGCGGCCCGCTCGAAATCCTCGGCGGGCTCTGGCATGCCGACGGCGGAACGGCGCGCCACGACCCCGTCGCCTGGGGCTACGCCGCCCAGGCGTCGCGGCGCGGCGTCGAGATCCACCAACGCACCGAGGTGCTGGGCTTCGAGGTCGTCGGCGACCGGGTCCAGGCGGTCAAGACGAACAGGGGCCGCGTCGCCTGCGGCCAGGTGCTGGTCGCCACCGGCGGCATGAACTACGACGTGGCCCTGATGGCCGGCGTCGAGCTTCCCATCCGCTGCTATCCGCTGCAGGCGATGGTGACGCAACCGTTGAAGCCCTGGCTGCACACGCTGGTCTCGTCGGTGTCGCTGCACACCTATCTCGTGCAGTCGTCGCGCGGCGAGGTCGTCATCGGCGGCGGCTCCGATCCCTACCAGCTCTATTCGACGCGCTCGACACTCGACATGAAGGAGCACCTCGCCGAAGGCGCCGTCCACCTGTTTCCTTTCCTGCAAGGCGTGCGCCTGCTCAGGCAATGGGCCGGCATCACCGACATGACGCCGGACTACAGCCCGATCATGGGCGCGAGCCCGCTCGCCAATCTGTGGCTCGACTGCGGCTGGGGCACATGGGGCTTCAAGGCGACGCCGGTCGCTGGAAAGCGCATTGCCCAGACCATCGCCGAAGGCCGTGTGCCCGATATCCTGAAACCATTTGCATTGGAGCGGTTCGAGACCTTCAGGCTGCTCAATGAAATGGGCGCGACCGCGGCGAGCCATTGACGATGAAGCTTTTGACCTGCCCGATGAATGGCCCGCGCAACATCGACGAGTTCCAGTCCTTCGGACCGGTGCGCGCGAGGCCGGATCCGAACGACACCGCAGACAGGGAATGGTCGCGGCACCTGTTCCGCGCCGAAAACCGCAAAGGCATCGTGGTCGAGTGGTGGCGGCACGTGCCGAGCAACTATTTCTTCCTGGCCGAGCGCGATCTCGTCAGCAACGAGATCATCCGCACCTTTGACGCTTCCGAGCAGCGGGACCGCGCATGAACCGGCTGCCCGCCCCTTTCGGAAGCCGGATCGATCGAAGCCGCCGCATCCGCTTCACCTTCGAGGGCAAGCCCTTCGAGGGCTACGAAGGCGACAGCATCGCCAGCGCGCTCGCCGCCTCCGGTCAATGGGTACTGTCGCGCTCGTTCAAATATCACCGCCCGCGCGGCATCCTGTCGATGACCGGAGCCGACGCCAACGCGCTGGTGCAACTGCCGTCGGAGCCGAACGCCGCCGCCGAGCGCACGCCGATCAGCGAAGGGCTGCGGGTCAGCGCTCAGAACGTCAACGGCTCGCTCGAACGCGACCGCGACGCCGTGATCGACAGGTTCGGCCGCTTCCTGCCGGTCGGCTTCTACTACCGCACCTTCATGGGTCCGCGCCGCGACAGCTGGCTGAAATTCTGGGAGCCGATCATCCGCCGCAAGGCAGGCCTAGGCGTGGTCGACACCAAGGCTCCACTTCGGCATTTCGACAAGACGCACCTGCATTGCGACGTTCTCGTCGTCGGCGCCGGCCCGGCGGGACTGAGCGCCGCGATTGCCGCAGCGGAGGCAGGAGCCGACGTTGTGCTGTGCGACGAGAATCCCGAGATCGGCGGCTCGCTGAGCTGCGGCCGCTGCGATCCAGCCATCCTCTCCGGCCTGTCATCGCGGCTAGAGGCGCTGCCCAATCTCAAGGTGCTGACCGGCACCGTCTGCAATGGCTGGTACGAAGACAACTGGCTGCCGCTGATCGAGGGCAATCGGCTTCATCGCACGCGTGCCCGCGAGGTGATCCTGGCGACCGGCGCCATCGAGCAGCCGGCCGTCTTCCGCAACAACGACCTGCCGGGGATCATGCTCGGCGGCGCTGCCCAGCGGCTGATCCGGTACTATGGCGTGCGGCCCGGTCACAGCGCCGTGGTGCTGGCCGCGAATGAAGACGGCTACCGGACGGCGCTCGATCTGCTGGACGCAGGCGTATCGGTCGTCGAGCTCGTCGATCCGAGACCGGTCGGCGATGCCGGCCCGCTGGAGGCCGAACTCCGCGGCAAGGGTGTCGCCATCCGGAAAGGCGCAACCGTCGAGGCGGCGGAAGGCATGGCCGGAAACCGCCATCTTGCCCGCGTCCGTGTCGGCGGAAGCTGGATCGCCTGCGACCTGCTGGCTGTTTCGACCGGCCAGGCGCCGGCATGGCAATTGCCGTGTCAGGCCGGCGGCAAGGTCGGCTATGATGCCGGCACGCAAACGATGACGATCACGCTCCCGGAAGGTCCCGTCCAACTCGCCGGCGCCGTTGCCGGAACGGACGAGTTGCAGGACGCCATCGCCAGCGGCCGGCATGCAGCTGCAACCGCGCTTTCGCGGATCGGCCATGTAGTTGCGGTAGAACCTCCGGTCACGCCGAAGAGCGTTCGGCCGCGCTATGTGCAGCCGATCGCCGCCGATCCCAAGGGACGCGACTTCGTCGATTTTGACGAGGACCTCCAGGTCAAGGACCTGCAGAACGCGACCAAGGACGGCTATCGCGAGATCGAGCTGGTCAAGCGCTTCACCACCGTCGGCATGGGCCCGAGCCAGGGACGTCATTCGGCCCTGGCGACGGCCCGTATCGTCGCCGAGGCAACCGGTAGGACTGTCGGCGAGATCGGCATCACCACGGCGCGTCCTCCGGTCGGGCCGGAAACGCTCGGCGTGCTCGCCGGCCACCACGAGGTGCTGGAGCGCCGCACCGCGCTGCATGCGCGGCACGTCGCGCTGAAGGCTGCGATGAAACCGGTCGGCGCATGGTGGCGGCCTTATTACTATGGTGACGCAGGCGGTGCTGAGGAAGCGGTCCGCGAGGAAATCCTCGCCGTGCGCGAAGGCGTCGGCCTGCTCGACGTCTCGACGCTCGGCAAGCTGGAGATCCGTGGGCCGGACGCCGGTGAATTTCTCGACCGCCTCTACACGATGGCGCATGCCAACCAGCCCACCGGCCGCGTCCGCTACTGCCTGATGCTCAACGAGATGGGCTCGGTGATCGATGACGGCGTCGCCTACCGGATGGCTGAGGACCAGTTCTATGTGACGGCCACCACCGGCGCGGTGGCGCGCGTCTATGCCGACATGCTGTTCTGGAATGCCGAATGGCGGCTGAAGGTCGACGTGCTCAACCTGACCGGCGCGTTTTCCGGCCTCAACGTCACCGGACCCAAGGCGCGCCTGGTGCTTGAGGCGCTGGACAGCGACATCGATTTCAGCCGCGGCGCCTTCCCCTATCTCAGCGGCCGCGAAGGCATCGTCGGCGGCATCCCGGTGCGGGTCATGCGCATCGGCTTCACGGGCGAGCTAAGCTACGAATTGCATTGCCCTTCGAGCCTGGCGCCCAGCCTTTGGGACGCGGTGACGGCGGCGGGAAGACCACATGGCCTGCGTCCCTACGGACTGGAAGCGTCGCGCATATTGCGCCTGGAGAAAGGCCATATCCTGATCGGCCAGGACACGGATGCGATCACCACGCCCGACGAGCTGGGCTTCGGCTGGGCGATCTCGAAGAAGAAACCGTTCTTCGTCGGCAAGCGCTCCATCGAGATGCGCGCAAGGCTCGGGCAGACCCGCAAGCTGGTCGGCCTGCAATTCCCCGCCGGCAGTCGCAACATTCCCGGCGAGAGCTGCCTGGTGCTGCGCGGCGGCGCCCCTGTCGGCCAGATCACATCGGTCGGATACTCGCCGTCGCTTGAGGATCATATCGCGCTCGCCTATGTCCATGTCGACGACCAGGCGGAAGGCAGTCGCGTGACGGTGAAGTGCCGCAATGGCGAGCTGGTCGAGGCCCCGGTCGTCGCTCACACCTTCTTCGACCCGACCAACGCGCGGCAGGAGATCTAGATGGCCGCCGGCACCGCGACACGCGTCTACCCCTTCATGCCCGGCGGCGCGGCCGACGGCACGAAGCTGATTTCCGGCGCGGCCGCGCTGAGCGATCTTACAGACAAGACGCGCTTCGGCCTGAAAGGCGGTGGCAGCGCCGCCTGGCTCGCCGCGCAAGGGATTCCGCTCCCGGCCGTCAATCGCATCGGCGACCACCGCGGCATGCGGGTCCTGCGCCTCGGCAACGAGGACATCCTGCTTCTCGCCGAGAACGCCGGCGAGACTCTCGCCCACGTCAAAAACACCTGGCATGCTGCGGTGGCGCCGAAAGGCTATTCGTCATGGCGCGAGGAAGGCTGGGCGTGGATGCGCCTTTCCGGTCCTCGCCTTGCCGAAGCGATGAGCGGGCTTTGCGCGCTGGACCTGAGACCCCAAAAATTCGGTGCAGACGATATCGCACAGACGCGCGTCGGCCATATCGAGGCCGTGACATTCCGTTCGCCGGCAGGTTTCGACATACTCTTCGACATCACCGCCTCGGCCTACTTCGCCCGCGCCGTCGCGGCGATGGCCGGCCACACAGACCAGCATAGAGGACATTCATGACCCGCCCGCAAGGAACCATCGCCCCGATCCTGACGCCGTTCGAAGACGACGGCCGCATCGCGCGCGATCTCTGGATATCCCACGCCAAATGGGTGCTCGGCCAGGGCGCGCATTTCCTCTCGCCCTTCGGCACGACGGGCGAAGCGCTGTCTGTCTCCCTGCGCGAGCGCATGCAGGCGCTGGAATGGCTGGTCGAGGCCGGCATCGCGCCGGACCGGCTGATGCCCGGCACCGGCGTCACCGCGCTGCCGGAAACGGTCGAATTATCGGCCCATGCCGTTGGCCTCGGCTGCGCCGCGGTCATGGTGCTGCCTTCCTTCTTCTACACCGGCGCCGGCGACAACGGTCAGGCGCGTTACTACAGCGAGCTGATCGAGAAGGTGGCAAAACCTTCGATGCGCGTGATCCTCTATCACATCCCGCAGAACTCGGGCGTGCCGGTCAGCCCGGCCCTGACGGCAAGGCTGAGCAAGGCATTTCCGGACACTGTGGTCGCCTACAAGGACAGCGCCGGCGACTGGAACAACACGGCCGCCGTTATCGCCGCCGCGCCCGGTATTTCGGTCTTTCCGAGTTCCGAGGCGCAGCTCACCAAGGGTCTGGCGAGCGGCGCGGCAGGCTGTATTTCGGCGACCGTCAATCTGAACGCCGCCGCCATCCGCCGCCTCTATGACGCGGCCCGGATGGGCGAGGACGTCGCCGAAGCGGATGCCGCCATCAAGACGTTTCGGAAGGTGATCCAGGATGCCGGGCTGATCCCGGCGATGAAGGCGGTGCTTGCGGTCAAGTCCGGCGACCGGCGCTGGCTGAACCTGCGCGCGCCGCATGAGAATGCGACGCTGGAAAACGGCCAGGCGCTGCTTGCCGCCCTCGGCAGCGCCGCCGACCATATCGGCCGCAAGTGAGGTCGCGATGTCGGCGCGCCCAACCGTCATCCTGCACACCGACAAGCCGGCCGGCGCGCTTGCCGTGCTTGCCGAAACGCATCCGGACCTCGATATCCATGCCTGCGACACTTATGCCGGCCTTCCCGCGCTGATCGAGCGGACCGCCGCGGAAGTGGTCTATTCGATCCGTTTCGACGGCACGCCGCGCTATCCGCGCCAGGCGCTCGTCGAGAGCCCGACGGTGAAATGGGTGTCGATCGGCGGCTCCGGCACCGACCATCTCGGGCGTTGGGATCCTGCGCACGTGACGGTCACGAATTCAGCCGGCGTCGCGGCCGGCATGCTGGCCGAATATGCGCTCGGCGCAATGCTGTCCTTCTCGCTCGACCTTCGCGGTTTCGAGGGCCGGCAGCAGGCCCGCCAATGGGGCGGCGGCCGCGTCGAGCCGATCGAGGGCAAGACCGTCCTCATCCTCGGTCTCGGCAAGACCGGCAAGGCCGTCGCGCGCCGCGCGCAGGCGATGGGTATGCGCACGCTCGGCATCCGCGCGCGGCCGAAGCCGATGCCCGCGCTCGACGAGGTGCATGGCCCCGATGCGCTGCTGACATTGATCGGCCGCGCCGATTTCATCGTCTGCTGCGTGCCATTGCTGCCCACAACGCGCGGCTTGCTTGGCAAGGCCGCCTTTGCCGCCATGAAGCCGTCCGCCGTGCTGATCGACATTTCGCGCGGCGGCGTCGTCGAGGAAGCCGCACTGCTCAACGCGCTCGACAGCGGGCGGATCAAGGGCGCGGCGCTCGATGTCTTCGCCACCGAGCCGCTGCCGGCCGGGCATCCGCTCTGGGCTTACGAGAACGTCGCCGTCACGCCGCATTGCGCGGCGGTCTATGACGGCTGGGACATCAAATCGGTGCGCATGTTCGCCGACAATCTGGCGCGCTACCGCAAAGGCCAGCCGCTGGAAAACGTGGTCAATCCGGAACGCGGGTACTGAAGCCGGAAGGGAACAAACTTATGTCACAGGACAGGCGTGGCGGCGGTCGCCGATCGAAACTCGGGCGCGGCGGTGGTGGCATCGCGCAACTGCCTTGGCAGAGCGTGAAAAACCCCTACCCGCCCATGCAGCTTCTCGACGAAGAGCGCATGGAACAGCTGCACAAGACCTCGATGCGCATCCTGTCGGAGCTCGGCATCCGCGTCATGAGCGAGAAGGTGATGGACCTGTTCGCCGCTGCCGGCGCCATCGTCGATCGCGAGGAAAAGACCATCAGGATCGATGAAAGCCTGGTGACCGAGGCCCTGCGCAACGTGCCGTCGTCCTTCACGCTGACCAGCCGCAACCCGGAAAAGCAGGTCCATCTCGGCGACAATTCGTTGGTTTTCGGGCTGGTCGCCGTCCCGCCCAACGTGCATGACCGCATCAATGGCCGCCGCCAGGGCAATCTTCCCGACTACCAGAACTTTATCCGGCTGGCGCACCACTTCAACGCCATCCACATCATCGGCAACCAGGTGGTGGCGCCGATGGAACTGCCGGCCAATGCGCGTCACCTCGACACTTACCACGCCAATCTGACGCTCAGCGACCTCTCCTTCCACTGCACCGCGATCGGCCGCGCCAGGGCAATGGACGGCATCAACATGATGGCGATCGCCCGCGGCATCAGCGTCGAGGAGATGCGGACTTCGCCCGGCGTGACCACCATTATTTCGATCAACTCGCCTCGGCTGTTCGACGACGCGATGGCCGAAGGCCTGATCGCCATGGCTGAGCACGGCCAGCCGGTGACCGTCACGCCCTTCACGCTGATGGGCGCGATGACGCCGGTGACGTTGGCCGCAGCACTCTGCCAGCAGAACGCCGAAGCGCTGTTCGGCGTCGTGCTGACGCAGCTCGTCAATCCCGGCACGCCGGTGATGTATGGCGCCTTCACCTCCAATGTCGACATGAAGTCGGGCGCGCCGGCTTTCGGCACGCCGGAGAACGCCAAGGCCAACATCATCGCCGGACAACTCGCGCGGCGCTACAACCTGCCCTACCGCACCTCCAACGCGAACGCCTCCAACGTGGTCGACCTGCAGGCGGCCTATGAGACCGAGATGGCAACCTGGGGCGCGGTTCTCGGCGGCGCCAACCTGATCTATCACGCGGCCGGCTGGCTGGAGGGCGGGCTGACGGCGTCCTACGAGAAACTCGTGCTCGACGTCGAGATCCTGCAGAACATGATGGAGTTCCTGCGGCCATTGCCGTTCCAGGAGGACGATCTCGGCTTCGAGGCGATCAAGTCGGTGCCGGCCGGCGGCCATTTCTTTGGCGCCGAGCACACCATGTCGCGCTACACCACTGCCTTCTACCAGCCGATGCTTTCCAATTGGCAGAACCATGGCGCGTGGCAAGAAGCGGGCGGCAAGGATGCGCTGGAGCGGGCGACCGAGCTCTGGCAGCAGGCCCTGCACGACTACGAGGAGCCGGTGATGGACCCCGCGATCCGCGAAGAGCTCGACGCCTATGTCGCGCGCCGCCGCGAGGAGATCGCCGCCAACCCGGAAAGCTAGGAAAGCCGCCCAATGCCCTATGATCTCCTCATCCGCCGCGCAACGCTGATTTCCGGAGACGGTTCTGACCGCTTCGAGGCAGACATCGCCGCCACGATGGGCCGGATCGCCGCCATCGGCCGGCTGGACGATGCGCAGGGCATCGAGGAAATCGATGCAAAGGGCAAGGTGGTCGCACCCGGCTTCATCGACGTGCACACCCATGACGACGGTGCGCTGCTGGCACCGCGCGGCATGGACCCGAAGATCAGCCAGGGCGTGACGACGGTGATCGCCGGCAATTGCGGCGTCAGCTTGGCGCCGCTGCTGCTCGACAAAACGCCGCCGCCACCCTTCACGCTGGTCGGCGGCCGCGAGAACTTCCGTTTCGACCGCTTCACCGACTATGTCGCGGAGCTGAAGCGTCGCGGCATCGCCACCAATGCCGCCCTGCTCGTCGGCCACACGACCTTGCGCCAGCGCTGCATGCCGGTGACCGATCGGCCGGCCAATGAAGCGGAAACGGTGGCGATGCAGGAAGCGGTCGCCGCGGCGATGGTCGAGGGCGCCTTCGGCCTCAGCACCGGGCTCGACTATCCGCCCGCCGTCAACTCCTCGACCGAGGAGGTCAAGGCCTTAGCCGCCACGGCGGCAGGCCTGGGCGGTCCCTATGTCACTCATACGCGCAACTACTTCGAGACGATGGACGAGGCGATCGAGGAAGCGATCGACATTGCCGATCATGCTGGCGGCAAGCTGTTCATCTCGCACCACCAGTGCACCGGCCGCGCCAATTTCGGCAAGAGCCGGCCCTCGCTGGAAAGAATCGACAAGGCGCGCGAGACGATGGACATAGGCATGGACGTCTACCCCTATGCCGCGAGCTCGACCGTGCTCCGGCTGGAGCGCTGCGACACCGGCTTGAAGATCCTCGTCACCTGGTCCGATCCGCATCCGGAGATGGCCAGGCGCGAGATCGCCGACATAGCCCGGGAATGGAACTGCACCGAGCGCGAGGCCGGTGAGCGTCTGCTGCCGGCGGGTGCTGTCTATTTCCAGCTCGACGAGGACGACGTCCGCAACATCATCGCGCATCCGCGCACCATGATCGGCTCCGACGGCCTGCCGCACGACATCCACCCGCATCCGCGTCTGTGGGGCACCTTTCCGCGCGTGCTCGGGCACTACGCGCGTGACATCGGACTGTTCAGTCTGGAGGAGGCCGTATTCCGAATGACCGGCCTGCCCGCGCGTGAATTCGGCATCCAAGAGCGCGGCATTCTGGCGGAAGGCAATTTCGCCGACCTCGTCATCTTCGATCCCGAGACGATCATCGACAGCGCCACTTTCGAGGAGCCGCGCCGACCCGCCGCCGGCATCGAACATGTCTTCGTCAACGGCGTATCGGTCTGGCGCGGCGGCAGGGCGACCGGAGCGCTGCCGGGGGCGGTTCTCAAGCCCTCGGCTTCAAGGACGGTCGTCAGAGGCGCGTGCGGCTGCGGCGCCGATCACAGCGCCTCGTAAATCCGGTCGACGCTCTCCAGCGTGTAGGCGAACTCCACCGGCCGCGTGCAGCGCCAGCCATCGAAGGACTGGCCGGCCAGCGCCTTCAGGGCTTCGGGCAGATGCAATATACCGCCGCCATAGAGCCGGTTCGCCATGTCGAGCATGCCGGTGCGGTGCATCGCCTCCGTCATGCTGCCGCAGGCTTCCATCACCAGCCACACGCGAAAGCCCTGGTAAACCGCATCGAACACGCTTTCGGTCACGCAGCTGTCGGTCAGCACGCCGGCGACGACGAGGTTTTCGATGCCGAGCACGGCGAGCCGCTGCGAAAGCTCGGTGCGGCGAAAGGCGCTCGGCCAGTGCTTGTGGATGACGATGTCGCCCGGCTGCACCGCTACCTCGGCGCAGATCGCGGCGCCGTCGCTGCCTGCGACCGCCGAGCGGAATTCCTCGGCCAGTATCTCTTCCTGCCGCTCATAGCCTTCACGCTCTTCCGGCTTGACCCAGGCCTGCGCATGGATGACGGGCACGCCCGCCTTGCGGGCGGCCTCGATCAGGGCGGCAGCGTTGGCGAGCACGGCGTCGTAGCCGACGACCGGCCAGGCCGCGCCGCGACGGTATTCATTCTGCAGGTCGATGACGAGCAAGGCGGTCTTGGCGAGGTTCATGGCTGGTCCGGTAAGTTGTCGAAATCGGTGACGAAACGCAGGAGCAGCCGGATCGCCTGATCGAGGTCCGCGATCTCCATGCTTTCATGCGGATTATGGCTGCCATTCTCGTTGCGCACGAAGAGCATCGCGGTCGGAATGCCGGCGCCGGCGAAGGTGGCCGCATCGTGCCCGGCCCCGCTCGGCACATGCGGGGCGCGCATTTGCAGTTCGGTGGCAGCACGGTCGAGCCTGCCGATCAGGTCCGGCGACATGGTCGCCGGTTCCCAGGTGAAGCGCGGCCCGGGCTCGAAGGTCACGCCGCGCGTGGCGCCCACCTTGGCGAAAATGGTCTGAAGCCGATTTTCGACCCACTCCAGAACGGCCGGCTCGGCGCTGCGGACATCCAGCGTGAAGCCAAGCTCGCCCAGCACCCGGCTGCCGCCATGCTGTGTCGGATCGGACTGCACGCGGCCAAAGGTGATCGTCGCCTCGTGGCCATCGCGTTCGAGCGCGTCCCACTCTGCCTCAAGGCCCGCAATCAGGTCGGCAAAGCCGAGCACGCTGTCATGGCGGGCAAAGCGCGGCTCGGCGCCGGAATGGGCATAGGCGCCAAGGCATTTCGCGTCGACATAGCGGAAGCCGCCGGCGATCCCCGTAACGATGCCGACCGGCGCTCCGGCGGCGACCAGGCGCGGTCCCTGCTCGATATGCACCTCGACGAAGGCAGCGATCCGGCCTGCATCGATGCCCGGCACGCCGCGTCGCACGGCGTCTGGATCGAAACCTTCCTCGCGCATGTGGTCGGCCAGCGTGCGGCCGCTATCGGAACGCCTGGCTTCGAGCGCCTGCGGATCGAGCAGGCCAAGCGCCGCCTGGCTGCCGGGATAGGAGAGCGGAAACCAGACCGCTTCCTCGGCGCGAATCGCCAGCATGATGAGATCGCGCGCCAAGCGGATATTTTGCCCGACCAATTCGGCCATTACCGCGAGCCCCGCCACGACGCCGGCGGCGCCATCGAAATTGCCGCCATGCGCCACGCTGTCGAGATGCGAGCCGATGACGATCGCCGACAGGTCAGGGTCACGGCCTTTCAGCGTCAAATAGAGATTGCCGGCGGCATCGACGCGCGCGACGGCGCCGAGTTTATCCCCCTCGCTGCGCACGAGATCGTGGGCGAAGCGTTCGCCCGGCCCGTAAGCGACGCGCGTGATCCCCGGCGCATCGGTGGTGGCTTGCGCGAGTGTCTCCAGGAGACGCCCGGCCAGCCTGCCGCCGGCCGTCAATGCGGCGCTGCTCATGAGGCGGCCAGCCGAGATTGAGCACCGCGCAGCCGATGCGGCGTGAGTTCCGCAAGCGAAACGCCTTGCCTCGCGACATCGTCGGGCAGCCCGCCGCCGGCGATCAGGCTGGCGCAGACGCGCGACAACGCCGGCGAGGTCTTGATGCCGTAGCCGCCCTGCCCGACCAGCCAGACGAAATCCGGCAACTCGTCGTCCGGACCGACCACCGGCGAGCCGTCGGCGACGAACGTCCTCAAACCCGCCCAGGAGCGCGAAACGCGTTGCACCTCAATCGTCGTTGCCCGTTCGAGACGCTCGGCGCCGATCGCGACATCGATGTCTTCCGCAAAGGCGTCCATCGGCGCCGACGCTGTCGCATCGGCGGGCGAGACGAAGAGCTGCCCGGCATCCGGCTTGAAATAGAACTCCGCGCCGACATCGTTGACCAGCGGCCAGTCGCTAATGTCGAGACCGACCGGCGCTGGAATGTTGAAGGCGGTGCGACGCTTCGGCTGCAGGCCGACCGGACGCACTCCGGCCATCGCCGCGATCTCGTCGCCCCAGGCGCCGGCCGCATTGACGATCAACGGCGCAAGGAATGTTCCCGCTTCCGTCTCGACCCGCCATTGCCCGCCCTGCCTGCCGATGGCTATCACGCCGGCCTTGGTGACGATGCGGGCGCCGCGCGCCCGCGCGCCGCGCAAGAACCCCTGGTGCAGGCCGTTGACGTCGATGTCCATCGAATGCGGTTCGATATAGGCGCCGGCGAGATAGTCCTCGCGAAGCGCCGGCACGCGCGCGATCGCTTCGGCCGGCGTCATCGCCACGATCGATGGCACCAGCGCCTGCGCCGCCTCCAGATCCTCGCGCAGCAGGTCGAGTTGGTCGGCCCGCGCCACGGTGATCATGCCGCGCTTGCTGAGCAGCGGATAATCGCAAAAACCTGTCGGCGGCTCGGTGAGAAACGCCCGGCTTGCCAGCACGATGCGGCGGATGACGCCATTGCCATAGTTCTCGGTGAAGCTTGCGGCCGAACGTCCCGTGGTGTGGTAGCCGCAATGGCTCTCGCGCTCGAGCAGCACAACTTTCGAAGTGCGCGAAATCTCATAGGCAGCACCGGCGCCGGCCATGCCGCCGCCGATGACGATCACCTCGGTCTGCTCGCTCATGGTTGCCCATCCTTTGAAACTGTTTCACGCGGCACCGCAGGCGGCTCGCCCAGGCGGCCGCGCCGGGCTCGATCGCGGGCGCCACGTCCCTCGGCCAGATTCTCGGCCGCTGAATTCTGTGACGCGCATTCGCGCAAGGCGAGACCGGTGACGAAAGGCACCGGCTTGCCGGCTATCTCCATGCCCTTCAGCCGCGCCCAGACCGCGCGGCGTTTGCGCACCTGATGCGACTGCAACTCGCTGATCTCGGCGATCCCGCTCTCCCGCTTGATCTGCACCGCGCCGGCCTCGACAGCCGCGTCGAACAGCTCCCGCCCGCGCTTGGTGCGCACGATGATGCCGTTGAGCGGCTCATCCTCGACGGCCGGTCCGCCATTCAGCCAGGAATCCGATACCGCGATATCCGCCACCTGGCCGATCGCGTCGGGGCAGATCTTGCAGCGCGGCTGGATCATCCATTTGTCCTCGTCTTCCCAGAGCTGCCGGTAGCTGATCTCGAAGGCGCGGCCGTCGCGAGTTTCGATGCGGTTGAGTCCGGGATTGCCATGGCCCCGGTGGCGGAAGAGAGCAAGCTCCTCCTCGCCGAGGCCAAAACGCTGCAGCACCTGTTCCGACTTGGTCAGCTCCGAGGCGCCGCCGCAGACGAAGGCGAGCGCATAGCGCATATGCTCGTCGACGCGCGGATCGAGCCGCGCCAGATTGCGCACGGCGGTGATGTCGCACGGCTTGGCGATCAGCGCGAAAGGCTCGCCGCGGTCGAGAATGGCGTTGAAATCCACCAGGGTCGCCGCCGGCCCATAGCGCGAGCCGGCGCCTTCGAGCACGGAAGCGGCGTCGAAGCTCAGCTTGCGTTCCGTGCGCATCGGCATGGAACGCGAGGCCGCGACATGCAGCACGAACTTGACCCGTCCCGAACTGAGCAGGAACTGTCCGAGCGCCGTCAGCGCCCCGCCGCCGGAGCCAATAAACCGCACTGTGGGATTTCCAGCGGAGCCGAGCACAAGCCGTTCGACCGATCCCCAGACCGTGTCCGCTAACGCGGCGTCATTCATCTGCGCTGGTGGCGGACCGGCGATGCGCGTTCCCGGACACACGGCGTTGATCTTCGTCAATGTCGACTTGTCCAATTCCCGCAACGCCACGGGCCGCTCGCGCCCTTCCGGCGTCATCACCATCTCGACGTCGCCGGGAACGGCGATCGACCGGCAGAGGCCACAGCCGATGCAAAGGCCATTCCCGACGATCTCGCCGAGCGTCAGCGGATCGGTCGAGGGCGGCGGTGTGCCTTGGCTTTGGCTTGTTTCCACGAGGCCCATCGCGGTCTCAGACCGGTTCCGAGATGCGCTTGTATTGATCGGGGCGGCGATAGAGCGCGAAGTTGAAATTCACTTTCCGGCAGGTCTCGATCAGGTCCAGATCGGCGCGATGGACGATGACTTCGTCGTCGAGCGACATTGCCAGTGCCGCGATCTCGCCGGTCGGCGCGATGATGCAGGAGCCGCCGATCAGCGCCTGCCCGTCTTCCAGACCAGCCTTTGCTGCGGCGGCGACCCAGAGCGTGTTCTGGTAGGCACCGGCCTGCATCGGCAGATGGTTGTGGAACATTCTCAGATGCGCCAGAGCCGGCGCTTCGTCGAGCAAAAGCGGCGTGTTGTAGCCGAGCAACGCCACCTCGGCGCCGTTGAGGCAGAGCATGCGATAGGTTTCCGGCCAGCGGCGGTCGTTGCAGATGGCGAGGCCGACACGCACGCCGCGATAGTCGAAGACCGGAAAGCCGAGATTGCCCGGCTCGAAATAGCGTCGTTCGAGATGCGTGGTCGTGCCCGCCTCCGGCTCGCTCGAACCCGGCACATGCATCTTGCGGTAGCGGCCGATGAAGGCACCGTCTGGCCCGACCAGATCCATTGTATTGAAATGGCGCGTGCGGCCCTCTTCCTGCGCCAGCTCGCAATAGCCAAGCGCGAAGCCAACCTTCAGGCGCGCGGCGGCATCATAGAGCCGCCGCGTTTCCGGCCCCGGCATCGAGGCTTCGAAGAAGGCGTCGATCTCGGCCTGGTCGTCGATGCGCCAGCGCGGGAAGAAAGTGGTGAGCGCCATTTCGGGAAACACCGCGATCTCCGCGCCGGCGGAAGCAGCCTTCTCCAGGAGATGCACTAGGCGCCCGACCGTCTCGGCGCGCGTGGCGCTGCGCTGGATCGGTCCGGTCTGGCAAACGGCGATGGTCAGGCATCGAGCCATGGTGTCCAATCCTCGACTGGTTTTCTGAGATGCGCCGGATCGGCGGCGGTGCGTGCCACAAAGCGCCCGAAGCCCGCCTCCGCCTGCAGCTTGCCGTCGGCGACCACCGGCACGCCGCGCACCAGAACGGTGCTTGGCTTGCCGGTGACAACCCTGCCCTCGTAGGGCGTGAAGTCGACGCGCGAATGCAGCGCCCTGTGCCCGAGCGTCCAGCGCGCCGTCGGATCCCACAGCGCTAGGTCCGCGTCGAGCCCGATGGCGATGCGACCCTTGCGATCGGCGAAGCCGTAGATCGAGGCTGCATTGCGCGAGGTGAGGTCGAGATAGCGCTCGAGCGTCAGGCGGCCGGTGAGCAGCCCTTCCGAAAACAGCAGCGGCAGGCGTGTCTCGATGCCTGGAATGCCGCTCAGTGTCGTGGTGAAACCGGGTGTCTCGGACTGCCCGATCTTGTCGGCGAAATAATATGGCGAATGATCGGACGACCACAGGTCGATGCCGCCATTGATCAGCCCTTGCCACAGATGCTCGTGGCTGCGCGGCGAGCGCGGCGGCGGCGAGAAGACGAAGCGCGCCGCATCGATTGCCGGGCGATCGAGATCGGCCGCGCCGAGAAAGAGATATTGCGGGCAGGTCTCGGCGATAGCGTCGACGCCGCGCATCTTTGCCCGCGCCACCTCCTCGGCCGACTGCCAGGACGAGACATGCACGATGGTCATGCGCGCGCCGGTCATCTCGGCAAAGGCCAGCGCGCGATGCGTCGCCTCGCGCTCCATCGTCTCGCTGTGGGCAACGACATGATAGCGGATATCGGTGCGGCCGAGATCGATCAGCCGCTGGCGCGTGCGCCGGATCGCGGCGTCGTTCTCGGCATGGACCATGACGATCCAGCCCAACCGCCTTGCCGTATCGAGAACCTTGAAGAAGAGGTCGTCGTCGACGGCGAAACCCTGATAGGTCATGAACAGCTTGACCGAGGCGATGCCGCGCTGGGCGAGCGCGCCAAGCTGAGCCTCGACATCCGCGCCGGTGCCCATGGTGACCACGGCATGCAGCCCGTAGTCGATCACCGCGCGTCTCGCAGCGCGCTCCAGCGCGCGGTCCATGGCGCCGACAGTCGTCATGTCCTGCCCGGGCATGCCGAACGGAACTATGCAGGTCGTGCCGCCAAAAGCGGCGGAGATCGTGCCGGAATAGAAATCGTCGGCATTGCCGGCTCCACCCCAGACCGGCTGGTCGAGATGGCAATGCGCGTCGATGCCGCCGGGCATCACCCAGCGGCCGCCGGCGTCGATCGCCTTCTCGGCGGAAAGACCTTTGCCGATGGCGGCGATGCGGCCATCGTCGATACCGACGTCGCACTCGGCCCAGCCGTCGTCGAGCGCCACGCGCCCGCCCTTGATCACCAGCTCATGCATTGGCGTACCCTCGCCGGCCGGCTCAGCCAACGGCCGCCGTCACCATGATCTCGACGCGATACTGGTCGCCGGCAAGCCGCGCTTCCACCGTGGCGCGCACCGGCATGGCGCTCCTGTCGATCCAGGCGTCCCAGGCCGTGTTCATCATCTCGAAATCGGCGATGTCCCTGAGCCATATCTGCGCGCTGAGCAGCTTCGACTTGTCGCTGCCGGCCTTGGCGAGAAGCGCGTCGATCTTGGCAAGGATCTGCTTGGTCTGGCTAGTGGTGTCGCCCGAAAGATCGTCCGCGGTCAGCCCCGCCACATAGACGGTGCCGTTATAGCGGAGCACCCGGCAGAAGCGCTGTCCGTTTTCCAGGCGTTCGATCGTCATGATGTTCCCTTCCGCTGGTTTCCAGATTTTGGTTTTTGCCTATGGTAAGGAGGGTGCAAAACCGCTGTAAAGCCTACAGCGCGCCGAGACGCCGCTTTCCTTCGCCGGCATGGCCAAAAAAATTTGAGCCATAGCCGCGCCAATCTTCGTTTGTGGCAATCGCCACAAAGTGTAGCTTCTGGCCGGGCTGCCGTCGGTCAACGGTGCCGCCAGGGAGCCGCCGCAGCCGCATTCATGAGGTCGATCGCTCAATCCGCGACGCGGCTCTGGCAAAATGCAGAGCGGTCCCGTGCCTTGCTGCCGATCATGGTCGGCATCTGCCTGGCCTGCATCGGCAGCGCCATGCTGACCACCGCCGTGTCGCTGCATCTTGGCAAGCCCGGCATTTCTCCCCAGGTCGTGCAGATCGTCTTGACGGCCTATCCCGTGGGCTTCCTCATCGGATGCCTGGTGACCCGCCCGGCCGTCGCCCAATACGGCCATGAGCGAACCTTCGTTGCCATTGTCGTCGTTGCGCTGCTGGCGGCTTCCGGTTTCGTCTTCACCGACTTCCTGCCGAGCTGGATCTGCTTTCGCCTGCTTGGCGGCCTCGCGATGGCATCGCTGTTCGTCGTCTGCGAAAGCTGGATCAACCTCTATGCCGAGCACCACAATCGCGGCGCGATGTTTTCGATCTATATGCTGACAACGGCAATCGCCGTGCTGCTCGGTCAGGTTCTGGTCGCGATGGTCGGCCCGCAATCGCCGCATCTGTTCCCGGTGGCGGCGGCGACGGTGCTGCTGGCGCTGATCTCCAAATTCGCCGGTGGGCGCTGGCCCGCGCTGCCTGCCACCGATCCGGAGCACGCAAGTTCGGCAAGGCCGGTCAAGCGCCTCGGCCCGCTGGCGCTTTTCCGGCTGGCGCCGGTGACGGTCGTGGCGATCTTCCAGGGCGGCATCACCAATATGAACATCTTCGTGCTGACGCCGATCTACGGCACGCAGATCGGGCTGTCGGCGGCAACGACGGTCGGGCTGGTCACGACCATCAGCATCGCCGGCATGCTGGCGCAGACGCCGGTCGGCTGGCTGTCCGACAGGTTTGAGCGCAGGATCATACTGCTTGTCCAGGGCATCCTGTCGGTCACGCTCTGCGCCGCGATCGCCTGGCTCGGCAACTTTTCAGTCCCGCTGCTCTTCGTGCTGTTCTTCCTCTATGGCGCGACGGCGCTGACGGTCTATCCGGTGGCGATGGCGTTCGGCGCCTCGCAATTGCACAGCCGGCACATGGTCGGAGCCTCCGGCACGCTGCTCCTGCTCTATTCGATCGGCAATGTCGCGACGCCCGGCATTTCGGCCGGCCTGATGGAGCATATGGGCGCGCCGGCCATGTTCCTGCTTCTGGGCGGCGGCGCCGTGCTGGTGACTCTAGCTGCCTGCTACAACTTGTTGCGCCGTCCGGTCACGCTGGCGGCCATGCCGGCATTGGAGGAGCAGGCCTGATGACAGCGCCAGACATGAGGCGTCTCGAGGGCAAAGTCATCCTGATCGCCGGCGCCGCCAGCGGCATCGGCACGGCGATAGCGCGCCGCTGTGTTGCCGAAGGCGCTAAGGTCGTCTGCGCCGATTACGGTCCAGAGCCGGCCACCGAGCTTGCCCAGACACTCGGGCCTTCAGCTGCCGCTTGCCAATGCGACGTGACGGATATCGAGTCCGCGGAGGCGGCCGTCGCATTTGCCCGGCAAAACTTCGGCCGGCTCGACGGATTGGTGCACAATGCCGCGGCACCCTCGACCAGCGCCACCGTCGTCGATCTCGACGAAAGCGCATGGCGGCACGAGATCGATGTCGGCCTGACCGGCGCCTTCCTGATGAGCAAGTTCGCCGTGCCGCTGATCGCGGCAAGCGGCGGCGGCTCGGTCGTCTTCATCGGCTCGCAATTCGGGCGCGTCGCCACCGCCAGGGCCGTCGCCTATTGCGCCGCCAAGGCCGGCCTGATCCACCTCGCCAAGGCGATGGCCGTGGACCACGCGCCCGACAGGGTCCGCGTCAACAGCCTGTCGCCCGGTGCGGTGGCGACGACGCGCCTGCTGCGCCGGTTCGCCGATTTCGAGGCCGCCAATGCCGGCCTTGGTCCCGCCCATCTGCTCGACCGCATCGCCGAGCCCGACGAGATCGCCGCGGCGGCGGCTTTCCTGCTTTCCTCCGACGCATCCTTCGTCACCGGATCAGACATGCTCGTGGATGGCGGCTATGCGACGCGCTGAGGCAGCAACCTTTCCAGAGGAGTTTCCATGACCTTGCTCGTCACCGGCGGCACCGGCTTTGTCATGAGCGTGGTCGCGCGCGCATGGCTGGACCGCGATCCGCAAGCCCGCGCCGTGATCCTCGATCGCTCCGGCCTCGATGCCGCAGCCGAGAAGCATTTCGCTCCGGTGCGCGACCGGCTGACGGTGATTTCCGCCGATATCCTCAACCCGCAAGCCTGGTCCGCGACGCTCGACAAGCAAGGCATCACGGCAATCGTGCATGGCGCGACGATCACGCCGATTTCGCGCGGCAGCGCCTCGGAGGCAAAGCGCCAGCCGGAGGCCGCAGACCCGGCCCGCGTCGTCGACGTCAATCTCATGGGCACAGTGCGCATGCTGGACTGGGCGCGCGCGAGACCAGGCCTGAAACGCTTCGTCTATGTCAGCTCCGGTTCCGTCTATCGCCACAACGGACCGGACTGGGGCGCCGAGCCACTGCCGGAAGACGGTTATGTCGCGCCGCTGACGCTCTACGGCATCTCGAAATTCGCCTCCGAGATGGTCACCAACCGCTATGCCGATCTGTTCGGCCTGTCGGCGGCCTCGGTGCGGCTCGCTTCCGTCTACGGCCCGATGGATCGCGCCACCGAGAGCCGCAATTTTCGTCATGTTCCGAACCGCGTCGCGCATATGGCCTTGGCCGGCGAGACGATCAGGCCGAACAGCCTGGAGCCCGTCGGCGACTATGTCGCCTCGACCGACGTGGCCGCCGCGATCCTCGCGCTGATCGATGCGCCGCGCCTCAATTACCGCCACTACAATATCGGCTCCGGTTCCAGCCAGACCATCGGCGAGATCATCGGCTGGGCAAAGGAACGCGTCCCGGGCCTGAAGGCGGAGGTGACGCCTGGAGACGACGCCAACATCGTCCAGGATGTGAGGCTGAAAGGCGGCATGTGGGGCGCCTATGACATCGCGCGCATCATGCGCGACACCACGTGGCGGCCGCGTGCCGGCAAGGAAGCGTTCCATGCCTATATGGACTGGATCGCCGCCAACGAGAACTGAGCCAAGCCGCCCAGAGGAGACTAGTCGATGCCGACCGATTTCCAGCAGCCGCGCGATTTCGTCGGCTACGGCCCGCACCCGCCCTTCGTCACCTGGCCGGGCGGCGTCAAGCTCGCCGTCAACCTCGTGCTCAACTATGAGGAGGGCTCGGAATACTCCTGGCTCGAAGATGGCCGCAACGACAATTGGGGCGAATATAATCTCAGCGGCGGCATGCCGGTGCGCGATCTCGGCACCGAGACGCATTTCGAATATGGTAGCCGCGCCGGCGTCTGGCGCCTGGCCAGGCTGTTCGACCGCTACGACATTCCGGTCACCTTTTCCGCCTGCGCCGTGGCGCTGGAGCGCAACCCGCCCTTGGTCGAATGGATGAAGAGCCGCCGGCATGACCTGATGGGCCATGGCCTGCGCTGGATCGACCACACGACCATGGAGCGCGGCGAGGAAGAGCACCATCTGCACGAGGCGATCGCGCTTTACGAAAAGCTGCTGGGAAAGCGGCCCTTGGGTTGGAACTGCCGCTCGCTACCCAGCGTCAACACGCGCGACCTGCTGGTCGAGGAAGGCGGCTTCCTCTACCACTCCGATCCCTGCAACGACGACCTGCCCTATTTCCTCGATCACCGGGGCACCGAGATCCTGGTCGTCCCCTACTCCAAGACGCTCAACGACAGCCGCTATCTGGTGGCTCCGGGCTACAGCAATCCGCGCGACTTCGCCGAGGACTGCCGCGTGGCCATCGACTATATGCTTGGCGAAGCCGACGAGACCGGCGGCCGCATGCTGACCATCGGCATCCACGCCCGCTGGACGGGTCAGCCGAACCGCGCCTCGGGCCTGCGCGAGGTCATCGAGCATGTCCAGAAATCCGACGGCGCCGCCTTCATGCGCCGCGAGGACATCGCGCGCTTCTGGCACGCGAACCATGCGCGCTTCGAGCAGCGCGGCTGAGGGGGAATCGTGTTCGAGACGCTGATCCGCGGCGCAACGGTTGTGAACGCCGACGGCCTCGGCCGGGGCGATATAGGCATCGCCGCGGGCAAGGTCGCCGCACTCATCGCGCCCAGCGAAGCCGCGGAAGCCAGCACGCTCATCGACGCCTCGGGTTGCTTCCTGCTACCGGGCCTTGTCGATGCGCATGCGCATCTGCGCGATCCCGGCCTGACCCACAAGGAAGACTTTTCCTCCGGTACGCATGCGGCGGCGCTCGGCGGCGTCACCACCGTACTCGACATGCCGACCGATGAGCCATGGACGGCCACGCCCGAGCAACTTGCCGACAAGATGGCGATTGCGAAGGGCCGCATCCATATCGATGTCGGCCTGCAGGCCGTGGTCAGCCGCGATCTGTCGCTTATCCCCCGCCTGCTCGACCTCGCACCGGTCTCCTTCGAGTTGTTCACCGCCGACGTGCGGGACACCTTCCTTTTTGCCTCGCTCGATACCGTTGCGGAGGCGCTGAAGGCTTTCGCCGGCGCCGATACGCTGATCGGCATCTCGCCCGGCGACCAATCGATCCTGGCCGGCAGCACGGCGCGGGATCGCTCCGGCAGCGTCGCCGCCTTCCTGGACAGCCGGCCGCCGCTCGCCGAAGCCAATGGCATCGCCCGCGCCCTTGTCGCCGCCGCCTCGGCCGAAGCGAGGATCCATGTCCGGCAGATCAATTCCGAGCTGGGCGTCGAGACCTGGAGCCGGCTGCGCGGCGTCGCCGACGCCAGCGTCGAGACCACGCCGCAGAACCTGTTCTTCACAGCGCAGGATTACGAAACGCAAGGCGCCAAGCTGAAGGCTTCGCCGCCCTTGCGCTCGCCACACGACGTCGACGCGCTGCGCGCCGCGCTAGGCGCAGGGCTGATCGACATCATCGCCACCGATCACGCACCGCACGCGCCCGTCGAGAAGGCAGCGGCTTATGCCGCTTTCGCCGACATCCCGGGCGGCGTGCCAGGATTGCAGACGCTGCTTCCGACAATGCTGAGGCTGGTCGACGAAGGACTCATCGCCCTGCCCGATCTGGTGCGCATGTGCTCCCGCAATCCAGCCGAGCGCTTCGGCCTCAGCCGGCGCAAGGGTCGCATCGCCGTCGGCCACGATGCCGATCTGCTGATCCTCGACCCGCGTCAGTCAAGCACCATCGCCAATGCCGATCAGGTGTCGCGGGCAGGCTATACGCTCTTCGACGGCTGGACCGTGAAAGCGCGGCTGACCAGTGTCTTCCTGCACGGCCGCGAGATCGTGCGCGACGGGCGACTGGTCGGCGCGGCGCAAGGAAAGATCGTCACCCGGGAGAGCTGAACATCATGGCCCTGCTCGCCAACAAGACAGCCATCGTCACCGGAGCGAGCTCCGGCATCGGCCGCGCCATCGCGCTGAAATTCGCCACCGAAGGCGCCAATATCGTCGTTGCAGACATGGTGGAGCAGCCGATCGAGGGCGGCCAAGGCACCGTCGGCATGATCCGTTCGGCCGGCGGCACAGCCACCTACGTCAGAACCGACATTTCGGATTGGAACGCCGTCGATGTGCTCGTAGGCACGACGATCGCCCAGTTCGGACGCCTCGACGTGATGGTCAACAATGCAGCGATCTACACCAGCACCAATCTGATCGAGACCACGCCGGAACAGTGGAACCGCGTCATCGGCGTCAACCTGACCGGTTTCTTCTACTGCAACAAACGCGCGGTCATGCAGATGCTGACCCAGGCGCCGCGCAATGATGTGCGCGGCCGCATCATCAACATCTCCTCGCAGCATGGCATTGTCGCCTGCCCCGGCGACCTGCCCTATTCGGTGAGCAAGGGCGGCATCGTGCAGATGACCCGGCAGATCGCCGTCGACCATGCCGACGACCTGATCGTCTGCAACGCCATCGCTCCGGGCAAGATCATCACCGGCAAGCCGGGCGTCGCCAACGACCCTGATGCGCTCGACTATTCGCGCCGCCGCACACCCTGGCCACGGCTCGGGCATCCGAACGACGTGGCGGGCGCGGCGCTCTTTCTCGCCAGCGATATGGCGAGCTATGTCACCGGCATAAACCTGATGGTGGACGGCGGCTGGATGGCGGGCTGACGCTGCCAGCCGGGCCATGGCCGCATCCGAGGGCAGGAACCTTTGCGGAAACCGCCCGTTGACCCTGCTGCGAGGGGGCCAACGATATCTGGGACCCGTTGCCTTGGACGCAAAAACTGAAAGAAAAGAGCGCGAAACCGCTCCCGCCGAGGAAGCGCGGGTTCAGCCCCAGTCCGATCGGCAGCAACGCCCGCCGGACGCCGAAAAGCGCATGGATAACGAGCGCGACGGCGAGCGAGCGCAAGACTCGCAGTCGAATGACAGTCCGTCGGACGACAACAAACCCGGCCTCATCGGACGCCATCCCTACATAGC
The DNA here is from genome assembly GCF_006439495.1 of Mesorhizobium sp. B3-1-8. NCBI lineage: Bacteria > Pseudomonadati > Pseudomonadota > Alphaproteobacteria > Hyphomicrobiales > Phyllobacteriaceae > Mesorhizobium > Mesorhizobium sp. B3-1-8. Next base: position 120,267 of record NZ_VFTK01000022.1, read on the forward strand.
GGCGATCGTCGCCATCCTCATCCTGTTGGTCATCGCGGCCGTGGTCATCTGGTGGATCAACGCGCGACAGTATGAATGGACCGACGACGCCTTCATCGACGCCCGCACGGTGACGATCGGCGCGGAAATTGCCGGACGCATCACCGATGTCGCCGTCACCGACAACCAGCCGGTCGAGGCCGGCGCCGTGCTTCTGCGCATCGACGACAGCGATTATCAGGCCTCGCTCAAACAGGCACAAGCCGGCGTGGTTGCGGCGCGGGCCGATATTGCCAATGTGCAGGCCCAGACCGAGGCGCAAAACGCCAAGATCGATGCGGCCGAAAGGCAGGTGGCGCAGGCGCAGGCAGCGCTCGAATTCGCCAAATCCGAGGACCAGCGCAACCGTGAGCTCCTGGCCAAGGGCACGGCGACGCAACAGCAGGCACAGCAGGCCGCTTCGACCTTGCGCCAGGACCAGGCAGCACTCGATACCGCCAACGCCAATGTCGAGGCGGCGAAAAGCCAGGTGGCTGTTCTGCAGGCTCAAGGCAAGAGTGCCGAGGCCAAGCTGCGCCAGGCTCAGGCCACCGAGAACCAAGCCAAGATCACCCTCACCCGCACGACCATCACGGCGCCCGTCGCCGGCCATGCCACCAACATCACGGTGGCGAAAGGCACCTATGCGCAGCCCGGCCAGGTGCTGATGATGTTCGTGCCCAACGACGTCTGGGTGAAAGCCAATTTCAAGGAGACACAGCTCGACCTGATGCGACCGGGCCAGCCCGTCGATATCGCCATCGACGCCTATCCGGAAAAGACCTTCCATGGCCATGTCGACAGCGTTCAGGCCGGCAGCGGCACGGCCTTCAGCCTGCTCCCGGCCGAAAACGCCACCGGCAATTTCGTCAAGGTGGTGCAGCGTGTGCCGGTCAAGATCGTGTTCGACCAGCCGCCCGGCGTCTATCTCGGTCCCGGCATGTCGGTGGTGCCGACGGTCAAGGTGCGATGAGCGATGCCGCGACAGCCCAGGGCGACCAGAGCCGGTCGGCGGCCGGCGGTCGCAACCCCTGGCTGATCGCGATCGTCGTCTCGATCGCGACCTTCATGCTGGTGCTCGACACCTCGATCGCCAATGTCGCGCTGCGCAACATCGCCGGCAGCCTCGCCGCCGGCATGGACGAGAGCACATGGGTGATCACCACCTATCTCGTCGCCAACTCTGTCATCATCCCGGTCAGCGGCTGGCTTACCAGCATCATCGGTCGAAAGCGCTATTACATGATCTGCGTGGCGACCTTCACGCTGGCGTCGCTGCTGTGCGGGCTGGCGCCCAATCTGCCGACGCTGATCGCCTTCCGCATCCTGCAGGGGCTCGGCGGCGGCGGCATGGCGCCGAGCGAGCAGTCAATCCTGGCCGACACGTTCCCGCCTGAGAAACGCTCCCAGGCCTTTGCGCTCTACGGCATCGCGGTGATCGTCGCCCCGACGGTCGGGCCGACCATCGGCGGCTGGCTGACCGACAATTTCTCCTGGCACTGGATCTTCTTCATCAATGTGCCGTTCGGCATCATGTCGCTGGCGCTCGTGCAATGGCTGGTGATCGAGCCAGACATTCTCGAACGCGAACGCCGCGAGCGGTTGAGCAAGGGGCTGAAGGTCGACTGGATCGGCTTCATCCTGGTGGCGATGGCGCTCGGCTGCCTCGAAGTCTTTCTCGACGAAGGCCAGCGCAACGACTGGTTCGCCTCGACCTTCATTACCACTTTCGCCGTGATCTCCGCGGTGTCGTTCCTGCTGCTTGTTCCGTGGGAGTGGACAAGGCGCGACCCCATCGTCGACATCCGCCTGCTTTTCAGCCGGCAGTTCGGCATGTCGTTCCTCGTCATGATGGCGGTGGGCGCCGTGCTCTTCAGCACCACGCAGCTTTTGCCGCAACTGCAGCAGACCACCTTCGACT